>DATGHS010000257.1:0-14982 GCA_035307785.1 Gemmataceae bacterium
GGCGGCTGATGTGCTGGGCATCAACTCGGGCGAATCAAGGATATCCAGAAGGGCGGTCAGCAGTTTGTCATTCTGGGCTTGTTGCCTGTCCAATCGATTGACAGCGTCCTGAAATTTCGCCACCTTCTCGCGCACGTCTGAAGTCGCGCCGCCTGGGGCGATTCCCGATGCATTCTTGGCCTTATCCTTGGCTTGATCGAGCGCGATCTTGCCGCGACGTTGCCAATCATCAACGAGCTGATCCTGAGGGATAAGCAAAGCTTCCACTCTTTGGTCGATTTGCTGTTGTTTGACGGCATCATCCAAACGCCGTTTCTCTCGCCACCACGCGCCAATACTGCCAAGTACGATCACCGCGACGCTCACGGCGACCATGCTAGTCACCAACGGCTTGTGTTTGCGCGCCCAGCGACCCGCGCGTATTGTGAAAGCGTCTCGATGCGTCACAGTAGGCTCATCCGCGAGCCAGCGCTCAATTTCCTGCGCCATTGCCGTGGCCGAAGCGTAACGGTCTTCCGTTCTCAGCGCTCGCGCTTTCTGGGAAATTGCTGCCAGTGCTGCAGGAATTTGCGGATTCAGGGCACGAGGCAGCGGGTAGTCGCCTTTTCGGGTGCGATTCAAGATTTCCGGCAGGTTTTCGCCCGGCACTGCTGGTCCGTCCGTGAGCACACAGTATAGAATCGCGCCTAGGGCGTAGAAATCGTTGGACGGGCTCGCGTGGCCCTCGAGCTGTTCCGGGGCCGCGAAGCTGGGAGTGCCGCCGGCGGTCGATATTCCCATTGGCGCATCACCCGCAGGGCTCGCAGACTCGCCTTGAGGCTTCGCCGCGAGGTCCTTTGCCAGCCCCCAATCCAGCACCCATGTCTCGCCGAAAGCCCCCAGCATGATATTTGCCGGCTTCAGGTCGCGGTGGATGATGCCGCGGCTATGGGCGTAGGCGACCGTGTTGCACACGTCGATGAAGTGGCGCAGCAGTTGGCGAAAGGCGAGGGAATCAAACCTAACCCCCCGGCCCCCTTCCCTAGGAGGGAAGGGTGAGGAGTGTATTCCCCCTCCCCTCTTAGGGAAGGGGGTTAGGGGGTTAGGTTGTCCGTGAAATTCCCGTATCGCCTCATGCAACGTCTGGCCTTCGATAAAGCGCATGGCGTAGCACGGCAGGTCGTCGGCGGTTTTGCCGATACTATGAACCGGCACGACGCCGGGGTGTTCGAGGCGGCTCGTTATTTCGGCTTCGCGTTGGAAGCGCTCCAGGGCGTCGGCGCGGTGGCTGTGCTGCTTTTGGATGAGCTTCAGGGCGACTTTGCGGCCGAGCGTTTCGTCGTCGGCAATCCAGACCTCGCCCAGGCCGCCCTTGGCGTGAAAGCGCAGATTGTGAAATTTCGATTGCGTGGCCAGGTCGGCCAGCACTTGCGGCTCGCCCAGGCTTAATCTCGCGGCCGCCTTCAGGCCAGTATCCGATTGGGCGGGCGTGGCCAGCAGTTCATCGACCTTCATCTGCTCCGCAATCCGCTGCTTCACTTCGTCCAGCAGCTCCGGGCAAGCGCGGCAAAGTTCTTCCGGCGTAATGGGCGTGCCCTTTTGCCGTTGGAGTTCCCAATCGATGAGCAGCTCATCCACGTTGGGGCGATAGGGCTCGGTGTTCATGGCTGCGGCCTCGAAATGCGGGGATGGCGTCACTTTAGGCGGGGGAATAGCGGTTCGCAAGGAAAAAAGCTCCGTCGCTTACGCTTCCGGCTCGGATCGTCCGTCGCTCACGCTTCCGGCTCGTCGGGAAATTTTTCCCGCACTTCGCCCCCATTGCGCCAGAAAAAAGCTATGTTTGGAGCGGCAGTTTTACCAGGCACGGTGGAGAGCGCTCATCATGTCTCGTTTGCAACAGGGATTGTCGCGTCTGGGCAGCAGCAATCATGGCTCGCGGCTGGGGTTGTCGCATTCATCCGCGTCGGGGAGCGTGAGCAGCTCTCACGCCGGAAATACCAGCAAGAGCTTCGAAGACCTGAAGCGACAAATTCACGCCAAGCTCGTTGAGAAGCTGGATTTCACGCGCGTAAAGGATCTGGCCAGCGATGCCTTGCGGCGCGATATTCGCCGCGTGGTCGAGCATTTGTGCGACACCGAAAACCCGCTGCTCAACCGCATGGAGCGCGAGCGCCTTATCGACGAAGTGCTCGATGAGACGCTGGGCTTCGGCCCGCTCGAAAGCTTGCTGAAAGACCCGACGATCAGCGATATTCTGGTGAACGGGCCCAAGAACATTTATGTCGAACGTCGCGGCAAGCTGGAAAAGGCCGACATTTTCTTCCGCGACAACGAGCATTTGCTACAGATCATCGATCGCATCGTCTCGAAAGTCGGCCGGCGCGTGGATGAAACGTCGCCGATGGTCGATGCCCGCTTGCCCGACGGCTCCCGTGTCAATGCGATCATTCCGCCGATCGCGCTCGACGGTCCGTCGATGTCGATTCGGCGCTTCGGCACCAACCCGCTCAAGCTCGAAGACCTGCTGAATTACAAAGCCTTCACGCCGGAAATGGCGATGCTGCTCGAAGCGTGCATCAAGGCCCGGCTCAACGTGGTCATTTCCGGCGGCACTGGTTCCGGTAAGACCACGCTGCTGAACACGCTGTCGGGCTTCATTCCTGGAGATGAGCGCATCATCACGATCGAGGACGCGGCGGAACTGCAGCTGCAGCAGGAGCACATCGTGCGGCTGGAAACACGACCCCCCAATATCGAAGGCAAGGGCGCCGTGGCGACCCGCGATCTCGTTCGCAATGCCCTGCGTATGCGGCCGGAACGCATCATCATCGGCGAGTGCCGTGGCGCCGAGGCGCTCGACATGCTCCAGGCCATGAACACGGGCCACGCCGGCTCCATGACCACGTTGCACGCCAATAGCGTGCGCGACGGTCTATCGCGTTTGGAAACGATGATCATGATGGCCGGCTTCGAGTTGCCCATGAAGGCGATGCGGCAGCAAATGGCGTCGGCCGTGGATCTGATTATCCAGGCCAATCGCTTGCAGGGCGGCCCGCGGCGGCTCACGTCGATCACGGAAGTGATGAACCTGGAACAAGATGTGATCATTATGCAGGAAATCTTCAAGTACAAGCAGCTGGGCATCGATCAAAACGGCCGGGCCTACGGCCAATTCGAAGCCACCGGCGTGCGGCCATCGTTCGTCAATCGCCTGGAATCGAAGGGCGTGAAGCTGCCCTCCAACATGTTCCAGGAACGGGTGCTAATGCGCGACTATTAATCAGAAGTCAGAGATCAGAGTTCCGAGGTCAGAAAAAACTAGGCTGACCTCTGACTTCTGACTTCTGACTCCTGACCTCTGACCTCTGGTGTAACATGGATCCGATCATTCTGGCGTTTGTAATGTTTTTCGTGGTGGCAGGCGCGGTGGGGTTGGTGGCCCTGGCGCTGCGAGGCGGCGAGTCTACCAAGACCGCCGAGCGCCTCGACACCCTGGTGGGCAAGGGCGGGCGGCGCGATTCGACCGATGATTTGTTGATGCGCAAGAGCTCTCAGGAAGACAAGAAGACGCTGCTCGACGCCATCACGCCCGAGTTCTTCCATTTTCACAAGATTTTCGATCAGGCCGATGTGGCCATCAAGCCCAGCGCGTTGTTCGGCATCGCGCTGGCGCTGGGCCTGGCCGGCGGATTGATGAGTTCCTTGCTGGTGGGCACGTTATACGTGGCGCCGGTGGGGGCCTTCATGCTTTTTGTGATCCCGTTCCTGTGGCTGCTGCAAAAACGGAAAACGCGGTTGAAGAAATTCGCCGCCCAGCTGCCCGATGCCATGGAACTGGTGGCCCGGGCGCTACGAGCCGGGCACTCGCTCGCCTCAGGGTTGCACGTGGTCGCGGAAGAAATGCCATCGCCGATCGCCAAGGAATTCGGGCGGGTGTATGAGGAGCAAAACCTGGGCGTGCCCCTCGACGAGGCGCTGAAAAACCTGAGCGATCGCATCCCGAACCTGGATCTGCGCTTCTTCGTGACGGCCGTCAACATTCAACGGCAAACGGGTGGCGACCTCGCAGAAATTTTGGACAAGATCGGCTACGTGATCCGCGAGCGCTACAAGATTTTGGGGCACGTCAAAGCCCTGACGGCGGAAGGCCGGCTGTCGGGCGTGGTGTTGATCGCCATGCCGTTCGGTCTGTTCGTGCTCATGCTGTACATGAAGCCGGACTACGTGTCGATGCTGTGGACCGACCCGATGGGTATACAAATGGCGGTGTTCGCGCTGGTTATGCAGGTTCTCGGCGCGCTATGCATCAAGAAAATCGTGGACATCAAGGTGTAGTGCGCAGTGGCTGCAAATTGCCTAACTTGCGCGGTTCTGGATTGATCGACAAAATACGCAATTGTGGGAGAAATCATCGTGGATCCGACAGTCCTGCTGCCGATTATTGTCTTTGTAATCATTGTGGCGGTGGTCTGGTGGGTGCTTACCTGGGTATCGCAGCGCAATAGCCAGGCAGAGGACCGGCTGGTCCGCTTGAGTCGGTCGAAGTCGCTCTCCGACATTGAACTCAAGAAGGAGCCGAGCAAGAACCTGGCCGGCATCAAGAAGACGATCGAAGGGCTGGGCGCAAGCATCTCGCAGAACCAATCGGACCTCGAGCGGAATTCGCTCCGGGTGCGGTTGGCGAACGCGGGTTTTCGCAGCGAGACGGCCCCGGCCGTTTACCAGGGCATGCGGGTGGCGAGCCTGGCGGTGTTTCTGCTGCCGGCGGTCTTGATCTTCCTGCTGCACGACGGTTTCACCGTGTCGGCGATGTTCTGGATTGTGCTGTGCGGCGCGGCGGGGTTCTATTTGCCGGTGATCGGCTTATGGTTCCTGCGCTCCCAGCGGCAGAAGGAAATCTTCCTGACGCTGCCCGACGCACTCGACTTGATGGTGGTGTGCGTGGAAAGCGGCCTCGGCCTCGACGCCGCCATGCGGAAAGTGACCGATGAAATGAAAGGTCACGCCCGCATTATCAGCGAAGAATTCGCGCTGGCGAATTTGCAACTGCAAATGGGCCGGCCGCGCCGCGAAGTGCTGCACGACCTCGGTGTTCGCACCGGTGTGGACGATGTGCGCAGCCTGGCGGCGATCTTGATTCAGGCAGACCGGTTTGGCGCCAGCATTGCCCAGGCGCTGCGCGTACAGTCGGATTCGATGCGGACCCGCCGCCGGCAAATCGCCGAAGAGAAGGCGGCCAAGACGGCGGTACAGTTGATCTTCCCGCTCGTGCTCTTTATTTTCCCCGGCATCTTCGTGGTGCTGGTGGGCCCGGCGGCGATCAACATCCAGCGGCAACTGTTGAATAAGTAACCGAAAGCCTAGGGGCGGCAGTTCCTGGGCCTGAGATAAGGAGTACCAAGGATGAACCGACGTGCAGCATGGATGCTGGCGCTTTCGACGGTCGCCATGGCGGTGGGCTGCGTGCCGTACCGCAATATGGTGGACCCCTGCTGGCCGGAGCGTTATTCCTTTACGGCCAAACGGGAAGTAATCGAAGCGTTTGCCCCGCAAGTCCAGAATGGACACATTCTCGATCAGACCGTTTGGAATTACGACTTCGATAAAGGATCCGATGTGCTGAATGCAATGGGCCAGGCAAAGCTGGAATACATGGTCCGGCGCCGGCCGTTCCCGGATCCGAATGTATTCCTGGCCACAGCCCACGATGTGGTGTACGACCCGAGCAATCCCGAAACATACGGTCAGGCTCGCCGGACGCTCGACGGCAAGCGGGTAATCGCTGTCCGCAATTATCTCCAAGCGCAAATGGTCGGCCGACCGATGAATTTCGAGATCATGATTCACGATCCGTTTGAGGTTGGCCAGCCGGCCGCCGCCGCGGCCCAGTCGATGGCGGCCTGGACCACTGCCGCGCAAGGGACTCTGGGCGCGACGGGTGGCACTGCCGCCCCGGGAGTGGCGACTTCGACCCAATCGGTCACGACGTATCAGCCGGTTCCTGTCCAGGGCGGCCAGCCGGGCATGGGAACTCCGCCGCCGGGCGGTGCCTATAGTCCACCGCCGTCCCGTTGATCGACTGTTAGAATAATCCGCCGGCCGCGAAGGCGATGCGTTCGCGGTCGGCGGATTTCCCGCGCAAGAGATGGACACCATGGATTCGCAACCTTCGCGCTGGTCGCGGGCATTTCCGATTCTGTTCGCATTGGGCCTGGCGTTTGCAAGCGCCGGGCCTATTGCCGCTTCCGGTCCCGACGCACCGCCCACTCCCGTTCGCGCTTCCATCGCAGTCGCTCCCTTCTGGGGCAGCACGCTGAACATGCAAGGGTTCTACCGGTATTGGCGCCATTTTGCGAATCGGGCCGACCGGGTGGTGGTGATTGTTTTCGCCGTGCTGGCGGCGGCGCTGTTTATCATTACGCGCGGGAAATGGCTGTAAAACCAGAACTCAGAGATCCGAAGTCAGAGGTCAGAAGAAATCTGACGAACCGACCTCTGACTTCGGATCTCGGAGTTCTGACTTCTGGAGGCAAGCATGGCGCGCACGGCGACTCCTGGGCTCGATTGGGCACATCCGGGCATGTTGGAAGCCCCGTTGGCGCCCGAAACGTTGGAGGAAGCGGGACTGACGGCCGGCTTCATTAACGACATGATCTTGAAGAGCTTGTACACCCGTGGGCAAATGCTCGGGCGTGATCTGGCCCAGTTCATGTGTTTGCCGTTTAAGGTCATTCGCGATTGTTTGAAGTTCCTCAAGGACCAAAAGAGCATCGAAGTTGCCGGCGGCGACCTGGTGGGCGAAGTGAGCTATGTCTACGCGCTTACCGATCTGGGCCGCTCGCGCGCCAACGACGCCATGCGGGCCTGCTCTTATGTGGGCGCCGCCCCGGTTCCGCTCGACGATTACATCGAGCAATGTTACCGCCAGGCCGTCACAGGCATCGGTTGTATTCCCGAATCGCTCAAAGCTTCGTTCGGCCACCTTGTGCTGCGCGAAGACCTGTTCAACGCGATTGGCCCGGCCATCATCAGCGGCCGGTCCGTCTTCATTTATGGCCCGCCGGGCAATGGCAAGACCGCAATTGCCCGCTCCATCGGCGATTTCATGAACAATGCCGGCGGCTCCATTTACATTCCGTATGCATTTACGGTGGAAGGCAGCATTGTTACGGTTTTTGATCCATCGCTTCATCAGCAGGACGACGATCAAAGCTTGGACCATCATGAAGACAGCGACGCTACCGTTCGCCGACTGCTCTCCGTGGGCAACCTCGATACGCGCTGGGTGCGCATCCACCGGCCCGTGATCGTCACTGGCGGCGAATTGAATCTCAGCATGCTCGACCTACGCTACAATGCGGATGCCAATTTCTACCAGGCTCCGATTCACTATAAGGCAAATGGCGGCGTCTTCCTCATCGACGACTTTGGCCGGCAGATCGTCAGCCCCAAGGAGTTGCTCAACCGCTGGATTTTGCCCCTGGAAGACCGGCACGATTATCTCACTATCGCCAATGGCAAGAAGTTTCAGGTGCCGTTCGAACAATTGATCATCTTCTCGACGAATCTCGATCCGAAAGATCTGGTGGACGACGCGTTCCTCCGCCGTATTCGCCACAAAGTGCAAATTCTGGCGCCAGCGCGCGAAGTGTACGAGAAGATCTTTAACAATTACGCGCGCAAACTCGGCATGAATCCCTGTCCGGAAGGAATCGAGTATCTTTACACCCGCTATTACAATCAGGGCCGGAATCCCCGCGCCAGCGATTGCCGCGATTTGTTGGAGATCGTGCAATCCATTTGCCGATACAGACGACAGCCGGTCCACCTCACGCGCGAACTCCTTGCTGAAGCGGCCGCCACGTTCATTGCCGAGTTCTAAAAAGCAGGGTCCAATTCCCGATAGGACACCGTCCTATTGCCGAGTGACCTGTGGCCACGGACATCTGGGGAAAGACCATGGAAGGTCGCAAAGCAATCATTTTGGCGGGCGGGATCATTTGCGGGCTCATTGGTTGCACGCACACCGAGCCACGGCAATCGGCGGACCCTTTGGTGTCCGCCGCGCCGCCGGCCAAACCGCCCGCGGTAGGCAGCAATACCCCCATTAACATTCGCAAGGAACCGGAGCCGCCCAAGGAAGCCCAAGTGAAGCCGGCCACGGCCGTGACCTGGGGCGACGTGCTCGCTCAATGCGCCGCCGATGAGAACCGCTCGCCGCAAGAACGCAATCAATATTCGAGCAAGGCTCAGGACTCGTATCGCCGGGCGCTCCAACTCGATGCCAAATTCGTGCCGGCCTACATAGGACTGGCGAAGGCTCAGGAGTTCGCCGGCGACCGCGATGGGGCGCTGAAAACCTGGCAAACTGCTTTGACGAAATTGCCAAACGAGGCGACGCTCTGGTTCCAACGCGGCCTGTGCCTGGGGCGGATACAGCGCTTTGACGAGGCGGCCGTGAGCCTGGCCCAGGCGTGCCGGCTCGAGCCGCGAAACATGGAATACTGCAAGAGCATGGGCTTCATGCTGGCGCGGCAAGGTCGGGACGAGGAAGCCCTGACTTGGCTGCGCAAAGCGATGCCGGAGGCTGACGCACAATATAACATGGCCCGGATGATGCAGCACATCGGCCAGGGCGAAGCTGCCCGCCAGCACCTGGTGCTGGCCTTGAAGGCCCAGCCGGACCATGGGCCGTCGCAGAAGATGCTCATGGAAGGCAACGATCCGGCGCCGGCGGCTCAGGCGGTCCAGCAAGCGCAATACAACGCCGGCGCTCCCGAATTCAACAATGTGAACGCCGTTTATCAGCCAAGCCCGACGGTGGCCATGCCGGTGCGGCCGGCGGATTTCTCCGTGCCCGCAACATCCACGGCGGCTCCTGCTCGCAATGCACTTCCCGTTCCGGCAATGCCGGTGACGATCGATCAATTTGACACGAGTCTTGCCATGCCCGACCTTCACGGGGTCGGCGCGGCCCAATTCCAGTCCAAGCCGCCCACTGCGACGGCGAGCCCGAAGCGTAACGGGCCTGACATCTCGTACACGATCGTGCCGGAGCCATAATCCTGGTGATCGCCGTTTACGCGCTAATCCGTCCTTCCTCCGCAGCTTGCCCTGGAATTGACCATGATTTCGGATCGGGCCTTTCTGTTAACTATTCTCGAGCAACCGGACGAGCTGCCTCCGCGGCTGGTTTACGCCGATTGGCTGGACGAACACGGCGAAACCGCACGGGCGGAATTCATTCGCTTGCAGTGTGCCGGCGACAACGAGCGCCGGCAGCATGGACTCCTGCACCAGCACGGCGCCGAGTGGGCCGAGCCCATTTTCCGGCATGCTTACAGCTATCGCTTTCACCGCGGCTTCATTGAAGAGTTGACCATACAGGCTCGGATCTTTCTCGAAGTGGGCGAACAACTATTTCTTGAGGCGCCGATTCGCCGGTTGCGCCTTATCGGCGCCCACGGCTTGATCGACCGGCTCGTGCAAATGCCGGAACTGCGCCGCGTGCGCGCTCTGCACCTCACGGGTTGCGCGATTGGCGATGAAGGAGTTAAATCTCTTGCCCGGGCTTCCGTCCTGGCCGATGTGCATACAGTGCGCTTGGGTGCGAATGCGGTCACGGATGAGGGCGTCGCGAGGTTGATCGAAGCAAGCAACTTTCCACACCTTCAAGCCTTGGTTCTGCGCGACAATCTGATCGGCGACCAAGGCGCCCAACTGCTCGCAAGCGCGCGTGGATGGCCCCGCCTGCAATGCCTCGATTTGAGCGATAACCTGATCGGCGAAGCGGCAGTTCATGCGCTGGCCCAATCCCCGCGCTGGCGCACACTGCAGCGGCTCGACCTGTCGCATCAGTTCAAAGGCCACAACCGCGCACCACGCCCGCGCGAGCGTGCTTCGAGCGCGATTCTCGCAGCCAACAATAACAATGGAAGAATGATTTAGCGCACGCTTCCATTTTCTGTAGCGGAATTCGCAAGAATTCCGCCAGCCGCCTAGTCGGAATTCTTGCGAATTCCGCTACAAAAGCGCGAAGTCCGCGCTAGGTCCGTCTTGGCAAGCAGGACCCCCGAATGCCGCGTGGCAAGCGTCGCCTACATTTTTGCCATCGGCTTTCAGTCCGCCACCGAGAAGTACACGCTCGGCGCGGTCACGCCGCGCAGCCGGCTGATGTCTTCGGCCGCGGCGCGGAAGCGGCCGGTGAGGGCGGTGTGCGTGAGAATGACCAGCGGCACGATATCGCCTTCGCGCTCGTCGAGCGCCTCATGCTGGATCACCGAAGAGATACTCACCTGCTCGTCCGCCAAAGCGCGGCAAACGTCGGCCAGCACGCCGGGGCGGTCTTCCACCAACAAGCGCAGATAGAACCGGCTGCGGACGCTGTCGGCGGGGCGTAGGCTCGCGCTTTGCAGCGACCAGAGCCGCAAATTCGCGAACGTGCGCTGCGCGCGGCCCACGGCCAGGTCGATGAGGTCGGCCAACACGGCGCTGGCCGTCGGCATCGCTCCGGCGCCCGGGCCGTAGAAGAGCGTTTCGCCCACCAGATCACCATAGACCTGGATGGCATTGGCCGAGCCGCGGACTTGCGCCATCGGCGTGGAATTCCGAAGCAGCACGGGCGCGACTTGCAATGCCAACTGCCCTTCGGAGAGCCAGGCTTCGGCCAACAACTTAACAGTGTGATGCAATTCGCTGGCAAAGCGGATATCCATGTCATGAATGCCGGCGACGCCGCGGCGGCTGATCGCGGAAATCGGCACCGCCACGCCGAAAGCCAATTGTGCCAGAATCGCCAATTTGTGAGCCGAGTCGGTGCCGTCCACATCGAGGGTCGGGTCTGCTTCCGCAAAACCCCGCCGTTGCGCCTCTGCCAGCGCGGCAGCATACGTTTGCTGCTGCTCGGTCATTTCGGTGAGAATGAAGTTGCTGGTGCCATTGAGGATGCCTTGCAGCGAAATGATCTGGTTTGCCGCCAAACCTTGACTGAGCGCCGCGACGATTGGAACTCCTCCGGCCACACTCGCCTCGAAGGCCACCACGCGCTCGGCTCGGCGAGCGGCTTCGTAGATTTCCGGTCCATGTTGCGCCAAGAGCGCCTTGTTGGCAGTGACCACGTGCTTGCCGGCAGCAAGCGCCGCAAGCACGGCCGCGCGCGCCACCTCAACGCCGCCAATCAGTTCGACAATGACTTGCACATTCGGATCGGTGATCGCAGCCTGAATGTCGGTGCCGACCAGCTCGCGCGGCATCGGCACGGCCCGCGGCTTGGCCGGATCGCGCACGACCACGCGCTTCAGGTTCAAGGGCCGGCCGGCTCGCTGGGCCATGCGGTCGCGCTCTTCCAGCAGTAATTTCGCAACTCCGCCGCCGACGGTGCCACAACCTAGCAGAGCCAGATTCAACGTTTCACTCATATCGAGGATATACGAATCGCAAGACGCGGTGTGGAGTGCCGGATTCCCTCGTCCCCCCTCCTCCCCAATACCAACGTCGCGAACGGTTTTCTCCAAGTTCTACGGCCGGAAAGGCCGATTCGATCAGCCAGGCTGAGGGCCTGAGCGAAGGTTACAGTGTAGGCAAGGGCCCTGAAGGGGCCATTCAACGATGCGGGTAGCTTAAAGGTTCGTAATCCGAAAATTGCCTTTCTTCGCAGCGCTTACGGCCTGGGCTGGTATAATCGGCCCTTCAGGCCGGAAAATATCACTTACAGCGAGTGCTCGCAAAGCTGCATCCGTCTTGCGCAGCCACAAGCGGCGAATCAGTAGTTCAACCCCGGTACACTGACACCGCGCTCTTGCGCACAACGAATCGCCTCGTCGTAGCCGGCATCCACGTGTCGAATGACGCCCATGCCGGGGTCGCTGGTGAGCACCATTTGCAGCCGCCGCTCGGCCTCGGCGCTGCCGTCGGCCACGACCACCATGCCGGCATGCAAACTGTAGCCGATGCCCACGCCGCCGCCGTGGTGCACGCTGACCCAACCGGCCCCGCAGGCAGTGTTAATAAGCGCATTCAGCACCGGCCAGTCGGCAATCGCGTCCGAACCGTCTTTCATTCCTTCAGTCTCGCGGTTCGGAGACGCAACCGAGCCGGCATCAAGGTGATCGCGGCCAATGACGATGGGCGCTTTAATTTCGCCTTTCCGAACCATTTCGTTCAACTTCAGGCCCAACTTCGCGCGCTCGCCGTAGCCGAGCCAACAAATGCGGGCGGGCAGGCCCTGGAAATGGACCTTCTCGCGGGCCAACTTGATCCAGCGGGCAAGGGATTCATCTTCGGGAAAAGTCTGGAGTACTGCCTGGTCCGTTCGATATATGTCGGCCGGATCGGCGGAGAGTGCGACCCAGCGAAAGGGGCCTTTGCCTTCGCAAAAGAGCGGGCGGATATACTCCGGGACGAAGCCGGGAATGCGGAATGCATCGTTCACCCCAGCTTCCACCGCTTGGGCCCGAATGTTGTTGCCATATTCGAAGGTAACTGTACCCCGCTCCTGAAGCTGAAGCATTGCTTGCACATGAACGGCGATCGATTCGAGCGCGCGCTGAACGTATTGCTGCGGCTCATTTCGCCGCAATGCTTCCAAGTCTTCGCCGGGGAAACTCTGCAAAGGCACATAGCCGTTCAATGTATCATGGGCGGAAGTTTGATCGGTCAGCACATCGACAGGAATTTGGCGCCGCACCAACTCGGGCAAAATGTCAGCTGCATTGCCGACCAGTCCGACCGACAAGGCCCGTCTTGCTTCCTTGGCTGCCAGCAACACGCCGAGCGCTTCTTCCAGTCGGTCGGTCATGTGGTCTACATAACCGGTTTTCAGTCTCCGTTCGATCCGGTGGGAATCGACATCAATCCCCAGGAACGCGGCGCCGTTCATCGACGCTGCCAACGGTTGCGCGCCGCCCATGCCGCCGAGGCCGGCGCTTACCACCAGCCGGCCCGCCAGGCTGGCGCCGAAGTGCTTGCGGGCGCAGGCGGCGAAGGTTTCGTAAGTGCCTTGCAAAATGCCCTGCGTGCCGATGTAAATCCAACTGCCGGCCGTCATTTGGCCGAACATAGTCAGGCCCATCGCTTCGAGCCGGCGAAACTCCTCCCAGGTGGCCCACTTTGGAACGAGCAGGCTATTGGCGATGAGCACGCGCGGGGCCAATTCATGCGTGCGGATTACACCCACCGGCTTGCCCGATTGAACGAGCAGCGTTTCGTCGTTTTCCAGCTTGCGCAGCGTGGCCACGATGGTGTCGAAGTCATGCCAGGTTCGGGCCGCCTTGCCAGAACCGCCGTAAACAACAAGATGGTCGGGATCTTCGGCCACTTCCCGGTCGAGATTGTTCATGAGCATGCGCAGGGCGGCTTCCTGAATCCAGCCTTTGCACGTGATTTTTGGACCGCGCGGAGCGCGGATCGCGCGATGCTCAGGAGGTTTGACGGGTGCAGAAAACATGCAAACCTCCTGCTGTTTGAGACAAGGTGACAAGGTGACCCAACAGTTCTTTCACCTTGTCACCTTGTCACCCCCTCACCTTGTCACGCTTAACTTCCCTCCGGCGCTTCGGCCGCAATCTTGCGGTAAATCTCCAGCGCCTTCTGGAAGGTCTTTTCAGCTTCGGGCCGCTCTTCGGGGTTCAGGCCGGGGCCGCGAACGCCCCAGAGTTGCTCGATCACCCCGATGCACCACTCCGCGCTCTTTCGCGAAGCGCGAATTGGTTTGCCTTCGACAATAACGTTCACCGGGTTCGTGTGCATCTGGGGGAAATGCCGCAAGGCAATCCAGCTGCTGCGCTCGACGGGAGCCGAGAACTCGATGTCATGAATCTGATCATCGGCAGGGACTTCCGTCTTGGCAACCGCCTTGCCGTTGACGATAAGTTCCACGGTGCGCATCCGGCCCTGGGGCAGCGCAGCGCCCTTCGATGTGCCGAGCGGCATTTCGGAAGCAAACGCGACCTTGGCAGTAATCTTCACGGTGCCTGGCTTATCGAGCTTCAACTCGTCGCCGCTGCTTTGGCCGCCCACGCGGAAGTCGAGTGCATGCGCGTAGCCATCGGAAACGTACGACCGCCCTTTCGCGATACCGTTGCACCATTGCGTGAAGTCCACGTGATCGACCTTGCCAAGCTGAACGTAAACGCGGCCCTCGCCCACCCGGCTACCGCTGATGCAAGGGAAATCAGTTTCGCCGCTGGCCTTGAGCGGGAAGCCGCAGTTCATGATGTGATACCAACAATTCCACTCCGGCACGCGGGCCGTGTCCATGGCGCTGATGAAATCACACACACCCATGGCGGTGCTGACGCAGATCTCCTGCGCGCCAATGCCATCCATCTCCGGGATGCAGAGATTCGGCAAACGATTCATCATCCGGCCGTGACTCGCCGTGAGTTCTGCCAGCGTGATCTGGCCATCGTGATTCGTGTCGATTGTGTCGAATGGTTCGGGCAAGGGCAGCTTGGCCTTTACGGCCTCATCTTTAGTAATGAAGCCATCGTTGTTGGCATCAAGTGCCTGGAACAACCGCCGAGCAGCTCGGTCGACGTTCACGCCGAGCCCGCTGGCGGAGTGGGCATAGCCCGTTACACCGCCCTGTTCCTTCACCCAGCGCATCACCGGGGTCGTCCAGGTCGGCCAGCCTTTGGTCTTCGTGCCGTCCGAGCCAGGGTAGGTCTGGTCTTTCAAATTCAGCAGACAAACGTGGCCCATCGCCTGCGAGCCGAAGCCGGAAACTTCGATGTCGTACTTCAGCACGGTAAACGGCTCACTCAGCTTGTTCACAGTTGGTTCGAAGAATTGCCGTTGGAATTCGTAGCACGGCCCCCAGGTAAGGTTGCAACCGACGTTCAGCCCTTCGCCCTTCACGTGCAAGAACATGTCCTTGGCAAACACGCCCTCGGTGGGGTTCGTGTAGTGAGCGCAGCCGGCCGCGTGGATGTGATGGTCGCCGGAGTAGAATCCGTAATCCAGCGTGTTGATCCAGCGCTGCAGTTTATCAGAAATAATCATCGG
>DATGHS010000258.1:0-2137 GCA_035307785.1 Gemmataceae bacterium
TGGTCGTCTGCACATGCCCGGCATGGTCGGACGAAATTACCGAGGCACCTCAGCAGCGCCGTCCCGGGGCGAGCGCTCGCGGCGTCTACAAGGCCACCATTACCCCGCATTGGTATGCTGATAACACGCGCTTCTGGTACCGCAACGACCTTCGCGGCGGCGCCAAAGAATTCGTTGTCGTCGATGCCAAGAAATCCACCCGGCAACCCGCGTTCGATCATGCCCGGCTCGCGGCTGCGCTTTCCAAGGCGGCCGGCAAAGAATTTAAGCTCGAGCGCTTGCCGTTCGATAGCATTGAGTTCCCGGCCGATTTGAAAACCGTGCGCTTTCAAGTCGAGAAGACGGTCTGGCAATGCACGCTCGATACCTACGAGTGCACGGAAGTGAAAGGCGCTGCTTTGTTCATCGATCCCGCTGCGCAAACAGCTTCGCGGAGGGTCGATGAGCAAACCGAACCGGTTTTGCTGGACGCCCCCGCACCCGAAGACACCGATCCGCCGCCCCAGGACCAATCCGGCCCAGGCCGGCAAGCACGCTCTGCCTCCCCCAAGTCGCCCGACGGAAAATGGCTTGCCTTGGTGAAAGACAACAACGTCTGGCTGCGCGGCACTAGCCCCGACGACAAGGAAGTGCAGCTCAGCAACGACGGCAAGGAAGGCAACACCTACGGTGTCCTGAACTGGTCATCGGACAGCAAGACGTTGGCGGCGTTCCGCATCGAGCCGGGCGATCGCAAGGAAGTCTACCTGATCCAGTCGTCCCCGCCCGGCGGCGGCCGGGCCAAACTCCAGCAGCGAGCCTACGATCTGCCCGGCGACAAATACACGGCCTATGAGTTGAACCTCTTTTCCATCGAGGGGCCCAAGCAGATCAAGCCGCAGGTCGAGCGCATTGATTTCGGCTTTCCCCAACTGCACTGGAGCGCAGATGGCAGCAAGGTGGCGTTTCAAAAGGTGGATCGCGGCCACCAGCGCTTCCGGCTCATCGAAGTGAACGTGAAGGATGGCGCTGCCCAAGCGCTGATCGACGAAAAGTCCAAGACGTTCATCTGGACTGCCCACACGGAAATGGTCGGCCTGCAGCCGGTTACCTGGCTGCAAAAAACGCCGGAGATTATCTACGCATCGGAACAAGACGGCTGGCGGCATCTCTATCTCATCGATGCCCAGACTGGAAAGATCAAGAATCAGATCACGCACGGCGAATGGGTGGTGCGCGGCGTCGAACGGATCGACGAAGAGAAACGACAAGTATGGTTTCGCGCTAGCGGAAAGAATAGCAATCAGGATCCGTATTTCGTCTATTTTTACCGCGTGGATTTTGATGGCGCCCATTTGACGGCGCTGACGGAAGCGAACGGAAATCATACGGTTCAACTTTCGCCTGACCGAAACTATCTCATCGACACATATTCGCGGGTGGACATGCCGCCGGTGCATGAACTTCGCCGTAGCGCCGATGGCAAATTGGTAACCGCTCTCGAAAAGGCCGACATTTCGGAACTCCAAGAAAGCGGTTGGAAGCCGCCGGAGGTTTTCACTGCCAAGGGCCGCGACGGCAAGACCGACATCTGGGGCATCATCGTCCGGCCGCGCAACTTCGACCCGGCCGCGAAGTACGCCGTGATCGAAAGCATTTACGCCGGCCCGCACGGTTCGTTTGTGCCGAAATCGTTTAGCGGCTTCAACCGCTTTGGCGACCTTACGAATCTAGGTTTTGTGGTCGCACAAATCGACGGCATGGGCACGGCCAATCGCTCGAAGGCATTCCACGACGTGTGCTGGAAGAATCTGAAGGACGCAGGCTTTCCGGACCGCATTCTCTGGCACCAGGCCGTGGCCAAGAAGTACCCGTGGTACGACATCAGCCGCGTGGGCATCTACGGCACGTCGGCCGGCGGGCAGAGTTCCACGGGGGCATTGTTGTTCCATCCGGAGTTTTACAAAGCCGCGGTTTCGGCCTGCGGCTGCCACGATAACCGCATGGACAAGGCCTCCTGGAACGAGCAATGGATGGGCTACCCGGTCGGGCCGCAGTACGCCGAGAATTCCAATATCACTCATGCCGGCAATCTAAAGGGCAAGCTGTTGTTGATTGTGGGGGAATTGGACACGAACGTGCCGCCGGAATCGACCTT
>DATGHS010000259.1:0-6065 GCA_035307785.1 Gemmataceae bacterium
GGCGAAGCCGGCCAGCGCGGCCGGCAACGGGCGATCCTGCGCGAAGGCGTATATGCGATTAACCAGGCGCTGTTCGTGATCATGACTTCGAACATGGTCTACCGCTTGCCGATGCAGGGCAACCAGGAGCTGCAATCGATCCGCGCCTGGCAAGAAGAACTGAACGAGATGGATGGATTCAGCGCGCTGGTAATAGGCGGCCCGATCGATGCTGTCGATCCGCTCCACCCGGAAGCGAAGATCAAGGTGGACTCCATCGGCATCATCACTGTCCACGACGGTCCGTCGCTGCCACCGGGCGAAATCATCGCCCCGGCCGTGGGCTACGATCGGAGTGCGCCGAATTACCACAACAACTACCAGGACCCGGAAGCGTTCCTCCGGGCCGAGGGGCGCCGCGGCCGGCAATATTACCCGCTCACCGACGGCACGTACTTCATCAACCGCTGGTTCGCCACCGTAGAATTGAAGCCGAAGACCGTTGTCCCCATCGGCTACGTTGGCGTGGTGGTAAGTTACTATGGCCGCATGGGCAAGGACCTGTCGGGCGATGCGTTCCGGCACGGCGAGCGCGTGGCCGAAGGAGAACGCGGCGTGTGGGAGAAGCCGCTTGGCCCCGGCAAGTATCCGTTTAACACCTACGCCGGCAACATCGTGTTGGTGCCGACCACCAACTTCGTGCTGCACTGGATCACCGGCAAAACGGAGGCGCACCGCTATGACGAAAGCCTGAAAAGCATCGACCTCGTGACGCGGGACGCGTTCGAACCGTTGCTACCGCTCTCGGTGGTCGTGCACATCGACTACCAGAAGGCGCCCAGCGTGATCCAGCGCTTCGGCGACGTGAAGAAGCTGATCACGCAGACCATCGACCCGATGCTGAGCGCGTATTTCCGCGATATCGCGCACAAGAAAACGTTCCTCGAACTCCTACAGGATCGCGACTTGATTCAGAAGGAGGCCCGCGACGAGCTCAAAGCGAAGTTCCGTAATTTCGACATCGAATGCGTAGACGTGTTGATCGGTAAGCCGCAAACGCCGGAGAACGACGACAAGATCGAAACCCTGCTCGAACAGCTGCGCCTGCGGCAGCTTTCCATCGAACAGCTGGAAACCTACGAACGGCAACGCGTGGCCGCCGACAAGTTGAAGACCTTGAAGGAATCGGAAGCCGTTGCCTCGATGCAGACGGACCTGACCAACTCGGTGGTGCAGGTGCGGATTGCCGAGAACCAGGGTGAAGCCGACCTCGCCCGCGCCCGCAAGAAGGCCGAGCAACTGGTGGTCACCGCCCAGGCCGAGGCGCAGCAGAAAGTGCTGGCCGGCCGCGGCGAAGGCGCCCAGCAGTTGCAAGTCGGTTTGTCGCAAGCGGCCGTGCTAATGCGGAAGATCAGCTCCTACGGCGACCCACGGCTGTACGCCCTGGCGCTGGTGGCCGAGTATCTGTCGCACAGCGAGCAACCGCTGGTTCCGGAGCGCGTCTTCCTCGCCGGCAGCAACGGCGAAAACGGCCACGGCTCGACTGCCAGCAGCGGCATGCTCGGCATGCTGATCAATTTGCTGGTGGCCGAGAAGTCCGGCTTCGCCCCGGCCGAAGTCGATGGAGCCAACCCGCTGAAGGAGTTTGCGGACCGGATGCAAAAGGAAGCAATGGAGTCGATGCAACAAGCAACTCTACAAGTGGCCGCCGCCGAGGCGAAACCGGTAGCGGTCGAGACCGTGACGAAGTGACAATTAAGTGTCGCAAACCCTGGCCCGCCGGCTCTTGCCGGCGGGCCATTTTTTTGATTCGGCTCCTTCTTCATTTCTTCGCAAAAAATCTCGATTATTACAAGTTTTTGATTGCCAGGATATTTGCCTCGGGGCTACAATGTTTATCTCACGTTCTTTTGACTGGATGTCGCCCCATGAAGCCGGACAGCGACCAGGCCGCCGATGAATCGACGCGCACCCACATCTCGGGCCGGGGCGACAATTTGGATACCGTTACCAGTCCCCAGTCCGCCAAGCAGGATTTCACGCCGGAATCGTTCGGCCACTTCGAATTGCTGGAAATGATTGGTTACGGCGGCATGGGCGTCGTGTACCGGGCCAAAGACACGCGCCTCGGGCGGGAAGTGGCGCTGAAAAAGCTGCTCGGCGCCGCGGCCGATCATCCGGTGCTGCGTGGCCGCTTCGAAACCGAAGCCAAAGCCATTGCCCGGCTGCATCACCCCAACCTCATGCCGATTCTGGAATACGGCCAGGTCAACAAGCAGCCGTATTTCACCATGCCGCTGCTATCGGGCGTGACGCTCGCGGAACGTATTGGCGATTATCAAAAGGAACCGCGCCGCGCCGTCGAGCTGATGGTGAAGGTTGCCAGGGCGGTTCAACACGCGCACGAGAATCAGATCCTGCATCGCGATCTGAAGCCGAGCAATATTCTTTTCGATGACAAAGACGAGCCGATCGTGGCCGACTTCGGCGTGGCGAAGCTGGTCGATGCGGGAGCCGATCTCACCGCGACCGGCGCGGTGCTGGGCACGCCGGCATACATGTCGCCCGAGCAAGCGGCGGGCCGGCTGAGCGAGATCAGCGCGCGGAGTGATATTTGGACGCTGGGGGTGCTGCTGTATGAGCTAGTTGTGGGTGAACGGCCGTTTCGGGGAGCTACGCGCGAGGAAGTGACGCCGCAGATCCTGACAGATATAGTTCCCTCGCCAATCCTCAAAGTCCCGACTCTGGATGAGACCCTGGCACGCATTATTCTCAAATGTCTGCAAAAGCGGCCTGATGATCGTTACCAAAGTGCTGGGCGGATAGCAGAGGACTTGCAACGCTGGCTGGATGGTCAAAAGCCGCAGGTGAAGTTGCCAAGCAGGATATCGAATCAGCGTAGGTTGCTCTGGTTAATCTTGCCTGCCATGGCCTTGTTGCTAGCCGGTTTTTGGTTGACTGGCCCCAGATCAGAACTTGACCCGCTTGTTGACGCTAATGGCCGCCTGCACCAACCCGTGTGGGTCACACCCGAGGTCCCGCTTAGGACAGACGCTGAAAGTAAGACGATCACAATTCGTTCGGAAGGACGGACTTTCTTGCAACTGGCCAGCAACGTAAGAGCGAAACGATTCCGGTACCGGGCACAGGTGCGCGTGAACCAAGCACTCAAGCCGGGGGCCGCGGCCGGTATCTTCATTGGCGGTAGCACACATTCGAATGGAACCGAGAACGTTTTTTGTTGTTTGGCTTTGGATCTTGACCGATTCGGCTTTGAACGGCAAGACGTTCCAATGGCGGCCAATCGGTGTTACCCGGTGGCCGCGGCCTTGCCCACGGGTGCGGCACTGGTAGCAAGCCAAGACGTTCACAAGTATCCGATGGAAACACTCGCCGATGGCTGGTGCCCATTGATTTGGGAGATAGACACGGATAATTTCGTTGCAAAGCGCGGTGACCAGATTGTATGCGCAAAGTCTTCGGGTGAATTCCAGGGCCTGTTTCGTTTGTCAAAGATGGCAAATTCGACGCTGAACGTCCAAAACTTGTATCCGCAATTCAGTTCATCGAACGCAATTGGCGTCTGCATTTATAATTCCGATGCTTCATTTCGCGATATCGGGATTGAACTATTGCCATAGTTTCAGGCACTAAAGAGGTAAAAATCAATGGCTGATCCCCAAAAAAAAACTGATGCCAAGAAAGAATTCTACGCGGACCCGAGTCAAATAAGTGACAATGATGGGACCCAAGATTTGACTAATGGCGTGGCCGTTGAGGTTGGCCAGCTGACGGCCAATTGGGTCAATGGAAGCAACGCCTACACTTACTTCGCTTCGATCATTAGTTTCGTTACGGCGCGAGTGCCGCCAAGACCGATACAAACGCTTGCTGACAGCGTGACCGTAGACGGTATGGGGAACGTGCAAGCGAAATGGAGTGACTACGAGGTCATCCAGAATGGGCAGATTTGCCGTGTAGAACAATTCGACGGCACCAATTGGACGACCACCGACACGATGATCAACGTAATTGCGGATGATTCATGATGAATCTGTCGACCAACCATTGCGAATTGGTGCGCATTACTTAAACCTGAGTATTCATGCTCAGGTCGAATTGAGGGAGATTGTTATGGCCAAAAGCATTGACACGGGCACCGTGCAGAATCAAAAAGTTGGGTTGTTCATCCTGTCTGGCACGGGGACAAGCGCAGCCGTAGGTTATTTGTTCGAGGCGGATCCAAAAACGGGGAAACCCGTGCCCGGCGGCATGATTGTGCCTGGATCGTATGTTGAGACTTCGAAAAAGAATTCTTGGGCGCTCATGTTCAATGTCACAATAATGGGCACAAAGCATTTCGCATTGCGAGTTCGCGGCTGGAACCGAAGGCTGCTAAAGAATAAGCCCGACACCGCTACCGTTTCGATCGGCGGCGCCAACGTTACCCAGAAATTTGCGGCTGTGTCCAACGTTTTTGACGTCACGGCGCCCTGACGCGGCCCCAGCAATGGCACGCTCAGAAGATTCGCAGTTACGGGATAGCTTACGTCGTCGCCTTACTCAATATCCCCAACCCCGTCTCCACCTGCCCCGCCGTAATGCATAGCGGCGGGCAGAAGCGGATGCCGTTTTCGCCGCAGCCTAATAGCAGCAAGCCGCGGTGGAACGCGGCTTGCACGATTTCATCGCGCTTTTTCAGGTCAGGCGCTAGGCTCGTCTTGTCCTTGACAACGTCGATGGCCGTCATGAGCCCGATGCCGCGAACGTCGTGCAGACAAGCATGCTTCTCTTGCAATCGGCGCAAACCGGCCTGAAGTTGCACGCCGCGCTCCGCGGCGTTCTTCATGTACTCGCGCTCAAGCAGGTTAAGCGTGGCCAGGGCGGCACGGCAACTCACGGGGTTGCCGCCGAAGGTGCTGGCATGACTACCCGGCGGCCAGTCCATCACCCGGTCGCGGGCAATGATCGCCCCGAGCGGCATGCCGCTGGCGATGCCCTTTGCCGAGCAGATGATATCCGGCTCCACGCCCCAGTGTTCCACGGCGAAGAGCTTGCCGGTGCGTCCCATCCCCGATTGCACTTCGTCTACCACCAGCAGGATACCGTGCTTGTCGCACAGTTCCCGCAGCGCCGGCAAGCAGCCCGGCGGGCAAACCCGGTAGCCGCTTTCGCCCTGAATCGGCTCGATGAAGATGGCCGCAACTTCTTCCGGCGGGGCTACGCGCTTGAATAACGTAGTTTCAATCTCTCGCACTGTCGGACAACCTTCGATTCGGCATTCTGCGTTCGGCTTGCCGCATTCCGCATTCTGCGGATACGCCACATGATGGATATCCGGCACCAGCGGGGAGAAGCCTCGCCGATGCACCAACTTCGAGCCGGAGAGCGACATCGCTCCGTAGGTCCGGCCATGGAAGGCGCCGAAGAACGCGATCACCCGCGAGCGATGCGTATGCCAGCGCGATAGCTTCAGCGCCGCTTCCAGCGCTTCGGCCCCGCTGTTCGTGAAAAAAATTCGCTTCTTCGATGGCCCCGGCGACATTTCGGCCAGCTTTTGCGCCAGCGCGATCTGCGGCTCGTAATAGAAATCGGTCCCCGACATGTGCAGCAGCTTGGCCGCCTGGTCCTGAATGGCCGCCACCACTTCCGGATGGCAGTGCCCCGTAGACGTGACCGCGATGCCGGCCGTGAAATCGAGGAAGAGGTTGCCGTCCACATCTTCGATCACCGCCCCGCTGCCACGCTCCACCACCAGTGGATAGATGCGAGTATACGACGGCGACATAAAGCGCTGGTCGCGCTCGAGCAGTCCCTTGGCCTTTGGCCCGGGCAGCACGGTGCGGATATCGGGTACGGTGCGCTTGTCGAAGCGAAACATGGGCGACCTCCTTCGCGACTTCTTCCTGCGGCCGCTGAATTATACCGCGAGTGATGAAACCAGAGAAACGCCAAACGGGTGAGGCCGCCTTATCTCCCCTCTCCCCCGCTTCGGGGGAGAGGGGACGGGAATGAGGAGGTTCAGTGACCGGCATTTGACGCGCGTCCACCCCCCTCACCCCAACCCTCTCCCCCCGAAACGGGGG
>DATGHS010000260.1:0-12998 GCA_035307785.1 Gemmataceae bacterium
ACGATCCGCTGGCCGTGCCGGGTTACGACATTGTCTGCTTGAGCAATCTGGCGCCAGGGCTCTGGCGAATGTTGACTAGTTCCGGCGCGAAACCGGCCGGGCTGGAAGCTTATGATATTCTCCGTGTCGAAACCGGCACACCGGTCTATGGGATTGATATCGACGAAAACCGCTTCGCGTTCGACGTCGGCCGCACGGACCAGGCCATCAGCTACACGAAGGGCTGCTACCTCGGCCAAGAGCCGATCGTAATGGCTCGCGACCGCGCCGGCCACGCCCCGCGCACGCTGCTGGGGCTGAAACTCACAGCTTCAGATCCTGTGCCACGCGAGTCGAAGATTTTCCAAGGAGAGGAAGACGTGGGCTTCGTCACCTCATGCGTGCATTCGCCGCGATTGGGGCTGATCGCGCTCGCTTATTTGCGCTACGGCCATCAGACGCCGGGGATGGAAGTGCAGGTCGAGACACCGAAGGGCCGGTTGGTGGCAACGGTTTCGGCGCTGCCGTTCGGGTCATAAATAGGATGCGCCGAGGTTGGATGTGCCGGCTTTCATCCCGCACGCTCGAAGACTCGCGTGCGGGCTTGCAGGAAGAGGTTTTCAAGCCCGCAGCCGAGTCTTCGAGGCTGCGGGTTCCCACTCAACGTGTTCACTCCACTTCCACCAGCGCCGGCACGCGCAGGTGCCCTTCTTCGTCTTGCAAACCGGGCCGCAGCACGCGTCGCACCCGGCCGGTGACCATATTCCTACCTGGCGCACGCTGCAACCAGCCGTCCGGGTGATCCTGATAGGCCGCCGGGTAGAACGGGTAGAGCCTCCAGTTCTGGCGCAGCACATCGGTCAACCGGCTCGAGAATTCCTGCGCTGCTTCCCGGTTCCGGTTTCGTAAAGACTCGCCGAGCGCTCCCCAGAAATCCACGAACATCTGCACGGCCGTCATTTCCAGCGTGCCGGCCATCGCGGCTTCGGGCCAAGCCTGTAGGCGTTCGCGAAAGGCATTGCCGCCGATGGGAGTTCGATGTGTCAGAAGGTCAGCCAAATCCGCGTAGCCGGCCGGTTCCGGTCCGGCCGAGACGGCAAGCTCGCACTCACAAAGGACTTCATCGCCCTGGGCCAGGCCGAATCGCGTCACCCGGATCACCGAACCAGGCGGGGCCGGGTGAAATTCGAGTTGCACATGCTGCGAGCGAGGTTGTGCGTCCTGCGGACGCGAGGCGCTCTGGAATCTCCAATCACGCGGCAAAATCGCCCAGCCAAATTCAGCGCACCAGCGGCGGGTCTGTTCGAGCATCGCCTCGAGCGCGCTTTCGTTTTCTGCTGTTGGCTGAATTCCTGCCAACGCGTCCAGGAACGACGCAGCCAGTTCCACACTTGCTTGTTGCTCCAAGTTTTGGCTCGCCTTGATAATCGCATTGGCGGGCGCTTCGAGACTTCTAATCGCCGGAGTGGAGGATATCAATTGCCGGATCGATTCGGCTGCTTCTTCCCTGGCGCTACGTTTGGGCGGTGCGCCAACGAAGAGCCTACCCTTCGGAAAGCAAAACCAGGCTTGCTCTGCAGCGCGAACGGCCAGGCCCACGCGCTCGCAACCAGCAGCCGGACCATCGGTCTCGACAGGCGGGTCGAACCATTCTGCTGGCTGTTGGGAATCGCGCACGAATTCGATCTGGAATCGGTCGCCCAACAAATCGCGGGCTAGAATTCGCAATTCAATCCACACCGAGGCCGGAGCGTGTTTCTTTTGGACCCCCTCCAGCAAGCCCCGGAGCAAGATGAGAAGTTCACTTTGCTCCGGAGTTAGGTTCGGCGCGAGGACGGCAAGCTCAGAATGCCAGTTTTCATTTGATTGCTCCACGATCGCGCGACAGTCGGCCAAGATTTGCCCCGTGGGATTCTGGCTGTCGAGCTTTTCGAGTCT
Source organism: Gemmataceae bacterium (assembly GCA_035307785.1). GTDB lineage: Bacteria > Planctomycetota > Planctomycetia > Gemmatales > Gemmataceae > DATGHS01. Next base: position 1,918 of record DATGHS010000260.1, read on the forward strand.
TTTCTGAAAGGCCGCAACTCGCGTTGCGATGGGCGAAATAGCCAGCGCCTGATCGATCCAGACCAACGCTTGATTGAGGCTTTCCGCCATGACCGGGTCTCAAAATGGTCATCCGCAGATTTCGCAGATTTCACAGATTTGCAGCATGCATTCAAATCTGTGCAATCTGCGAAATCTGCGGATAAACTCTGCCTACAAGTCGCCGCGCTGGGCGGGGGAGCGGTAGATGCTGTTGTCGGTTACATCCTTCAATTCGCCGAACGAGTTGGTGGTCACGTCGCGGACGGTGAATTCGCGCTGCTCGGCATCGTAAGCCACTTCGAGATCACCGTGGATGCCCTCCGGGAAATGGAAGGCGAGGAACGGGCTGAATGATTCGTCACCGGGGAAGCGCCGTTCGAGGACGAACTTTTCCAGCTTCCGCTGGCTCGACGGCTGGCTGTGAATCGAAATGATGGAGACCGTCTTCTTTTCCAACTTGTCGTAGCGCAGGTGCTCGCGATAGAGGATCGGGTAGGCGTTGTACCGCAGGTCCTTGTAACCAATGTCGAACGGCAAGCAGTTGCTGAGGTCGCTGTCGAATTCAATTTGCACGGTGCCGATCGCGCGGATCGTAGAAAGCGCCAGCACCGCGCCCTTGGCTACCGCGTGCTTCAGGTTCTTCTCATCCAACGTGAACCGGCCTTCATTGATGAAGGGGACGTGCAGTTCGCGCCGCAGCAATTCCTGAATGAGAGGATACTGCGAGGCGTTGCCGGAAATCACGACCCAGTGCACCTCCTGCTCCGCATCTTCGCGCTGATTCAAAGTGAGTTGATCGCGAATGAGGTTGTTGCAGTTCTTGATGCTCTTAAGCACCTGGGCTTCCACGAGAGCATCCACTTCCCAACGCGAGACGGTGATCTTTTCGATTTGAGCGACCAGTTGCTGGGCTTGCACGTCGCTCAGGCCTTTGAGCAAGGTTTCCGCCAAGCCGTGCATGTTGCGGTCGATGCGGAAGAACTGGGCGGAGTCGCCCCGGCCCAACTTGATCTTGAGCATCTCGCCCCAGCGCCAGAGATTGAGCGCATTGTCCCGGCGCTGGTTCGTCGTGTCATCCATTTGCTGAACGTTGAAAGTCGTTGGCACGAGTTCATCCCGTGGATCGAGTTCTTTCAGTCGCAGCAATGCCTCCTCAATTGCGCGACCCTGTTGCGCCAGACGGTTGCGTTCGCCGGCGGACGATGGCGCCGGCGGGGCAGGCCAGTTGAACTTGAGCGGCCGGCCTCGCGCGTCAGCCACCTTCTGCGCCAGCTTGGCCTTGAAAATGCGGCAAACCGCGCGTGTGATATCGTCGCCGCCGAAGCCGCGCAGGCCGCTGCGGGCCAGCACTTTGATGCGCAGGACGTCGGCCGCATCCGGATCAAACGTGGCCCGCACCAGCGCAATGTCGGTGGTGCCGCCGCCGCAATCGTACAGCAGCATGTTCAGGCCACGCGGATAGAGGTAGCGGAAACGCGGCAGCCCGCCCGGCTCCTCGAAGATACGCCGGTACAGGAAAAAGAAGGCCGCAGCCGATGCCTCATCGACCAGCAAGTGCAGCACCGAGTCTTCGCCAGGCTCCATGCCGAGTCGGTGGCTGTGAATCAGTTGCTGCAACGACCGACAGGAGCGATCGAGCTCTGGGTCATGAACATCGGCCGGCTCTTCCAGGCCGGGCGGCACTGCTTGCAAGCGCGCCTGCATGCGCAGCCAGGCCCGCTGCACCACCTCGCGTAGCTGCTCTAACTCGCGCGGCGAATACGTGGTCGGATAGGTGATGGCCAGCGAGCGCGGCCAGGAAAACGTCGCCTCGCGGAAGCGCTGCAACAGCCGGCAGACCAGCAATTCGGCCGGCAGACGATGCAGGACTTCGAATTGTTCCGGTTGCTCCGTCTTCTCGTAAGTCCGGCGATGGCGGGCGACGAGTTTTTGGGTTTTCTCCCAATCCTTGCCGGCGGCCAACCGTTTCGAGCCGAGCACCAGTCCTTGCGTGGCCGGCTCAGTGCCAGAAGCGCCGCCATCTTGTGGTGCAGCCACGCGGCCGGCCACCCAGTTGACGCTCTGCGGGTAGTCGTCCTTCGAAACACTGGGAAACACGCGGACGCCCGCCGGCGGCGGTTCGTAACTGCGAATCAAGTCGATGCGAACGTTCGACACAACCGGGTCAATGTGCTGCTTCAGGTCGCCGCGCGGCGCATCCGCGTTTACGATTTGAATGGCATCCGTGCGATAGAACGCATTGGAAAGGGACAACGCAACCAGTGTGCTGGAGGTGTTGCCCAAATCCAGGGCCGCGAAGCCATCGAACGCCGGCACGGGCTTGGCCGGCTTCATGGCAACTGAAATCACTCCCTGCTGATTGAAGTACGTGCCCAGAAACTTCGCGTCGAAAAACATCACTTCGACGTTTTGCAGGAACTGCTCGCATTCCTGCGCACCGGGCTGAGCGAGGATCGCTTGCCGGAAGCCTTCGTGATCGGTGTCGATGCGGACCGAGAGCGTGATCTTGGCATCGCGCGCCACGGTGGCCACCTGGTAGCTGTTGTTCTGCTTGAACGAAGCCGAGGCCACGTCGTCGGGCTTCACGCCGACCGCCCGGCAAACCTCGTCGATGCTTTCGGGAGTATCCTTGAAGTCTTGGGCGGGCTCGCCATGTTGCAGCCGGAGCGAAAACCAATTCGAGATTGCGCGCGGCCAGAAGACGAGAATGCCGTATTGCTTCGCATCAAACGGCCGCTTCGGCCGCATGTCTTGCGGGCTGCTGGTGTGCGTGTGCTCGATCACGCCAACGCGCTGATAGACGTCGGTGAGCGAGACGGGGAGATAGTTGATGACATTCGCCATGGAGGAATTCCAACATGCAACGCCCAGGGACTGCCATCCCTGGGCTTTCGCCATAATCTCACGCCGCTTCGGGTTTCCAGATCAGCAGCGACAATTCTTTTTCCATCATTCGCAGGCGGCGGCGCATTTGCACGCGCACGGAATGCATGACCTGGTGCGTGGCCACGCGGATTTTTTCTTTCATCAAGTCGAGGTACGCGGCCCCATCGAATGAATGGGCGACCTCTGCTCCAGTAAGGCCGGAAAACAACTCCGGCGAGCCAAAGGTTGGGAAATCGGTGCCGCGCCAGGATTTCGGATCGCGATCCTCGCGGCGATAATTCTGCCAAATCTCGTGAATACCACCGGCGTTGCGGCCCAGCGGAACCACCGGCAGACCTTCCATCTTCTCGGCTACTTCCGCATAGAGCCGGTCAATCACGTCGGCATTCATCAGGTCGTCGAGTTGCTGGTCGAGCGTTTCCGCATGCAGCCGGAATTGTTTGGCCAGGTCGTCAACCGGCATTTGCAGAATCACGCGCACCCGCTGTTCGCTCGGGGCCAGCCGCTCGTAAAGCTTCTGCTCGATGTGCTCCGCGAGCGGCCGGAAGAACTCAGTGCGCGTGCCAAGGTCCATCATCAGTTCCAGCACGGTGTCGTGGCACTGAATGGCCTGGTCGCGTTGTTGCCGGCCGCCTTTCACGCGGCGCTGCTCGGTCTCGACCTTGTGCAGCAGTTCTTCTTGCAGCGACTGCAGTTCGCGCTTGGCGAGGGCGGCGATTTGTTGCGACACGGCCCCCGGGACGGTTTCAAGAATCAGCTTGCGTAGATGGCTGATCCCGCCATCGTCGAGCAGATGCTGAAACGCCGTGGCCAGCGTGCGATCGCTCTTGCATTTCGGCGGAATCGGCTCCTGCGGCGTTACGCTGAGCAGAACAGCCGCCTGCTCCAACGGCGCCTTGCCCTTCCCCTCAACCAACTCGTAAATGCGCTTCGAAGTGAACACGATCTGCTCGGCTGGTAGCTGATAATCGTGCAAAAAGTCGTGAATCACGTCGTAATACGTGCGGCCATCCTGCTCGCCAAAGTGGTGCGTGCGCGTGAGCACGTCCATCTTGTTGCAAACGACCCAAACGCGCCCTTCGAGCTTGTTGCCGAAGTTCGTCTTCAGGATTTCGAGAATTTCCACGATGTCTTTGCTGCGAATCTGGTCGGCCTTCAGGAAAATCAGCGCCCCGTCGAGCTGCGGCAGGAATTCCTTGGTCATCACGGTGTCGATGGTGCGCTTGCTGCCGAGACCGGGGCAATCGATGGCTTCGAGTTGCACCGGGATATTGGGGTTCGCAGTGCCGATCTCCGCGTCCCAGATGAGCAGCGTTTCCGAAGGCGCGCCGGATCCGCCGGCCGGATGATTCAAATAGGTGTCACGCCGCTCGAACGGAACCTCGATCTCCTTCGGCCGGCCGTCTTTGGCTATCACGCGTTGATGGTGTGCGTCGTAGCTGCGGAGGAAATCGGTGAGATACGGGATATCATCGGGCAGAATGGCATGCTCGCTGGTGCGATTGCGGCGAGCACGGGCCGACTCGAACTCCGGTTCTTGTTCGGCTTGCGGCTCACCGGTCTGGGCAACCAGCAACTTCTGCGGATCGGAAAGATAAGCGAGAATCTCCTGGTTCGTCTTCGAGCCGGCATTGAGAATGTGCAGCGCCTTGCACAGCTTCTCCCGGCGGTCCTGATATTGCTCCTGCGTCATGTAACGCAGACTGAATTGATCGGGCCCCTCGTTGCGGCGAACGCGCGTGATCGTGCTCGTAGTCGCTTCGGCAATGCCGCTCTTGGAAATCTTTTGCTGCAGCACGTTATTCAGCGTTGTCGATTTGCCGGCCTGCGAAGTGCCAAGAAAGCCGACACGGTAGCGCGGGCGGGTCATTTGCCCGCGGACGCGCTCGATGTCATCCAGAATGGCATGAATGTCCTGCCGATTGAGGAGGTACGCGAATTCGCCGCCATCGATTTCCCGAATCTGGTCGACGAGTTGATTGAACTGCTCGACCAGGTCGGCTACTTTGAAATTGCCCGAGTTGCGCAGGAGCGGGCATTCGGCGGTGGAAAGCTTTGCAGGAACGGACATGACCAGTCGTCTCCACTGAGCCCGCAGCGCCAGCAAGGGCGAAACCAAACGCCCTTGCTGGCGCTGCGGGCTCACGTTCATTTTCCGCTATTGATCCGCTCCTTCAGCGCTGACGGCCACTCCTTGATTTCTTTGTCCACCGTATAGGTTCGCTTGCCCGATTGCGGGTGCGTGACCTCGATGGCCGACGGAGTGCCGTCGTCGAACTCCCATACCAGCAATCTCCATGCGGTCGGATATTTCGCCAGCAATTCCTTGAAGTTGCGCAGCGGAATCACCCGCCGGAAGCTGCGGCCACCCTGCTGGCTTTCGAGTTCCAGCCATTTGGCCGGCGTGTCGGGGCCGACGGTTTGCTCGACGCTGGCAAAGACCGCGTTCTTGCGAATCTCCTGCGACAGCGCCTTGGCACTCTCGATTTTCCGAAGCTCCTCGGCTTTCTTCTTTGCTTCTTCCTCGGTAAGCGGGAACAGCATCCAGACACGGGCGGTGGTCCGGCCGCGGGCGGGCTGCACGTTCACCGTAAGGTTGTTGCCGGAGATCAGATCGCCTTCGAGCGTGGCGGCCGACGATTCCAGATTCGCGAAAACAAAAACGAGGTCGCTGCCCAGGCGCACGCCATCAAGCGGGTTGGCCACTTGGTTTGGATCCTGCACCACGCGGAAGAGGTGATCGCGATTGCCGCGGAAGGCGTTCATTGTAACCACGTAATAGCGATCCTGCACTGCCCACTTGCCCTCGATCTTCTGGGGGTCATGGCCAAGTTCCACGATCTCCGCTTCATACTCCAACGGCTCGTCGTTCTTCTCCGGCCGCAGCGCATAGCGGCCAGGGACGATCTGCGTGAGCGGGCCGTCCTCCGCCGGGCTCGTGGCGCTGTATTCCTTCTTGCCAGCCTTTTCGTAGGTGACCGTGAGTTTCTTCAACACCTGGTCGGGCGATTTCAATCGAAACTCCCACAGTACGTCTTTCGTCGGTAGCCGGCGGATCGTGCCAGCTTCGGTGGTGGTTTGCCCCGACACCGTCTTCGCGGTCTTGTCCGTTAGTTGCTCGATCTCCTCAAAAACGAGCGGCGAAATGCGGCGAATGTGCGGTTCACCACGAATGGTGCACTGCGCCTTCTTCAGGCCTTCTTCAAGCGTCTCTTTGAGCTTCGTTTCGGTGAGATGCGGGCCGGCGCGAACCATGAGGAAAAGCGTGGTTTCGCCGGGGTTGCCGATCGGGCGAACTTCCGGCTCCTGAGCGGGCATTGCCCGCGCACCGGCCAGCAGCATCAGCGCGGCAAGCCCAGTTCGCGAGCACGCAAGGCGGAGATTTCCAGACATTGGCTTTCCCTTTCGTTCAACGATTCGCTTACTGGCAAACTCTGTTGCCGCAAGCCGTCCAGTTCCGCGCTCAGCTTCTGCAATTCCTGCGCGACCTCGTAGCGCAGGGAAATGTCCTTCTGCGCTTTCAAATCGATTTCGTGGTAGCGCTTTGTCCATTCATCGACATACTGCCCACGAAGGTACTCCATCCAGTGCCATTCGCGGTCGCGCAGCTTCGGATCAGCCAGCAGATTCACTTGATACATCTTCTTCAAGATTGCAGCCTTCGCGGCGAGATCCTTGGCGGCATCGTACTCTTTTTTGAGCGCTTGCAATTCGGATTGCTCGGGAATGGCTTCGAGCGGCTTCTCGCGCCAATTGATAGGAACGCTGGGCTTGGGTCGCTGCCCGGCGGCGCTGGTTTTGTGCGAAGCGGCCGTGGACGAACTGCCCGTGGCGCGACCGGATGACGTGGCTGAATTCGAGGCAATCGAGCTGTTGCTCGTCAGCGGTTTTTCGCCCAAATACCAGAGTGCGATGCCGAGAGCGGGAAGCCCGGCACACAGCAGGAGGAGCCCGAAGAGAATGAACAACATCGGCACCAAACCGCGCTTGCGCGGTTGCTCGGGTCTGGGTACGGTAAAGAACTGGCTCAACGGCGTCTTTTCCAGCCGGGCCCGGAAATCCTCGGCCGTGGCCACTTTGCCGGCCAAGACCTCGCGCAGTGTTTCCCACACCGGCGCGGGGTTCGGCGGCGTGGCTGGAACGTTTTTCTCCGCCCGGCCGGTTCCGTAGAATGCGAAGATGCGCGCCAGCGTGTGCAGGTCCGATTCGACGGAAACCTGATCGCAGAATTCGTTCTCGGCAGAAAACTGTCGAAAGACCGGCGGCTCATCCCAAAAAACAGCATTGCGATTGGATTCGTCGAGCCAGGCGGGCCGGCCGGGGTTGTCTTTCCAGGGCGGCTTGCCGTAGCTGCCGCGCCAGGTGAAGCCGAGGTCGGGCAATACGAGTTCCCGGCCGGCGGTACCCGGCACCGGCAAGATATTGCTGGGGTGCAGCAGGCCTAGCCGCCAGCCGTGGTCGTGCAGTTGTTGTGTGATTTGGAGGAGTGAATCGGCAACCTGATCAAGTAGGGCGGGGTTGTCGCGGAACTCGCCGCGCATGTCGGCGGTGGAACGAACCAGGGCTGGATCGCCTTCGTTCCACACCAATTCGTATCGGCCATGCTGTTCGAGGGCGAGCTGCCAGATGTTGTGGTCGAGCGGGGGAGGATCGTAATGGACGCCTGCGCCGATCAGACGGATGACGCCGGGCCGACCAGTGCGGTCGGTCAGTTCGCCTTTCATGTTCACGCTGCCCGCTTGGCCCCAAGCCAGCTTTGCCGGGCCGGCGGCCTCTGGCGGCACTGCAGGCTGTTTGCCGGACTTCACGGAAGCGCTGCCGGGCTTGGCGGGGGTCGCACCCGGCTTCTTGGGCATGGAGCGCGGCGTACCGTCTTCGTCATCCAGAGGTTGCGTCATGGCGGCGTGGACCTTCAATTCCGGCGCGAAATCGCTACCGGCCATTGTGAAGTGCGGGAAAGAACTTTGCAAGGGGCTGGCTGCAAGAATTTGCCGCCCTACCCCCTCCCCCCTTGTGGGGGAGGGTTGGGGTGGGGGGGCGGGAGCCTTTCTCACCCCCACCCTAACCCTCCCCCATCAAGGGGGAGGGAACTGGGCTACCCGAACCACGTCGTCTTCCGGAAATCGCGGGTTTGCTCGCCGAGGTTATCGTGGCAGTTGTTGCTTCGTAGCCGGACGCGTTTGCCCACCGTCGATGCGACGGCGATGCCATGGCTCTTGTTGGCGGCGCATTCGTTCCCCTGAATCTCGGCAGGAATCGCGTGGTTCTCCAGGCTGATTCCACAACCGGAGTTGTGCGCGCATTGGTTCTTGCTGGCGCTGCCGCCGGAATCACCAAGATAAACAATGCCGTGTTGGCCGTTATTCGAGCAGATGTTCTCTTCCAGCAACGGCTGAGCCTGGTCGCAAAGCGCAATGCCGAAGTGGGCATTCCCCTGGCAGCGGTTATCGCGCGCAGTTCCCGCCGCGTGGTCGGCATAGGCGATGCCCGAGGCCTGGTTATCCAGGCACTGATTCGACTCCAATTCCGGCTTGGCGTCGTTCTTCACTTGAATGCCGTTCAGGCCGTTGTCCTGGCAGAAGTTACCACGCAGCGCGGGTTCGGAATTCTCGGTGGAGGAAATGCCGCAGCGGCGATTGCCCTGGCAGATATTCGCTTCGATGGTGGCGATCGCCGGGCCTCCTAGGCGAATGCCGTGCCCGTCGTTGCCGCTGCAATGATTGCGCACCATCATGCACTTCTCGGCGGTGGTGCAGTGGATGCCAGCGCCCTTGTTGCCGCGGCACTGGCTGGCTTCGACTAGCGCTTTCGCATTATCGCGCAGCGACAGGCCGTTGCCCTGGTTGCGGGTGAACTCGCATTCGCTCACCTTCGCGATCACTTCTTTAGCCAGAATCAAGCCGTCGCCGCTGCCGCCGCGGTCCGGGCTGGCGATGCCGCCGGCAAAGCCGCAGCGGCGAAACAGGACCTCGCCGCGTACCGCTCGGAAGACATCGGCCGGGCTTGCGCCGTCATGTTGGAAAAGAATATCGGCCGCCTCGAAGCGCGCTTCGGGTCCGCCGAAGGCAATGTCGTAGCCCTCCGCGGAGCCGCGCACAATCGTTTTACCGTTGCCTTTGCCGAATAGCCGGATCGACTGGCGAAGCTGCACCTGCGTTTGCAGGCGATAGACCTCCGGCCCCAAATGGATGACCGAGCCGGCCGGCGCTTCGCGCAGCGCCTCGTCGAGCGCGAAGTACAAGTCCCGGCTGTGGGGAGTGTCGACCCACACGGCCGGCCCGAGGTGCCGCCGCCACAGCCAAAAGAGCGGGGCCAACACGCCACGCGGCATCAAGCCCACTTCTAAAGCGCCGTTCACGGCCGACGTGCCCTGAGCCGAAAGGATGCAGTAGCGGACATTGGCGAATTTATCTTCTGCTCGATTCACGAATTGATGGAAGCCTAGCCGCAGCAGCCAGTCGTGTAGGTCGATTGAAATTCTTTCCAGCACCTGCCACGAATCGCCGCTCGGATCCAGTTCGTGCTGCAATAAGAAATCGCTGGCGCTTTCTGGCAAGTCGGGATAGCGCTCGCTGCGCAGGAGCAGGTCGCCCTTGGTCAGCACGACGATTAGTTCTTGCTTTTCCGACTCGGCGGCCATCTCGGCCATGGCCTGAAGATAAACGGTGAGCGAGTCGTTCGGCTCGTCCGGTGAAGCCAGGTCTTCCAGGCTGATGAGCCAGATGACGGCCGGGCTGCGGCGCACGTAGCGGCCGAAGGCCATGATGCCGTTGACAGTGAGAAACGCTTCGCCGCCGGTGTCGAACATCATCAGGTGGCTGCCGCCGGCCCGCGGAATGCGGCTCAAGCGCACCACCAGCGAGCGCGGGAACACGGCGGTGGTGGCCGGCGGCAAGCGCCCTTCCGCCAGCCCCTTGAGCCGGTCGCGCACTTCGTGCATGTTCTCTTCGTCGAGTGGTTCATAATAGGCGCCGGGCCAGAGCGAACCTTCGTGCCCCGGCCGGCCAATTTGTTCGAAGACGTGAAACAAGCTCGTCAAGAACACGGTTTTGCCGTGCCCGCGCAGGCCGACAATGCTGAAGGGAATTGGCGAATAATGCTCGTATTCCTGGGCGTATTGAAATGGCACACCTTCCGCCTTGCAAGCCGCATCCGGGCAAATAAGGATGGGCCGGCTGTGCGTATCGGTCTCTTGCCGAAAGGCCGCGACTTCATTGAGGCAGAATGGGCACCGCATGGTGTTTCAATCTATGGCGCTTCCGGTTCAAGGCGAACCTCGTCATTCTCGGCAATCCAGCCGCCCTCGACCACGCGGGCCATGTAGCCAATCTTGCCTCGAGCCGATTCTTTCGTCTTCTTCTGGATATGAACGAAGCGAGCGCAGCCGGTACGAGGTTCAACAATTTCTACGATGGCCGTGTCACCCAGCCGCAAGCGCACGCCGGCGCTGAGCATCTCCGGCTGTAAGCCGGAAAGAACGATCTGCTCGCCGAGTTCGCCGGGGCCAGTGCGGAAACCGTCGGCGTGCAGTTGGGACAACATTTCCGCCAGCATGATGTTGAGATGCCGGTCCTTTGTCCCGCCTTTGCGGTCGCCCTCAATGCCATGACCCGCGACTAGCTGAGCACGCGGCAAGGACACGCGCGCATAATAATCCGCCGGCTTCTGCTCGACGTTCGCGGGCTTGTAGACGATGCTGACGATCTGGGACATGACAGGCTCTCTTTGTTTGTGGTTCCGCCTTTAGGCGGTCATTCACCCGATTGTCCGCCTAAAGGCGGAACTACGAACAAAACAATCATATTTTTTGTACAGCAACGCGACTCATCTCGCCCTCGACGGCAAGCGCCGCGAGAAATCCCGGCAGCGCTGTGATATCGCGAAAGGACCATCGTTGCACCGCATCTGGCTGATCGCGCAGCCAGCGCAATACTGCCGGCTCCCCGGGTGCCAGCGAGACCGCAAAGGCATCCAGCGGAAACGACAGTCCTTCGCCGATAGCTTTGATAAACGCCTCTTTTCGCGTCCAGCAGCGGAAGAATGCGGCAGTGCGCTCAACGGTTGGCAGCGCTCGCAATGCCTGCCATTCACGCTCGGAAAAGAAGCGCTTCGCGATTTCATCCGTGGCGAAATCGGGCCGAATTTGTTCGATGTCCACGCCAATGGCCCGACCG
>DATGHS010000261.1:0-6384 GCA_035307785.1 Gemmataceae bacterium
CTCCAAGCGGCGCTCCATCTCCTTGGCGGAGCGTTCGTCGAGTTCGCCATCGAGATAGGCAATCAACTCGGCATCCAGTGGTTCGTCGGTCGGCAAAGGCTCCGGCATTCGTTATCTCCAGGTCCGCACGCGAGTCTTCGAGCCTGCGGGCTCGCTCACTCTTGAGTTCCGTGTTCTCCGGAATCCTCCGGTGCTGCGCTATCCATGTACACATAGGGAGTTAGCACTTCACGCAAGCGCGCTCGCGCGCGGCTGAGCAACGATTTCACAGCCTTCGAGCTCATGCCCATTACTTCCGCAATCTCCGCGTAGTTCATCTCCTCGAACTTATTCAGCACCACGGCCATGCGCTGGCGCTCGTTCAATTCCTCCAGGGCCAGCCGAATGACCGAGGCCAATTCCTTGTGCCGCAGGCCCGAGCCGGGCGTGAGGGCAGGGTCGCGCACCAGTTGCTCTTGCGGCCGCGGCCCGAGCGGGCCCGATTCCGACGGCAACTGCGGCAGCGCCGGCTTGCGCTGCCGATTGCGGAGCACGTTGAGGGCAAGATTGTTGGCAATCGTGAACAACCAGGTGGAAAACTTGGCCGTGGGGTGATACTTCTTCCGGTTCCGGTAGACGCGCAGGAAGACTTCCTGAGCCAAGTCCTCGGCCTCTTCGGCACTACCCAGCATGTGGTGCATGATGCCCACGATCCGGTGCTGATAACGGTCGACCAACTCGGCGAAGGCTTCGGCATCGTCGTCGCGTACTTGAAGCATGAGGCGCACGTCCGGATCGCGGATCGCCATTTGGGCGCTGGTTTGGCCGTTTGCACCCACGCCTGCCTCGCTCACGTGTGCTCCGCCACTGCCGAATTCAACCCTGCAGGCCGGGGCGGGTTCCGGTCCTGGGCTGCCTCCACTTGCCGGCGCAACTGCCCGCAGGCTGCATCAATGTCGTCGCCCTTACGCTTGCGCACCTTTACGCTGATGCCTTCACGCTGCAACGTGGGAATGAAGACTGCGAGCGCTTCCGGCGTTGGCGGCTGGTAGGGCAGGCCTTCGACTTCATTGAACGGAATCAGGTTCACGTGTGCCTTGCGCTTCCGTAACAACGAAGCGAGTTCATGCGCTTGAAGAATGCCGTCATTGACGCCGCCCAGCAGCACGTATTCAAAGGTCACTTGCCGGCCGGTTTTGTCAAAGAAATAATCGGCCGCGGCCAAAATGTCAGCAAGCCCAATTGCTTCGTTGGTCGGCACGATGCGATTGCGAAGTTCGTCGTTCGGAGCGTGCAGTGATACCGCAAGGTGGTATTGCTTGCCGAGATCCGCCAGTTGGTGGATTTTCTTGGGCAGGCCCACGGTCGAAATCGTGATGTGCCGGGCGCCGAGGTTCAAGCCATCCTTGTGTCCAGCGACTTCGAGTGCTTGCAGCAAGTTGCCCAGATTCGCCAGCGGCTCCCCCATACCCATGACCACAACGTGGGTCAGCCGTTCCTGAATCGGAAGCAGATTCCGCAAGCGAAGAAGCTGTTCCAGTATCTCTCCGGCCGTCAGGTTGCGCTCGACGCCATTCAGTCCGCTAGCGCAAAAGACGCAGCCCATGCCGCAGCCAACCTGCGTGCTGATGCAGGCCGTGCGCCGCTTGTCTTCCTGGATGAGAACGGATTCGATGTACCGGCCGTCCTGCAGGCGAAGAAGAAGTTTATGGGTCCCATCCTTGGCGACCTGGTGTTTCGCGATGACCGTGCTGAGCGGCGCGAAGGTTTCGGTCAACAGCGGCCGCAAGTCTTTCGGCAAATCAGACATCTGTTCGAACGACTCAGCCCGGTTCGCCACGAGCCAGCGCCGGATTTGCTTTTCGCGCCAGGCCGGCTGGCCGCGCGCCGCCAGCCAGGCGCACATTTCTTCTGCGGATTGGTCAAGAAAGGCAGGCCGCGAAGATAAATCGGCGACTAAAGGCACGGCAGCGCGAATCATGTCTCCATTGTATACTGAAATCGCCGCTGCCGCGCCCGAGAGTCATTTCGCCAGGGGGCCCAGCACCATCACCACGGGCTGCTCGCCGGCCTTGACGTTCAGGCGCAGCGAACGAGTGCGTTCCTTGCCCTCTTCGTACCAGCGCACCCGCACGTCGTAGACATACTGCTTGTCGGGCTGAAGCACCGGCGAAAAGAAATAGCGAACGCTGCCGGTATCTTCCAGTTTCTCTTTGCCAATCCAAACTTCCGCCGAGGCCCGCGGAACCTCCAGCGTCACCACGGCTCGGTCAATGAAATTCGGCGGCGGGGGCGGAACCGCTTCAGCCGGATACGGATGGGTGACCGCTGGTGCCGTAGCGGTCGTGTCCGGGTAACCCCAAAGCCAAGGATAATAAGGCGCGCCCATCCCCAACGATTGCCATGCCGGCATGGGCATGACCTCGGCCAGCGGATGCGGCAACCCATAGGTGTCGTTGAAGCGCGGGTTCACCGGGCCGGCGAAGAAGAAGGCGCTGGCCAAGTACGCCTGCTGATTGGGGAAAATAATCAGCTGCGGCGGTGTGCCGGGAGGAAAGGCCGTTGGCGGGACAACTGGCCGGATCGGCACGGTGGGCAATTGTGATGGCAATCCAGTACGCGGCACAGGCCCCGGCGGGGGTAACGCCCAAACAGAACAGGCCACGCTGACCGCGCAGGTCAAAGCAAGTAGGTGACGCATGACAGGAACCTTTCGGGCGACTTCGGGACGGGATCGTTACGCAGATATTGTATTCGATTTTCGATCGTCGATTAGCGGCGTGCGAAGCGTTTCACGCTAAGGCATCAAACCTTGGTCGCCTTCCAGCGGCCACGGGCAAAGCGGAACAGGAAAAAACTGCCGCGGACATATAAGTCGGCGAACATTGCGAGCCAGGCCCCGAAGAGTCCGACGTTCCAGCCATGTATGACGAATCGCCCGTCCAAGAGCGTGTGCTGGCCCGTGAGAAGATAGGCCAGTGGTATGCGCACGCATAAAAAGCCGATCCAGGTGAACAGCACCGGCCAGCGGGTGTCGCCGGCGCCGCGCAGCGCGGCGGTAAGAATGATGCAGCACGACAGGCCCGGAGTGGCGAATGCAACCAGGCGCAAGACGGGAATGCCCATTTCCACCACCGGGAGCTGATGCTCATACGGGCAAACCAGGCGAAACATCTGTGGGGCGAGTGTGAAGAAAACGAGGCCCATGAAACAAACAAATCCGCCTCCGATCAGGAGCGCGCGCCAGCCGCTGCGCGCGGCCAGGACAGGTTGCCGTGCGCCGAGACTACGACCGACCAGCGACATCGCGGAAATGCCAAACGCGTTGGCCGAAAGGTAGCCGAGGGCTTCCCATTGCAGGGCCACGCCGTGGGCCGTAATCGCCTCGTCGCCCAAATCGTTGACCAGGCTTAGGAACCAAAACTGCCCGGCTAGCACCGACATGCTGTCGAGTGCGGCCGGAACACTGATGCGCAGGATCCGATAGATCAGGCGAAAGTCGGGCAACATCTGCGCCGGCCGCAAACGCAGGCCCGCCCGGCCGCGCAGCAAGATGATCGTTACCATCGTGCCTCCGATCAGGTAGCTGCAAGCCGTGCCATAAGCGATGCCGGTGATGCCGAGTTCGGGGAACGGCCCGTACCCGTGCAATAGGCACCACGATAGCGGCATGTTCATCACGGCCACGCACGTTGTGATCATCAGACCGGTGCGCGTATCGCCGGCTCCGACAAGGCAGGCAATTCCCGCCGCTTCGAGCACCTGGAACACGAGCAGCGTAAAAAGGGGCCTCAGGAATTGCACCGCGATATCGGCGGCTGGCCCCGGCACGCCGAGCAAGCGAATGAAGGGCCCCACCAGAAGTAAGCCCGCCACGCTGCCGAATATGCCCAGCGCGATGGCCAGCACCATCGCCTGGCTGGTCGCTCGCCGGGCCATCGTGAAGTCGCGCGCCCCGACAAAGCGCGCTACCAGAGCCGTGCTGCCGATGCTCACGAAGTAGGAATAAGACGACAGGAACCAAATCATGTAGGCCGCATTGGTCTGGGCGGCCTGAAAAGCGACGTGCAGGCTCTCGTCGGACGGGGTGTTGTTCCCGGCCAAAAAGCGGTCCCAAAGGCCGACGCTGAAGATGAGCGATTGCTGCAACAATACCGGCCAGGCGAGCCGGATAATTTGCCGCCAGATCGGAATGGCGCCCGCATCCACAGGAACTTCAAGGTGTGCGAGCGTCGTCCGATCAGTCATGCACAAGATCCAAGTATGCTGTTTGCGGCGTTGCCTTCGCGCGAGCGCGAAGCCGCAAGCGGCACTCGTCGATAAAACATTTTTGTCAACTCAATCTTATACTATGGCGAGGCGCAACATGGGGCAGCTAGACGGGCGGACGGCACTCATCACCGGCGGCGGCAGCGGCGTCGGTTTGGCGACGGCCAGGTTATTCCTGAAAGAAGGGGCGAAAGTCGCCATCTGCGGCCGAAACGCCGAGAAGCTGAAGGCAGCCATGAAGGACCTCGCGGCTGGCGAGCGGCTCATTTCCTTCGCCGTCGATGTCACCGACCCGAAGAGCGTGGACAAGATGGTGGCCGACACGACCCGGCAAATTGGCCGCATCGACATCCTCGTCAACAACGCCGGCATGAACATCAAGGAGCGCTCGATCAAGGAATTAACGCCGGAATCGTGGCGCACCATGGTCGCAGCGAATCTCGATGGGGCCTTCTACTGCATGCACGCCGTGCTGCCACAGATGCGCGAGCGCAAAGACGGCGTGATTATCAACATCAATTCCGTCTCAGGCAAGCGCTCCGGACCGCTCGGCGGCGCTTCCTACAATGCGGCCAAGTTCGGCCTCTCGGCCCTCGGCATCTGTGTGGCGGCGGAGGAAAAGGACAACAACATCCGTGTCTGCAATATTTATCCGGGTGAAATCGATACGCCGATCCTGGCCAATCGCCCGGTCCCAGTTACGGAGGAACAGCGAAAAAAAATCTTACATTCGGAAGACGTGGCCGCGACCGTGTTATTCGTGGCCGTAATGCCGGCGCGCGTGTCGATACCGGAGCTTGTGATTAAGCCGACATCGCAACTATACGTGTAAGACTCGCAACGCCGCAAGCGGCCTAGCGACTCTCCGCCACATCAATGACAATGCAAGACACATTGTCCTTGGAGCCGGATTCGAGAGCGAGTTGACCCAGACCGTCAGCGCATTGTTGCGGGTCGGGGTGGCTGAGAAGGAAATCCAACAGTTTGTCGTCCGGCACCACGCCAGAAAGGCCATCCGTGCAGAGAAGGAAGCGGTCGCCGGGTTGGATGGAAATGGCCTTCACTTCCGGGCCTTCGCCCACTTCCCGCGTGCCCAGGTATTTCCAGAGCACGTTGCGAAAACGGTGTTCCTTGGCTTCGGCTGCGGAAATGGTCTTCGCTTCCACGAGTGCCTGGGCCAGCGAGTGATCGACGGTTAGCTGCTCAATTTTTTTGCTTCGCACCAAATAGGCTCGGCTATCGCCGACGCCAGTGACGAACATTTCGTTGCCTTTTCGCCAGACGGCCATCACCACCGTCGTGCCCATGTTCTTCATCTCGCGATCCAGATTGCTCATCTGGATGATTTCTTCGTTGGCGAGCACGATGGATTTGCGGATGACGGTTTTTGTGTTGTCGGCGGTGTTTGCGTTGGGTAGGCCTTTGCGAAGCTCTCTCGGGACTACCTCAATGGCTTTCTTGCTGGCCACTTCGCCGGCTGCCTGGCCGCCCATCCCGTCGGCCACAATGCAGACGTTGAGGTCCGGGAAGTTTTTCACTTCAATCGAATCTTCATTGTTTTCCCGGTAGTTACCGAGCAAGGTGCATTTGCCGATATTCAACGTCAGGGCCATTGGCCTCTCTCCCACTCCAACGCTTACGTGGCACGGCAAATCCAGACCGGGCCGAGTCTAACTTTTTCCGCCGAAGGGGCCCCAGCTTGCTAGACGGGCTTGGGGAACTGGACTTATGCTAATCGATTTTGCCACTAATGCCAGAGGGAGCAGGCAAAAACGACTGCCATATTGAAATATATCTGACGTTTCGCAGCAAGCCAATCCCTTCCCGCGGCATAATTAGTACAACCGCTTACTGCTCAGCCAGCCTTTTCCGGAAATGCGTTTGGTGGTAGACTCTCCGGCACCGACTGCAGGAGGCACCCCGCATGGAAGCGCTGGACACCATCCGCGCCGCGCTGGTTCACGACTGGCTCACCGGCATGCGCGGAGGCGAGAAATGCCTCGAGCCCTTCTGCCGGCTCTGGCCGGAGGCGCCGCTGTACACCCTGTTGCATGCGCCTGGCAAAGTCTCCGCCGTCATTGAACGCCGAAAACCGCGTACGAGCTTCTTGCAACTGCTGCCGCGCGCCGAGCGCTA
>DATGHS010000262.1:0-5291 GCA_035307785.1 Gemmataceae bacterium
CGAGGGTCAGCTTGTCGCCACGCGGCGGCCAGGGCTTGGGCAGTTGGATGCCGTTGTAGAGGATTTCCGTGCGCTCGTCCGCGAGTGACGCGGTGCCGACAATTTGGGCCAGACCGATGGTCGCGGCTGAGGTAGCGATGAATTCCCGGCGATCCATTGCATCCTCCCGTCTTGAAATCGTTCCCAGATAGATTGGTAATCGTGCATTCTAGCCGACATGTTTTCGCCGTTCATAATAGAGTCGATATCTGGCTGCCACCGCCAGCAGCACCATGCTTCCAGACCACACGAAAAAGCCATACGTCAAGTCAATGAACGGGATTCCCCAGATCCACATGCCAAGCACGGGATAGGCCACAAGAACCGCGCTTTCCGCCGCCAGCAGCGCGCCGCGGTCCTTTCGTAAGGCGAATAGTGAAACGCCAATCCAAAAGGCCACATTTGCCAACCACGCCCAAGGGAAGACCAAGTCGATGAATGAAATTCTCAGATCGTATTCGAAGAGGATAAAGACTTGAAAGAAAACGGCGTTGCCTTTGAGCACAGTCGGCTCGTGGTTGTGATGGTCGACGATTGAATCCATAAGGAACGAGGTTCCATATGCGACTATCGAAAAAAGGTACAGCGCCAGCAGCAGCTTCTTGTATCTCATGGTGAAATGTCCTCGAAGCACACATCAGCGGCTGCCGAAGCCAGGGCATTGACACTTCTTCTCCCCAAACCGCTCGAACGTCAGATTCAAGAACGTAAAAAGCAACCCCACCAACAGTAAAAATGCGGTTTTTCCACGGCCAGACGCGCCGCGTTTCACCAGCTGGCGTTTCGTTTCAGGGGGTTACTCTCTGTTTTCGTGAAATCTGAAACGCGGCGCGTTTTGCCGTTGGAAAACAGCAAAAACTTGCTCTGTAGGAGCACAACCGAACATGAAAGTGAAACGCGGCGGACTCTCTACTTCTTCTCCGCCAACTGCTCAAACGTCAAATTCAAAATCGGATACTCCTTCCAGTCCTTGTAATCGAAGTGCCACCACTCGGCTTCGTACACGGCGAAGCCTTCCGACTCCATCCCCTTGCGGAGCAAGTCGCGGTGCCAGCGCTGGCTGCTGGTGCCGCCGGGGTACATTGGCCACGAGCGATCGGACATCTCGTCGTAGACGCCGGTCATCTGAATCGGCGCGCCGGTCTTGCGGTCGTAAAGCGTGAGGTCTACGGCACAGCCACGGTTGTGGCGCGAGCCCTTCAGCGGGTCGGCCACGAAGATATGGAACTTGTCCGGCGTGGCATCCCAGAACATCTTGGTCACGAACCAGGGCCGGTAGGCGTCGTGAATTAGCAGGCCGTAACCATCGGCTTCGAGCTTCTTGTTCACCCGCACCAGCGCCTCGGCGGCCGGCTTCTGCATGAAGGCCTTGGCCGATGTGTAAAACGGCGTGCCGCAGAAGTTGTTCGCGGTCGCATAACGAATGTCGAGCTTCAGCGTGGGATCAAGCGTCGTGAGATCGACCAACTCCGGCTTACGAAACTGACCCGGCTCATGCGGCGGCTCGGCAGCGAGCGCTTCTTTTCGCAATCCTTCAAGTTGTCGAATCGGCTGAATCTTGAAGGTCTCGCCGTTTTCGCCCAAAATCGTGCGGCGATTGAAAACGCAATTCGCGGCGATTGCCCTAGTAGCCCGGCCACTCTTGTCGCGCTCGAAAACGATCTTCTCGTCGTGATACAGGCCGAAATCAGGGAAAGCATAGACATTCTCCGATTCTTCCGTGAGTGGATACAGGTAGAACCACTCAATCAGCGCCCACAGCTTTCCGTCGCGTTCGTGGATGTACAGGATATTGTGATCCTCGCCATATTCGCCGATGAGCCCGAGCCATTTTGTCGGCGGCGGGGCCGGCTTCGGAACATCCACGTGTTGGTATGCGATGTCGCCGATCAGGAGCTTGCCGTCCCTTAGTTCCAGCTTCGTGCCGTAGCCGAAGCGGTCATCGACGATGAATCCCTTGTCGGCCTTGCGGATCTCCACACGCGAGCCGCCCCGGGACGGGGTCGCATAGATTTTTCCCTGGTAGGAGGTGCAATCGATGAAACGGCCGCTCTTTTCGTCCTTCCAGCGGCCGGCGAGTTGGCGAACATCGTCAGCCGACAGCGGCTCGCTTTGGGCGATCTTCGGCAACTCTTTGCCATGCTTGAGCGCCAGCATTTGTTCCAATGCCTCATTGGCAATGCGGGTAGCTATCGGGTTGGCGCAATCGCAGGAAATGACCACGACCACGCCGAGCTTTTCTTCCGGCAGATACGCCAGTTCGGTGGCGAATCCATAGATAGCCCCGCCGTGGCCGATGCGCTTGTGCCCTTGCAATTCGCCGACCATGAAACCGATGCCGAAGCCGGATTTCTCTTCCGGCTTGGCGAACTGCGGCGTAAACATCTGCTCGATGGTCTCCGGCTTCAGCATCCGGCCATTCGCCGTCTTCCCATTCGCGGCCAGCACGCTCATGAACTTGCCGAGGTCCAGCACGGTTGTGTACATGCAGCCGGCCGGTGCTTCGCCGAGCTCAAATGTGGGGGCCGGAAATTCGCGGCCCTGATACGTCCACATGATCGCCTTCGCCAGTTCCTTTTGCGATTCCGGAGTGGGGCCAAAGTTGCTGTGCTTCATGCCCAAAGGATCAAGCACCGCATGCTGCAAATACCTCGCGAACTCCTCTTTTTCCGTGCGCTGAAGGACATAGCCCACCGTGGCCACAGCGGCATTCGAATACTTAATCTTCGTTTCGGGGGCCAGCACCTGGTCCGATTCATTCAGACTGGCGACCATTTTTTCCAGGTCTGTATTCTCGGCATCGAAATAGTGCCCCACTTTCGGCTCGCGCACCAGGCCGGAGCGGTGCGTCATCAGATGCCGCAAGGTGATCGGTTTGCCCTTCGAATTCTTTGGTTGGAATTCTGGAATGTACTTGGCCACCGGCGCATCAAGATCGAGCTTACCGGCTTCGACCAGCTGCATGACGGCGATGTCGGTGAAGAGCTTCGAAACGGAACCGACGCGGTACACAGTTTCCGCCGTGGCCGGCTTCTTCGTGGCCGGGTCGGCATAGCCGAAGCCCTTGGCCCAGACGATGGTCTGGTCATCGACGAGTGCGATGGAGATCGCCGGGAGCTTCTTCTGCTCGACCTCGTGCTGGATCAGCTTCTCGACGTTGGCCGCTACCGGGGCATACTTCTCCTGCGGCGCAATCTGCGGCTGGGCAAGGAGCGGGGCGGGAAGCAAAAAGACGATTGAAATCAGGAGGCAACGGCGGAACATGGTATCTCTCGAAATGAGTCATGAAATATTTAAACCACGGATATCACGGATAGCACGGATAAGACATTGGCTGCAAGTTTTCTTATCCGTGATATCCGTGGTTTGTTTTTTCTTCTGAAGATACTATGCGATTCGTCCATGCATGTCATGCCCGTTGGTTCCGTTCCATCCGCTTCCTATCCTTTCCTCATAACTGAACCCAACGGAAATGGATTTTGTCTTTCCTGAAGACACGAGATTTTCCCCGAGATTGCCAATGCCAACCTCCAGCGAAATTCGCCAGCAGTTCATCAACTTCTTTTGCCAGAAGCATGGCCACACGTTTGTGCCGTCGTCGCCGGTGGTGCCGCACGACGACCCCACGCTGCTCTTCACCAATGCGGGCATGAACCAGTTCAAGGACGTGTTCCTGGGCACCGGCACGCGGCCGTACAAACGAGCGGCCAACACGCAGAAGTGCATCCGGGCCGGCGGCAAACACAACGACCTCGACGACGTGGGCAAAGACACCTACCACCACACCTTCTTCGAAATGCTCGGCAACTGGAGTTTCGGCGATTACTTCAAGAAGGAAGCGATCCAGTGGGCCTGGGAACTGCTAACCTCGAAGGAATGGTGGGGCCTGGACAAGGACCGTCTGCATGTGACTGTGTTCGAAGGCGATCCGGAGAACAAGGTGCCGCGCGATGATGAAGCAGCCAAGTACTGGCGCGAGGTGGCAGGCGTCGATCCATCGCACATTCATCTCGGCAACAAGAAAGACAACTTTTGGGAGATGGGCGAAACCGGCCCCTGCGGCCCGTGCACCGAAATCCATTACGACAGCACGCCCGACAAGAGCGGTGCCAAGCTCGTCAACAAGGGCACGCCGGATGTGATCGAAATCTGGAACCTGGTGTTCATCCAGTACAACCGCAACCCCGACAAGAGCCTGACCCCGTTGCCGGCCAAGCACGTGGATACCGGCATGGGCTTCGAGCGCATTACGAAGATTCTGCAGGGGAAGGAGAGCAATTATGACACGGATGTGTTTACGCCATTGTTTGACGCGATTCAGAAGGTGACGAAGGCACCGAAGTATACTGGCAAGCTCGAAGACTTGAAAGATACGGCTTACCGAGTCATTGCGGATCATATTCGCGCGCTGACATTTGCCATTACCGATGGTGCCGTGCCGAGTAATGAGAAACGAGGCTATGTCTTGCGTAGTATTCTTAGGCGAGCGGAGCGCTTTGGCTGGCAGCAGTTTGGAACTGCAGCGCCATTTTTGCATTTGTTGGTCCCGGTTGTCGTCGAACAAATTGGTTCGGTATTTCCGGAGCTCAAGCAAAATCCTGAGAGGGTTGCCGGGATCATCAATGAAGAAGAGCAAGCCTTTCTGCGAACACTTGAACGAGGTATTGGGCTCTTCCATGAATCGGCTGCCAAAGCAATAGCGAAATCGCTTTCGGAGTCGCGGGGTGAGATGGTCGAGTTATCCGGCTTTGGTTACTGGGTTGGCGACCGGATGGCTGGCGCCCTGCCTCAATTCGGGTTCTCGTCGAAATCTTTGGGAGAGCCTCTTCGCCTTCCCACAACAGTTGAGGAACAACGTAAGTTCATTACTAAACATGCCAAGAGTCCTCCGATCATTCCTGGAAAAGCTGCGTTTGACCTGCATACAACTTTCGGATTCTTCGTAGATATCACCGAACAAATGGCTGCAGAATTAGGGCTGCGAGTGGACCGTACCGAATTTCAGAGATTGTGGCAGGAATTCATTACGCAGTCGAGCGAAGGCCGCAAGAAGATTATTGTCACGGCAATTCAAGGCGACCTTCCGAAGACCGATGACGCCCTTAAGTACACGGACTTAGCCGCTGAAGCCACAATTCTAGGCTGGGTCGAAGGAAATATAGTCAATTCTGGTGGGCTCTTGCTGCCGGGTAAAGAGGTCGGGCTGATTGTTGATCGTACATGCTTCTACAGCGAAGCTGGTGGTCAAGTCG
>DATGHS010000263.1:0-6300 GCA_035307785.1 Gemmataceae bacterium
CGAAGGCGCTGGTTTAGTGGTGTTGGAAGAATATGAGCATGCCAAACGCCGCGGAGCGAACATTTATTGCGAACTATTGGGCACCGGCACCACCGCCGACGCACATCACATCACCGCTCCGCACCCGGAAGGCCTGGGCGCCATCGGTGCGATGCAGTTGGCCCTGCGCGACGCCGCTCTATCGCCCGATCAGATTGATTACGTGAATGCCCACGGCACCAGCACCGACTTGGGAGATGTGGCCGAAACCGTGGCAATTAAAAAGACCTTTGGCGAGCATGCTCAGCGACTTGCCATCAGCAGCACCAAGAGCATGCTGGGGCACTTGTTAGGAGCTAGCGGCGGTGTGGAATTAATCGCTACTGCGCTCACGATTCGCCACGGTGTGATTCATCCCACAATCAATTTGCGCAACCCCGATCCGCAATGCGATCTCGATTACGTGCCGAACGCGGCACGCGAAAAGAGAGTGCGCTATGCCATTTCCAATAGCTTCGGCTTTGGCGGCCACAACGTATGCTTGGCCACAGGGCCGGTGTAGTTCAAATCGATATCGATTGGTTGGTGTTATGCCCGCCGCTTTGGGCGGGCATGGTGAGACTACCATTGCCCTTCACATAGCCACGCCAAGCCATGGCCATGGCCCCCTTCAGAATGGAAAGATCGTCGTTTATTTCGCCTTGAAAAAGAGAATCGCTTGCTGTATGGCCGGGTCCACGGCAGTGTCATGGTCGCCAGGTATTTGAACGGCTTGCACATCGAGATTGGCCGCCCGAGCTAGTTCTGCTGTTTTTTGACTGGGGCGGGAAAACAGAAATTCCTGACTACCATAGAACATGCGCACCGGGCATTTAAAACTTCGCGGATAGGCAAGCGGAGAACGCATCTGAAACTCGAGTTTGTTCGATTTGTCGAATGGCACGACGTCGTCGTCCTCTGTTCGCGCCCAGGCCACCTGGTCCGGTGATCCCGAGAAAGAGGCTGCTGCGCGAAATCGGGTTGAAGTAAGCGCGGTCAGGAGCGTAACTGTCCCACCGACGCTATGGCCTGCGATATACATGTGCTGGCTATCCACGTGGGGCATTTTGGCGAACATCTCGGCCGCCGCAAGCACATCGTCCACCTCGTTGTAAAACATGCTATATGAGCCCGGCAAACCGTTCTCGCCGCGCAGCATCGGCGTCATCACGACAAAGCCGGCATCCTGAAACGGCTGGGTCATGTCCCAGTCCTCTTCACCGAACGCAAATCCGCCGTGCAAAAAGACGACCGCCGGCTTTTTTGCTGGCCGGGCTTCGGGATGCGTCACCCACGCTTTGAGCTTAAGAGTCCCGGAGGTGTATTGCACCTCATCGACACCGGGAGGCGGCACCTCCTGAACCCACTCCTGCGGCGCGGCTCCCTGCCGCATAAGCTTCGTCTGGAAGTGAGAGCGTGCCTGGACGTAATCCTCGGTCTGTTCGGGAAACGACGTGGGCCGAATTGCCCGTATGCCCAGGAAAATGATGCCGCCACAGCCGAGTACGACCAGCCCGGCAATCACACCGGCAACGATCAGCCAAACTTTGGCCTGTGAGCGCTGGGGCGGCCTCCGCCGCCGCGGCCGGTCGTCATTGTCCCAGTCGGCGTTCACGTCTTCGGCTGAACGAACGCGTGCGCCGCAAACCGGGCAACGAACCTTGCGTCGCGGAGCATCGCCGGATCCCAACGGAATTCGATGATCACACTCGGGGCAATAGACGAAGTTTGGCATACGGTTCATGGTATGGGAGGGAGTGGTGAGTGGTGAGTGGTGAGTGGTGAGTGGTGAGTGGTGAGTGGTGAATGATAAAATCCAAGCCGCGGGGCGAGTCTTCGAGCGCCGCGGAGCACCACTCATCCCACTTGCAATTGTGCCGTAGCCCAACGCCGCATAGAGTGGAAGCAGAACCATGCAGTCCTGGCGGCGGGAATGGCAATGCATCTGGGACCGGTCGAAGTTACTATTTCGTCGTTTTTGGTGCTGTTGCTGGCCGGCAGCACCCTCCTGTTGCTTTTCGTTCTGCTGCGTCATCTTTGGTACTGGCTTCTCGGTCCGGTGTTCTTCCTCGAAACGGTGCGTCTCGCTCGTAAGGGGCGCACGGTTGGCTTGCGATGTTTGTACGCCGTCGTTCTGTTGTTAGTCATCCTTGCGTTGCAGCCAACCGACCCGTACTTGCCGCGCGAGCAGTTGGAACAATTCGCAAATAAGATTTGCAACGCCCTACTGACCGCACAGTGCCTTGTCGTGCTTCTATTGGCTCCGATTTACTTTGGCGCAGCCGTCTGCGAAGAGAAAGAGAAGGGTTCGTTTGATTTTCTGTTGCTGTCGCCGTTGCCAAACCATCAAATCATCCTGGGCAAACTGGCGGGGCGCTGGCTGCATCTCTTTGGGGTGCTCCTGGCCGGGCTGCCGATTCTTGCTCTTACTCAACTTTGGGGCGGTGTTGATCTCATTCAGCTGGTCGCGGGCGTTGTCGTGATGGGCGTCACCCTGCTGAGCGTGGGCAGTATTTGTCTGCTGATTTCGATTCTGTGCCGCCGCACGTGGACCGCAGTTACCATCTCATATGGCGCGGCCTCGATGCCGTTCTGGTGCTGCGGATTGACTGGCATTTCGCACTTGTTTTCGCCCGTTGGCTTTCTGGCTCATCTCCAGGCGACGCCGGATGGGCCGACGGTAGCAGCGACGCTCAATGCGCTCGCCGGCTTCGGCGCCATCCACGGTTTGGTCACTTTGGCATGCCTGGGCTGGTCCATGTTTTTGCTCAGACCGTCGTTAAGCCGGTCCGTGGTGATGCCGCGCACCGAAACCCTAACCGGCAAATTCGAACTGGAAACGCCCACGAATTCATCCGCGTTGGCACAACACGTAATGGACGAGCGACGGTCGACTAAAGCGCCTACCCTTCAGCCTTACGTTATTCCGCGCCCCACCCGGGTAATATTGCCGCCAATTGGACTCCGGCCGCTGCTATGGAAGGAAGTGAGCCAGGGGCAATCCGCCGAGATTTTGGTGATGACCGATCTCGGCTGGCTCTATTTCACGGTGCTGGTGGTGTTCCTCGCAATGGCGTGCTTACTCGCACTCGGCTCGGGAGACGAGGAATCGCAACTGCGCTCCACGGTGGCCGGGCTCACGTTTCTGCTGATCGGAATACTGGCTACATATTTGGTCATCGCGGCGGGAATTCGCGCAGCTGCCAGTGTGAGCCGCGAGCGTGAACAGCGCACACTGGAGACGCTCAGTTCGCTGCCTTTGTCCCGGCAGGAAATCCTTCAGATGAAATGGCTGGGTTCGATATGGAGATATCGGCGCACTCTGGTAGGGCTTGCAATCGCATTTGCGCTGGCCGGCTTCAGTGGCGTCCGGCTCGCTTCTTTAGCCCTGCTTTTGGGTACAATAGTCGCTCATGTGCTCTTTGCGGTGAGCCTGGGACTTTTTCTCTCGGTCGTGAGCCGCACGACGCTCCGCTCCTATCTGAGTTGGGCGCTGATCATGATTGCCCTTCTCGCTAGTACGCTTCTGGCCGGCGAATTTGTGAACGAACGGATCGAGTCCCTATTCGGCGTTTCGGCGAACCGCTTGCGACTACTATTCGATCAAAGTCTCAATCCCATCGCCTCCTGGCTGCACCTGATGAACGACGCGATGCGCGGTAAAGCCCAACGAGAAGTGGTGCCGCTATGGGGTGATCTTCTCGGCATGCAGCTGTATTTTCTGGCAGCTGCTGTGCTTTGGCTTGGCGCCAACTGGCGTTTCCGGCGCGAGGGAGACCGTGACTGATCGACCGCGATTTCTGTTCGTCACTGGCAAACTGGCCGAACCGGCACTACGGCGACTGCTGGCCGAACTCGCCCCAAAGGCCGGCTTCCAGCCCGACGTTGCCGTTTTGCCGATTACGGTAGCAGCGCTGCTTACAACCAACTGGGTCGCCCGTCACCTCACCGTGCCAAAGGGAATCGAACGAGTGTTGCTGCCGGGGCTTTGTCAGGGAGACGTCGCCGAGTTGAGCAAGATTACAGCCCTTCCCGTCGAACGTGGACCCAAGGACTTGCGTGACCTGCCCGAGTTTTTTGGCCGCGCTTCCGGACCGCCGGCAAATTACGGGGCATACGACATTGAGATTATTGCTGAGATTAATCACGCACCGCAACTTCCCAGAGAAGCCGTCGTGGCGGAAGCCGGTCGACTCCGCGCCGACGGAACCGACGTAATCGATATTGGTTGCGACCCAGGTTCCACATGGAGCGGTATTGCCGAAACAGTTAGCGTACTGCGTGCCGAAGGGTTGCGCGTCTCCGTCGATAGCTTCAATGCTGTGGAAGTCGAGGCAGCCCTGGTTGCCGGTGCGGAACTTATTCTCAGCGTCAATAGCTCCAACGTTCGCAGCGCCAAGTCATGGCATGAGCGCTACGGCGCAGAAGTCGTGGCTATTCCTGACACTCCGGCCGACCTCGACAGCCTGGACCGAACCGTGCAAGTCTTGGCACACGATAAGGTTCCCTTTCGGCTCGATCCCATCTTGGAGCCCATTGGCTTTGGGTTCGCCGCTTCGCTGGGCCGCTACCTCGAGACGCGACGGCGCTATCCGGATGCGGAAATGATGATGGGCGTTGGCAACCTGACCGAGCTGACAGATGCCGATTCCCTGGCCATCAACGTGATGCTAGCCGGCTTTTGCCAAGAGTTGGGCATCCGGAGCGTCCTTACCACCCAGGTCATCAATTGGTGCCGCTCTTGCGTGCGCGAGTTGGACCTGGCCCGCAAGCTCGTTTATCATGCCGTGCACGAACGCGTCGTGCCAAAACGATTAGAACCGAATTTGGTTCTGCTGCGCGATCCCAAAGTTTATGAGATGGGCGAGGCGGCGCTGGCTGAGCTAGCAAATCAGATTACTGACCGCAATTACCGCATTTTCGTCGAAAGGGGAGAATTGCACGTCATCAATGGTCAGATGTACCTGCACGGCTCGGATCCATTTGCCCTGGGCGCGGAGATGCTTCGCAATGATCCGAAAATCGATCCATCGCACGCTTTTTACCTGGGATATGAATTATCGAAGGCCGTGACCGCACTCACACTCGGCAAGAATTACGTTCAAGACCAGGCGCTGCGCTGGGGCTTCTTGACGCTGCCGGAATCCACCGCGCGCGGGCCTACCGTATAAGCGTAGCGGAAATTCTTCGGGCCGCAGTGTCCTATCCCGATCGGGCTTAGTCAAGGGAATCCGCGCTGGGTTTCACCGAAAGCGCCGAATTTCAGGTGGTTATACTCGTTTGTCATGAAATCTGAAATGCGGCGGCGGCTGCTTGTCAGATAAAGGCTGCCGGCCCTGGCTGATTCCTGTCTTTACCGCGCCCCCGGACAACTTGTTACACGCTGTTGGACCGGTTCAATCATTGATCCGGGCTTGCCACTTCACCACCGGCGCGGGTGCAAAGCGCTTGTAGCGTGGCCAGAGGAAGTGTCTGACTGATAAATCGCACCGAGCCATCGGCGAGCGCGAAGTTAGCCCCACCAGTGTGCCGGCTGCCGAATGCCGCCAGGCGGTTCTCGTAATATGGCTGAAAGGACGCCCATGGAATTGGCTGCGGCGGTGTCGGTGGTATGGTCGGCTGCGGTGGCACGTAGCCAAACGGTTGCGAGTAATTAATGGTTGCCTGCCCACTCAAGGTCACGTCGGCAATGCCATAAAGGCCGGTCGGCGCCCAAACGCCCCAGGTGCTCATCGGGGCGAACGGCGGATCGACCGGTGGAGGAATAAAAGGAGCATTCAAAAACGAATCCCAGTTTCCGTCGGCGTGCACGCGTTCGCCGAAGAAAAGGGTATTACTAGTGCCGTCGATGATCTGGCCAAAACGAATACGACCGCTGCCGGCCGTGGTTTGCAAGAAGATGCCGTCGTTGCTGGCGTTCACCGGCATCAACGTCCGCGTGCCGCCATTGCCGGCATAGCTGGTTAGCGCTGCCCAGTTGCCGTTGCCGCGATCTTGCGGATTCGTGAAGATCGGATCCATCGGGCAGACGTAAACGGGCACGACCGTCGCTGCGGGAGCGTTGGGGCCGCCGGCCTGATTCGCGGCCGGATTAGCAAAGTTCCAATGCTGATATACGTTGTCTTGCTCGACAAGGGGAAGCAGTTCCACGAAGAGCGATGTTTGCTTTCCAGGTCCGGAAACATCGTACCCTGGCGGGAAGCATTGATACACGTCATGGTAGTTATGCGCGGCCAGGGCCAATTGCTTCAGGTGGTTCTGACATTTGGTTCGGAGCGCCGC
>DATGHS010000264.1:0-14562 GCA_035307785.1 Gemmataceae bacterium
AAACACTCGCCGCCGCGCCGCGACCTCGAGCGCCCGGAGCTCGACTGGCGGCCCATCGACACCGGGAGCGACATGCCGTCGCCGGAAGAAATGCCCTGTCGCTTTATTGACGGCTGCTACCACGGCGAAAACGTAGCCTGGGCGCAAAGTCCGGAAGGGTTTCCGATTCCGATCCGGTTGGCGGAAATAGGCGGCGTCTGCATTCGCGTTGAGGATCGAACCCTGCGGCGTGAGTTCGCCATCACTGAGCGCGTGGTCGCTTCAATCTTCGATCCATTCCCATGGGACGATGTGGAATCGTTCGCCGCGGCATTGACGGCGGAGAGCTTGCAATGCCTGCCCACGCGGCCCCATCGCGAAATCGCTGAGGACGGCGAGGAACCGGGCCTGCCGAAGCTCTCTTTCGACTTTCGCCGCAACAGCGAAGCAGTGCGCATCGGCGTGCTGCACGAAATGACAGCTCTGGAAGAGCTTGCACTGTGCCACGATCGCGAAGTGCCAGTGGTGGTCGATGGCCGCATCGGCAAGTATCAGCGCTGCGGGCTCGACGGCTGGGATGTGATCGGCGTTATCAAGCGCCACGCCGGCGAATATTTGCATCCACAGGGTTATCGCACGTTGCTGGCGCTTCAACCTGGCCAGCGCACGCCGGTTTTCGAGTTGCCGAGCAAGCACCTCGACGTAATTTCCTGGTATCTCAAGCTCGAAGGCGGCGCCGGCAGCATGCCTGACTGGGGTTACGTGCGGGTCGAGATTTCCCGCGATTGTTTCGAGCGGCATGAGAGTAATTTCGAGTACATCGACCGGCAATCGAACGGCATCCTGCACATCCGTTGCCGGCAGAATAGCTATGGCCGGCAGCCGGTTTCGCTTGAGCCAATTGTGCGCGCGGAGGATAGTCTGAAATCATTGTTTCAACCCATGAATCCGTTCATCCACCATTTCTACCGGTTGACGAAATTATGATTTTGCGCGCTTGTGGCTTTGTTCCCACCCCCCTTGTGGGGAAGGGCTAGGGTGGGGGGACGTAGGCTCTCACTCCCACCCCAACCCTTCCCCACAAGGGGGGAGGGAAAATCAAACATTGCAAGCGGAGAGGAGAATTGAATGTCCAGCATCGGTAAAGTCGCCTCGCCGCCCCGGAAGGAGTCGACGAGCGAGGAATTCTTCTTCTGGATCAAGCCCGACACGCTGATCGAGAAGACGCAGATTGTGAAGACCAAAAGCGCGATCGGTTCGCAGGAAGTGACCTTTTACGGCCTGGTGACGGAAGTCTTCCGCCAGAGCCGGCAAAGCGACATGGGGCAAGAAATCGACCGCTACGATGGCGACGTGAACTACGAGCCGCCATTCGACAGCCCGGGCTTCAACTACGCCCAGGTGACCATCCTGCGCACCGTGCCGGCCGTGCTGTGCCCGCCAAAGGAGGGCTGTGACGTGTTGTTGGGAGAAGTGGCCGATGCGCAAATGGCTTATGGGGCCGACGAAATCGAAAACAAACTCGCCGTCGGCGTGGTGAAGAATGGCGCGGTCCATCGGGCTGGCCCCGGCTTCATTGACACCGATTACCTGCTGGGCGCCAACGGCGGGCACATGAACGTCAACGGCGTGGCCGGCCGCGGCACGAAGTCGAGCTTTCTGCTGCACTGCAACTACTTGCTGCTGCGCGAAGCCCGCCGGTTGGAGCACGAGCGGCCTAGCGACCCGGAGCGCTTGCGGGTGGTGCCCATCATCCTCAACGTGAAAAACTTCGACCTGTTTCATATCGACCGGCTTAGCAAGCGCTTCAAGCCCGACGAGCATTTGCCGGTTTGGAAAGAACTTGGCATTTCCGATCCGGCCCCATTCCGGAATGTCGCCTACTTCGCTCCGCAGCAAAAGGACATGACGATCCCGGTCGATACCGGCCGGCCCACTGCCGACGTGCGGCCCTACAGCTGGAGCCTGCGCGACATCATCGAGCGCGGCTTGTTCACTTATCTCTTCGCGGAAGAGGACGTGTACGACGCCAACTTCGGCGCCCTGGTGATGGATCTGGAGAATAAGTTGACTCAGGAATCGGAACGCGGCGACAAACGCGTCCGAACGCTTCAGCCCAATCAACCAGCGACGTTCGACGAGCTGCTCGAGATGCTCAAGCCGGAGTCGCAGGGAGAGAAAACTTCGGCGCTTCCGGGCCACGCGCCGCAGACCGTCAAGAAGCTATACCGGCGCTTCCTGCGCCTGCTCCTGGAAGGCGGGGCCGGCATCTTGCGCCGCCGCGATCAGCATGGCCATCCGCTCGACGTGACCGCGAAAGACACTCGCGACCCGGTAGTGATCGATCTGTCGGCGCTCTCCGGCCTGCCGCAGCTGCAGCGCTTCGTGGTGGCCACGATCTTCCGCCAACTGGTGGAAGAGCGCACCGGCTCCAACGTGCAAAAGGGGCTGGTGTATCTTGTAACGCTCGATGAATTGAACCGCTTCGCTCCACGCGGCTCGCATGATCCGATTACGGAGCTCATCGAGCGCGTGGCAGCTGAAATGCGCTCGCAAGGCATTTTGCTCTTCGGCGCCCAGCAGCAAGCGTCGCTCGTTTCCGCCCGGGTGATCGAAAACGCCGGCTTGAAGGCGTTGGGCAAGAGTGGCTCACTCGAACTCGACCAGCAGGTTTGGCGCTTCCTGAGCGACTCAGCCCGCAAAAAGGCCGTGACCCTGTTACCCAACGAGAAGATGTTGATCCAGGACAGTTTCCGGGAGCCGATGCTCGTAGAAGTGCCGTTTCCACCGTGGGCGCTGCGTGGGCAGGATGCGGTGCTGGAGGCGGGCGGCAAAAATTCCAGTGGGTTCTCGGAATTTGAAAATGCCTGAACCGTTTCCGCTTAGCAGGAAATAACTCATGCGCGTCCTACACACCGGTGATTGGCACTTGGGCGACCGAATTGGCCGGCGCGGCATTGACCGCACCGAAGACTTGCAGCGCGCCGTCGAGCGCATCATGGAGATTGCGGAAGACAATTCGGTCGAGACGATGCTCATTGCCGGCGACTTATTCAGCGATAAGCTGCACCGGCAGGAAGACCTGGCCGATATTCTCGATCACCTCGGCCGTGCCGTCCGGCCATTTCTGCTCAACAGCGGCACAATCCTGGCCGTCACCGGCAACCACGACAAGGAGCAGGCGTGTCACACGCTGAAGAGTACATTGGCACTCGCCGACCCAAATGAATACCTGGCCGGAAGTTTGATCCGGCCCGGCCGTCTTTACCTGGCTATGGGGCCGACATTTTATCGCTTAGCCGACCGCAAGAACCAGGAAGTGCAATTTGTGATGATGCCCTATCCCATGCCTTCGCGCTACCTTACCGGTGCAGGCACAGGTACGCGGGCAGATCTGAATGCGCAACTGCTGGCCGCGTACAGGACTGCCTTACTCAAAATTCTCGCCGACCGCGAGCGCTTTCGCGACGACTTGTCCACGGTGCTGGTCGCCCATATCTACGTGGGCGGCGCCATGATTCGCCAGCGCTTCCGCCTCGATGAGAGCCATGATGTGAACTTCCGCGATGGCGATATTCCCGCCGGCTTCGCGTATGTCGCATTGGGCCACGTGCATCAGCCGCAACTCATCGGCAAGGAAGAGCACATCCGTTATTGCGGCAGCATCGACCGGCTCGACAAGGGTGAAAAGGATGATCTGAAGAGTGTGTGCATTTTCGATGTTGGGCCGAAAGGCCGCGAGGGGCCAGTGCAGGTAATTCCACTGGAAGCCACGCCATTTTACGACATTGACATCACCAATCCCGACACGCAAGTGCCCCGGCTGACGGACGACTATCCGGAGCATGAGCGCGCCCTGGTGCATTACACCCTGCACTGGAAAGCCGGCGTGCATAACCGCGATGAGCTTCTGAAAAAAATCGAAAGGATATTCCCGAACTGCTATGACCGCGACGTGATCGACGAAGGCCGCCATAATGAGCCCACGCATCATGAGAGCTTGCCGGGCGATACGTCCGATCCGCGGCAGGTAGTGTTGCATTTTCTCGAAGACACATTGACCAGGAAAGGCGATGCTGACCGCGACGAGATTCTGGCGCTGGCCCGGGAACTGCTGGATGAGAAGCCCGTCGGCCGAGGCCGCAAAAAAGCGGAGACGAGCCCATGATTCCCCTAGCTATTGAACTGGAAGGCTTCCTCTCCTTCCGAGAAAAACACCGGCTCCAATTTCCCAGCAACCAGATCACGCTCCTCTGTGGCGAAAACGGCTCCGGCAAATCATCGGTCTTTGACGGCATCTTGCTATCGCTTTTTGGAGGCTGCCGTCTGGGCGGCGAGCCGAGCGTACACTTGATCAACAAAACCAGCGATCTGGCGAAAGTGGCGCTGGAATTTCAGAGCGGCGACGACCGCTTTCGCGTGGAGCGCACGCTCGCGCGCAAAGATGGCACTTACGAGCAGACCGCGCAACTGAAAAGCTGGAACGAAAAGAAGAACGATTGGGCGCCGGTGAAGCAAGCCGCCAAGATCGGCGACTGCAACAGGCGGCTGAAGGAAATACTCGGCATTTCGTATGAAGGCTTCACCACGTCGGTCTTGTTGCTGCAGGGCAAGGCCGAGACCCTCCTAAATCAAGACAGCCCTACGGCGCAAACGCGTTTCAAGGCCATCGCGGCCATCGTGGGACTGGATTTTTATGCGGAGCTACACAAGCGCGCCGACAAGCGGCGGCTGGAGCTGGATAAAGAGGCTGGGAAAGCGAAAGCCGCGTTGGGACAGATCGACGACGTGACCCCCGAGCAAATTGACGCGGCGAATCAGAATATTCAGAAGGCCGAGGAAGCGGCACAGGAGGCGGCTAAGTCGGTGGCCGGCCTTGAACAACTCAAAAAGCAAGCCGAAGAGCATAAGCGGCTAAGCACCGACTTGGATAAAGCCATATTGCAGCGCGAGGAGCAAGATCGCTTGTTCAAGGATAAGGAGGCCATTAAACGCGATGCCGAGCGCCTCAGGGAGCTTGATTTGGTCTTGCCGCTCCTCAAAAACATTCTCGAGCAGCGCGCGGAGCAAAAGCGGGCTCAGGGCGAGATTGCGAAACTGGAATTGAAGCAACAGGAACTGTCGGCCGAAGGGGAGCAACGAGCAACATCGCTGCACGAACTCAAGAACCAGCTGGCAGAACAACAGAATCAACTGACGGCAACCGTCTCTCAGCGCGAGGAAACGGATCGGCACAAGCAGGATTTGACATTGGCCTTGTCGCCATTGAAGCGTGTCCACGATCAGCGCAAGAACTGGCTGGAGACAATGGCCACACTGCAACCACTGGCCGATGCCCTGGCCGGGCATGAGCGCGACGAGGCTGCCAAGGCCCAAGCCATCCCGCCCTTGGAATGCGCTTTAACCGAGGCCGAAAACCAATTCCATCAAGCGCAAAAAGCCGTCACTCAGGCCGAAACAAAGTGCAATGAGACGCGCGAAAAACAGAATCGTTTCAACTCCGTAGCCGGCGGCGGCGTGTGCAGTTGGTGCGGCCAAAAGCTTTCGGCCGAACACGCCATAAAGGAACGCCAGAACCTGGCAGAGGAATTGCAGCAGCGTCAAGCCGATTTCGAAGAAGCCGATAGGGAGCGTGCTCGCTGGGAGGTTGAAAAAAAGAAAGCCAAACTGGCTCTCGACCAAGCGCGCAAGGATCACCAGTTGGCGCGCGAAGCAGCGCAGAGGGCGCGCACCCAACGTGAACAAGCGCTGGAAAAAGCCAAAACCGCGCAGGTAGCACTGGAAGAGGCTTTTCAAGAACTGGAACCGGCCTGGCAAAACCGCATTGGCCGCTTGGCGTCCAACGATTGGAATCAGACCCAGTATCCGGATGCTGCCGACCTCTCCCAACTTCGGCAGGAACAGGAAGGCGCCGAAAAGCTGCTTTTGCATTTACGCAATAAAGAGTCAAGCCTTCAAGGTGAAGTCAAACGCTTGCAAAAAGAAACCGGCGAATTGGAAAAAGCTGCCAACGATGCGCAAAAGAACCAACAATCCATCGCTCAATCAGTTACCGCCGAGCGCACCAAGTCCGAAACCGCCCAACAGCAAGAACAGAATTATCGCAATTTGTTACCCATTCCTTGGCGCGTGCAGGCCGATGCAGCCAACCAAGCCGACTTCGACAACTGGACGCAGGAGCTAACCGCTCTCAAACGAAGCCGGGCCGACGCGCGCGCACAAGCGCTAGCACAAGCGCTTGGCAGCCGAAAAACCCTGGAAGATTCGATCACGGAATACGAAAGGCAGATCGCGGCAATTCCCGAGCTTTGCCGCCGGGAACCGGCTGACGTCGAAGAGGAGCTTGTCGAGGCCCGAAAAAAAGAGCGCGAGCAACGCGATGCAGTCGTTGAGCATAGGAAAGATCGCGAGTCTTTGTTGGCTCAGCAACAACAACGCGCTACGCTTGCCGACAAGTCGCGCCAGTCCGACCACCAGCATGCTGTGGCCGAAAAACTGGCCGGGCTGCTCAGCGAAAAGAATCTTCAACGTCATTTGATCCGGCAGGCGGAAGTGGCCATCGTAGGCCATGCCAACCGCGTGCTCGACCGCCTTTCGGCGGGCATGTTGCGCATTCGATTGCTTGAAACAGAAGAAACTGCCAAGCTGAAAGGCGCACTGCACTTTGTTGTCGAAAAATCGGACGGAAACGAATACGCCATCATCAGCGGCAGCGAAGGTTTTCGCGTCGCCATCAGCCTGGCGCTGGGCATCGGCCAGTTCGCCAGCCGGCTGCATTGCCCCATCGAAACTGTCATTATCGACGAGGGCTTCGGCTGCCTCGATGCCAAAAACCGTGAGACGATGATGGAGGAGATTGACCTGCTGCGCGGCGAGCTCAAATGCATCCTGCTGGTATCGCACCTGGAAGAGTTCGCGCAACGCTTCCCGTATGGCTATCGATTCGCGCTTGAAGACGGCACTACCCAAGTGACCCTGAAAAGTGCTTGAAGCACGCCTTCGCCCTTGCTCGCGCTGCGGGCTCACTGCCTTATCTTCTCCAGCGCCTTCGCGGCATGGTCGCGTACCGTCGCATCCTTGTCATTCGTTGCCTCTGTCAGCGCCGGTCGGGCTTCCTTCGCATCGCTTCCCAAATTGAGCAACGCCAGCACCGAAGCGTCCCGCACACCGGCATCGCCGTCATGCAATGCGTCGATTAGCGCGGGAATCGCGGCAGGGTCGGCTTTGCCGACGTGGCCCAGGGCAGTAACCGCTTTCTTCCGGGCCTTGGGATCCTGACTCTTGAGTTCTTGCAGCCAGTACGTCACCGGGTGGTCGTGCGATTGCAAAGGCTGCGTTTTGTGGTTGCAAGCGCCGGACAATGGAAGCAGTAAGACGCATACGACCGATGGGAAGCGGCGGATCCGGAACATCAATTCTCCAATCCAACAATTACTTCGCCGCCGGCGCGGGTGCCAAGGGCCATGAAATCGTCATGATCCTGGCCGGGGCCGGTGATGCTGCGCATAAAGCGCACCGAGCCGTCGCCGAACAGCAGGTTCACGCCGTTGGTGTGCTTGCTGGAAAAATCATCCAGACCGCCGTCGGCGTCGGTCTTGATGTTGATCCAGTTGTTGTGGACCAGGGTCAGGCATTGGGCAGTGCCGGTGGTGTTCGGCCAAGGATTCGTCGGACCAGGGCGGGTGACGGCTCCATTCGGGCAGCCGGCCCAGATGCCCTTGCTATCGGCCCAGGCCCGGTCACCGATGAACACGGTATGGCTCGTGCCATCGGTGATGTGGGTCAGTCGTACCTTGCTGTTGCGATAGAACACGCCGTTGCCGGTGAGATCGTCCACCTCCGAATCATCGCTGCCAACTGTCGCGGCATAACTGCTGGGCGCAGCCATGCACATGGTGGCCATCGTGACATCCGTCACGGCAAAAGGCATAAATGGCGGCGTGTCGGATGGGCAGATGAAGATCTTCAGCATGGTCTGAATGATGGGTTGCGTTTCCACTGGCTGGCTGAAGTTGATCTGGTGATAGACGTTGTCCTGTTCCATGTAGGGAAGAATGAACGCGGCCCAGCCCCAACCCGGCGACGTTGAAGGATAGGCGGCATTGGCCAGATAACCCGGCGGAAGCCCCTGATTCACGTCGTGGTAGTTATGGCAGGCAAGCCCCATCTGCTTCAGGTTGTTTGTGCATTGCGTCTTGGCGGCCGACTCGCGCACCTTTTGCACAGCCGGCAAGAGCAGGCCCAGCAAAATCGCGATGATGGCAATGACAACGAGAAGTTCGATCAGAGTGAAGGCGCGGCGGCGAGGCATCGATAAACCTTTCCGAAGTGGAACAAAAAGAATTCTAGCGAAGGCATCATGCAATTGACGTGCCGCAGCGTCAATCCGACGATCGTAGGGTGGCCCAAGCATGGATGCGCCGGCCCACCCTTGCGAACGGTGGGCCGGCGCATCCATGCTTGGTCCACCCTTAAAGCTATCGGCTGGTCACTTCCTGGCCAAAACTGGCCACATTCTCGCCATAATTCCATGCCTGCTCTCCCGCCCTCAAGCCCTTCCCCCATTGACAAGCCCGTGTCACACGTCGAACCCGACTGGACAGAAACGAAAGCATCGCGTATGATTCTGACATGTAAGCGAACAATCGCAAGTTTGGACGCACACTGTTGTTAAAGAGGATAGTTGTTTGAGTCCTGTTGAAATTGTGGAACCGACGAGCGGCTTCCACAGCATGAGTCTCACGCCTAGTTTGCTGGAAGCACTCACCCGCGCCGCCTATCACCAACCCACCCCCATTCAGGCTGCTCTGATCCCGCCTGCCTGCGAGGGACGCGATGTCATTGGCCAGGCCCAAACGGGCACCGGCAAAACGGCTGCGTTCTTGCTGCCGTTCTACCACAATTGGAGCGCCGAGGATGGCGCTGGTCCGCAAGCGCTGGTTCTATGCCCCACGCGCGAACTGGCCGTACAAGTGCGCGATGAAGCTCGCAAACTTCGCCCCGACCCGCATTGCCGCGTAGTGGCGATTTACGGTGGCCAACGCCTCCGCCAGCAAGCCGCGGAAGTTCGCAAAGGCTGCCACATTGCCGTTGGCACGCCGGGCCGCGTGCTCGATTTTCTCAAGCGCGGGATACTGAACACCAGCCGGCTGCGCTACATCGTGCTCGACGAAGCCGACCGCATGCTCGACATCGGCTTTCGACCTGATATCGAGCGCATTCTGCGGCAATGCCCGAGCGATCGGCAAACGATGTTGCTTTCGGCCACGTTGCCCGAACCGGTATTGCGTTTGACCGGGCGCTACATGCGCGATCCGCTCAACATCAACATTACGCCAGAAAATCTAACGGTCGAGAATATCCGCCAAAGCTACTTCACGGTGGATGAAGACCGGAAGTTCGATTTGCTGGTTCGCGTGCTCGAGCGCGAGCAGCCGCGGCAAAGCATCATCTTCTGCCAGCGGAAACGGGGCTCCGAGGTGTTGTTCCAGCGCTTGAAAGAGACCGTGCGGCGTGTCTCGATGATGCACGGCGACCTAAATCAGCCGCTCCGCGAACGAATCATGACGGCCTTCCGCGAGCGCAAGATTATCCACCTGATCGCAACAGACGTGGTGGGTCGCGGCATCGACGTGACCGGAATTTCGCACATTTTCAACTACGACTTGCCGGAAGATGTGGAGAACTACGTACACCGCATCGGCCGAACAGGGCGCATGGGCGCCGACGGCGTGGCCATCTCCTTCGTTACTCCGGAGCAGGGCGAGCTGCTGACGAACATTGAAAACACCATCAACAAGCTCATCGAAGCCGACCGGATTGAAGGCTTTGAAGCATTCGCGCCCCGCGCCAAGCCGGAAGCGATGCCAGCTAAGAAGTATGTTCCGGTCTTCGGCCGCACGGTTCGGAAATACAGCCGGCGGCTATAAAATAACAATAGACGAACGAAAAAGTAGCTGTTCCGCTTGCGTTTCGCGCACGCCGGCAGTATACCAGTGCGCAAAACGTAGGCGGACTGGGCACTCTCATGCGCGTTCCACTTTGGTTAAAACTGGCTTACCACGTTTGGCTGCTCGGATGGCTGATTGCCGGCGGCAAAACCTATCCGTATCCCCATTTCTTTTGGCTTTGTTATCTTGGCAATGTCGTGGTCGGAATTGCGCTCTGGACCGAGAACAACTTGCTGTTTTCCTGGCAGGCCGTGTCGCTATTTTTTGTCGATGTCTTTTGGACGTTCGACGTGTCGGCTCGTGCCCTTAGCCTTTGGTCCGCGGAATGGGCCGGGCGAGTGGTTTTCAATTACCATTCGCAATTTGGCACCGACTACATGTTCGACCCGACGATTGATAGCTTTCGCAAGACGATGTCCATGTTCCACATGCTCATGCCACTGATATTCTTTTGGGGCATGTATCGCTTTGGCTACGACCGCCGGGCCATTTGGCTACAGCTCGCTACAATCGCCATCGTCTTTCCGTTGACATATTGGGTCAGCTTGAATTTCGGCGACGTGCAAGAAAACATCAAGGACAACATCAACTGGGTATTCGGCCCTTTCGGCAAGCCGCAGAATCCAGCGAACACAGGTGTGTCGCGGCAGCAATTCCTGCTAATCGCGCTGTTACTCTACCCCATCGTCATGCATATTCCCTCGCATTTTTTGCTGACTGCCATGTTTTCCGGCTCCGCCGGCCGGGCAAGTGGGAAGTCAGCGAAGGCACGGGGCTAGAATTCAACCCCTGTGAAGCCGCAAGCGGCGCTAGTCGAAAAAAAAATAAAAAATGCGCGAACCCGGCGCAGCGCTCATGCGTCTGAGGGTTATTGGTGCGACTGGGTTCGCGGACTTGACTTGGGCAGTAGAATCGAACTACGGTCCACTTTTTCGTTTGCGAATCCTGTGATAGAATGAGTTATCCGCTGCGGTGGCGGGTAGTTTTTCCCTTGGTTTCTTTCTTTTGGCGAGGTTTTTCCAGAGGAATAGTTCACTAAGTTTACCATCTTTTGCGACCGCGGGAAAATAAACCGCTGTTGCTCCTTTTCCGTTTGTCCGGAGGTCTGTCATGGCCAAGTTGAATCTGAATGCCCTGGTGCTGAACGCGCGGCTGAATGCCAATCGCGTGGCCGAACGTAAGGGATTCGGATTCACGCTGGTCGCGGCAGGTCCGGTATCCCTGTCCTGTCAGCGCCAGGCCGACCCGTGCGTGCAAACGTTGGGGTTGCCCGATATGCCCACAAGCTATCGGGATCATACCCCAATGCGGACCGGTCGGTCCGATGGCCTAGCTGGCGGCAGTTCGCGTTTAGGCCTCGAGATAGCGAGGTCAGCTATCGCTAAACGATGGTCGGGCATTACCGAGAGTGGTAAATGCCCGAGCGAAAAGCAACGCTGGTTCAGAGTGAACCTGGTTGCTTTCAACGCGAGTGCCGAAGGCGTCCGTTAGCCAAGAGTTCAGCCGAAGACTGAATTTCTGCAACGAACGCGACCAGCGTTTCGAACGCAAACCCATTGCTCTACTTGCAACGCCGCAAGCGGCATTGCTTCCGCACGAGAGTGCTGGGCCGCCCAACCACTGATCCTGGGCGCGCGAGCGACTCTCCCGATAACTGCGGAGCCACCCTGGAGTGGATCGGGACGGGACACTATTACCATGAGTTGGAACGAAGTGACGGTGCTGGTGGAAAAGGCTAGACTCGGCGACCGGCAAGCCTACGGCGAGCTGGTGCTGCGGTTCCAGGGTTCGGTTTACGCCACGGCCCTGAGCCGGATGCACGACGCAACCGAGGCCCAGGAACTCACGCAGGACGTGTTCGTGCACGCCATGCGCAAGCTTGGTCAGCTGCGAGACGCACGCTGCTTCGCCGGCTGGCTGCGGCAGATCACGATCCGCATGGCCATCAATCGGCTGACGCGACGTGGCCTGGCGCACGGCAGCGACCAGGAAATGCTCGAGAACACGGCCGGTCGGACGGAGACGCCGCTGGAAGACCTGGAGCGCACGGAGGCGCGCCGAAAGGTGCACGCCGGCTTGCAGCACCTGAAGGAGCTCGACCGCGAGACGCTGGAAGCGTTCTACATTCGCGGCCGTACGCTCAAGCAGATGAGCCGCGAGTTCGAGACGCCGGTCGGCACGATCAAGCGCCGGCTGCACGTGGCGCGCTTGCGCCTGAAGGAAGTGCTTGGCAGCGAAACGGAGGCTGCTCCGGCTGAGAAGCCGGAGATCCGACGGAAGCGGCCCCTGGCGATGGCCGGAGTCTGAGAACGAACCCGCAACGCCGCAAGCAGCGGAGCTGCTTGCGGCGTTATTGTTTGAGACACTCTCTTTTCGGCGCACAACTCCGCCTGCTATAAAGAACAGTGATTAAGAAGAATTAACCACAGAGTTCACAGAGTTCACAGAGAATGGACCGGGCTATGCACTCAACTCTTCCTCTGTGTTCTCTGTGATCTCTGTGGTTAATTGTGATATCCGCCGTAAGGAGCCTGCATGATTGTCGTGATGAAGCCGGAGGCCGGCGAGAAGAATATTCAGCACGTGGTCGAACTCATCGAGGGGTTGGGCTTACGCAGTCATTTAATTGTCGGCACCGACCGTACGGTAATTGCCGCGCTGGGCGAGAAGCGCGACGGGGCCAAGCAGGCGCTGGAAAACGCCGTCGGCGTCGAGAAAGTCGTGCCGATCCTGGCCCCGTACAAGATGGCCAGCACCGAGGTAAAGACCGAGCCCACCACCGTGAAGGCCCGCCTGCTGGAAGTGAAGCGCGGCCACGTGGCCGTCATCGCCGGGCCGTGTTCGGTCGAAAGCCGGGAGCAGATTCTGCAGGTGGCAGAAATGGTGCGCGAAGCCGGCGCCACCGGCCTTCGCGGCGGGGCTTTTAAGCCGCGAACCAGCCCCTATAGCTTCCAGGGACTGAAGGAAAAAGGATTGGAACTATTGGCCGAAGCCCGAGAAAAGACCGGCCTCGCCATTGTCACCGAAGTCATGGCGCCCGAGCACGTGGAGATGGTCGCGAAGTATGCCGACGTGTTGCAAGTGGGCGCCCGCAATATGCAGAACTACCCGTTGCTGGAAGCGGTGGGCCAGGCCAATGTGGCGGTAATGCTCAAGCGCGGCCCCTCGGCCACGATGGATGAATTCCTGCTCGCGGCCGAGTACATTCTGAACTCCGGCAACCGGCAAGTAATGCTCTGCGAGCGCGGCATCCGCACTTTCGAAGACCACACCCGTTTCACGTTGCCACTGGCCAGCGTGCCGTACTTGCAGCAGACCACGCACTTGCCGGTGATCGTCGATCCGAGCCACGGCACCGGCAAGTCGAGCCTGGTCGCCCCCATGGCCGCCGCCGCCATCGCCGCCGGGGCCGATGGGCTAATCGTCGAGGTGCATCCTGACCCAGAGAAAGCGCTGAGCGATGGCTACCAGGCGCTGTCGCCCCCAGCGTTTCGCGCGATGATGGCGACGTGCCGCAAAGTCGCGTCGGCGATGGGGAAGAAGATGTAGATATTACGAGCCGGAAGCGTAAGCGACGGATCCGCCGCGATTCCTCGCTTACGCTTCCGGCTCGTCAATTCTGCTCACTTACGCGGCCCATCTCGATACTCGCGCCTTCGGTTGATGCTTCCATCTTCGGTGCAGCCAAAAGTATTGCTCCGGGTTTCGGCGAATCAGGCGCTCTAGCGCGCTGGTAAAGCGCTGTGTTATGGCTTGCACGGCGTCAGACCGCGCGGCATATTCGGCTGGCTCGATTACGTCTTCGATCACCACCTGATAGCGCATCGGCTCGCCGACACGGGGCACGCCGCCGACCAGCAATGGGACATTGTATTCCAACGCCATGAGCGCAACGGCCTTGTGGCTGGACGCGGGCCGGCCGAAGAAATTGACGAACAGGCCGCGCTGCCCGGCGTCCTGGTCAGCTAGGGTCGCGAGCAGGCCGCCGCCGGCCAGCAGGTCCGTCATCTGTTCGAAGTCGCCCTTCTTGGCCAACACCCGCTGCCCGGTGCCTTCGCGGAACTTCCGCAGGAAGCGATCCAGATAAGGATTATCTAGCGGCCGGGCGATGGCATGCGTGCGGAAGCCGAGCAAGCCCATGGTGTACCCGGCCAGTTCCCAGTTGCCAAAATGCGCGCCGACCAGCAAGCATGGCCGGCCTGAGGTCATGGCTTTCGCCAAAACGTCGCCATTCACAAGCTCGACATGCTCCCGCCAGTTGCCGACGTGCAGCTTTCGCGGCATACGAGCGATTTCAGTGATCAGTAATGCGAAGTGCCGAAAGCAGCCACGCACCAGCTGGTCGCGTTTTTCAGCATCGATTTCGGGGAAAGCATACCGCAGATTCTCGTCGGCCACTTGCCGGTGCCGCCGGTCGGCATGATAACCGAGCCAGGCGAGCGCGAATGCAAGTTGCTGCACGGCACGATTGGTGAGCAATTGCATGAGCGCGATGGCGATGCGAACGACGACATATGCGAGAAAATCGACAATTCGGAAACGCGCCTTCGCCATGACGGGTCACTCCGTTGCCCCCCGACTGCCGCTTTCGGCTTCGCCGGCGAAGCCGAAAGCGGCAGTCGGGGGGCAACGG
>DATGHS010000265.1:0-5989 GCA_035307785.1 Gemmataceae bacterium
AGCTGCGGGGTGCAGATTTTGCGTCTCCTGGGCGATTTGCCGTTGTTGGTTTTGCAGGTCGCGCATCTTTTCGGGAGAGGGTTTGTCCTGGGCGGCCAGCTTCGTGGC
The DNA here is from genome assembly GCA_035307785.1 of Gemmataceae bacterium. Classification (GTDB taxonomy): domain Bacteria; phylum Planctomycetota; class Planctomycetia; order Gemmatales; family Gemmataceae; genus DATGHS01. The sequence goes on from DATGHS010000265.1 coordinate 109, forward strand.
TTCTTGTGCGAGTTGCTGTTCGCGGCGAGCCAGTTCGGCGGCTTTTTCATCCGGCGGTTTCTGACCGTAGAGTGCTTGCTCCAGGCGCTCCAGTTGTTTTTTGGCATCTTGTTGCGAAGCCGGAATGTCTTGAGCGTGGGCGTTCTTTAGGTCGTCCTGAGCCTTCTTCATTGAATCCGCCGTGCGTTCCTGCCGCTGCTCGAGTGAGGGCAGGTCGAGCTTGCTGAGCTTGTCGGCAATCTCGCCCTGCTTGCGGGCCTGCTCGGCCAGCTTCTGGGCGAGCTCCTTGCGGGCCTGTTCATTGTTGGGGTCGTTTTGCTCGGCCTGCTTGGCGAGCGGTTCCGCCTGGCGCGAGAGATTCTCTTGCGCCTGACGAAGTTTCGTCATTTCGCCCTTGGCCTGGTCAAGCCGTTGTTGCAGCGTGGGCAGCTTGTCGGCCAGGCGGTCGAGCGCTTGCTTCGCTTCGTTCATCGCCTGCTCGGCATTCGGCTGATTCTTCTTTTGAAGTGCGTCTGCCGCTTTGGCGGCTTGCTCGATGGCTTTTTCTTTTTCCTTCAGTGCTTCTTTAATCGATTCCGGAACTGAAATGCGCTCAGCGGCGCTCTTAATGGCTTCTTGCTCTTTGCGAAGATCGTCGAGCTTTTCGGCCGGCATCTGGTTGAGCGGCGTCTTGCGGGCTTCGTTGCTCGTGCGGTTCTTGAGTTCATCTTCCAGCCGGGCCAGTTGCTTGGCGGCTTCGCGCGGATCCTTGGCGAGATTGACTGCCTTGTCGAGGCTGTTGGCCAGCCGGTCGAGGTCTTGCGCCGTTTGCTCTTGCTTAGTGAGCGCTTGATTCGGGTCGCCCTTGTCCAGCGCGTCGGCGGCCTCCTTGGGCTTCGAAGCATCCAGTTGCGGCGTCTGGGCGGCCTGCGTGGGTAGACGGGTTTCATCGGCCAGCTTATGCGCCTTCTCTGCCAATTCGCGCTGTTGCTTGGCCAGGTCGGCGAGTTGCTGCTTCTTGGCATCCTGTTGCGTCTGATTCATCGCCTGCTGCAAGTCGCGCTGCTGCTGGGCCAGTTCGCGGGCCTTGTCGGCCAATTGCTTGTCGGCATCGGCCTGGGCCGCATTCATGGCCTGCTTCAGTTCCGGGCTCTGCTCAGTTAGTTTTTGCAACTCGTTCTTGAGTTCTTGTTGCTCGCGAGCCAGTTCCTGGGCCTTTTGCGGGTCCTTTTCATTGGCCGCTTTCTCCGCCAGTTGCTTTTCGCGCTCGGCCAACTGTTCGATCTTCATCTGATCGAGCCGGGCCTGGGCAAGGCGTTCGTTTTCCTTTTGCAGATCTTCCAGGCGCTTGATGGCGCTCTCCAGGTCCTTGTCAGCCTTGGAGAATTCCTGGTCCCGCGGCTTCGACGCCTTTTCGCGCTCCGCCTGGCGAAGCTCATTGGCGGCGTTGCGCATCTCCTGATCGCCAACATCTTGTAGCCGATTGGCTAACGGCTGCAACTCGGGCGTGAGACCGACATCGCTGGCCAACTCTTTCAGTGTGCGCTCATTGGTCTGATGCTCTTTGCGCAACTCTTGCAACAGGATCGCAGGCTCCGGCGCCAGCGCCTCAGCCTTGCGGGCCTCCTCCTTGGCCTTGTACAGGCGGCGCTGTTCACCGCGCAGGTCTTCGATCAGCGATTGCAGCCGCTTGCGAATATCGTCGCGCTGGGCGATCACTTCCTGCTGTTTCAGCGGTTCGGCTTGCCGGGCGATCTTGAGCGTGAACCAGCGGTCTTCGCCTGGGTGGTATACGACATTCGGTTCCAGCTTCGCTTCCGGCACACGGCGATTGTCGGCAATCTTGAGTCGGTAGCGAATCGTGTCGCCTTCTTTCACTTTGCCGGCTAGCTTGAACGGATACCGCACCGAAATCTGCGTTTGCCCGGCTTCCTCGAGCGGGATGATTTCCGTCTTTACGGGGTCGTTGTTCACCTGATACTCGATCACGGCCACGTCGATGCCGTAGTCGTCAGCCAGGGCGAGGTCGAGCGGCACCGTTTCGTAAGCCGGGACCGAGCGCGTCTGTTCGGTGGCGCCCCCGACTTTCACGAAAGCCGGCGGCCGGTCGGGCAGCACTGCCAGCGATTGCGGCGGCAGCTCGGTGCGGATGCCATGCTCGGCTTCGAGAACTAGCGCGAACCTGCCGCTCTTGATGGCCGGCCATTCGAGGCGGGCTGTGGTGTTGCCGTCGGCCAAATCGAGCTTCTGGCGGGTGGTCGGCTTAACGGAAGCGGCCGTAAGGTCGGCACCTTCCGGATACCATTCGAGGACCGCCGACTGGGCTGGCCGATTGAAACGGAACTGGAATGTCAGTTTGCTGTATTGCAGGGCGGAGAAATCGCTCAAGCCGGTGAAGGTCTTGGTCTCCACGTTCTTGCGGGCATATTCCGGCGCCTCGATGGTGATGGCGGGGCTGTCGCCGGCCAGTTGCACCGGATCAACCGCCGTCACAGTATACGTGTTGCCCACGGCCTCGCCGGCTTCCACGCGATAGCGGAAGGTGTCGTTCACCGAATTCATTTTGAATGCAAAGACATTGGCTTGTTCGGTCTTCATGCGCAAGTGCGTTGCTTTGCCGTTGGCATCGATCATTACCAGGGTGGCCGTGTCGGGCAATTTTTCGCCGCCGCTGGTTGCCTGAACGATGGCGGAGAGCGTGAGCGCCTGACCGCGGGCCACGGCCACGTCACCGGTGGCGGCGGAGATTTCGTAGCCGACCGGGGCGTGCCGCCACGGAGTCAAAAGCCGTTGTGCTTCGCGGCCATAGCTCGTCGGCCAGATTGCGGCCGGGAAGGCAACGACGACCAGGATCAGAAACGCGGTGCCGGCCAGTTGCCAGGTGCCGCCTTCGGGCGCCGCTTTCAAAAAGTCGAGCTTGCGCGTGCGAACTTCGGTTTCACGAATCAACAGGTCGATGAGTTGCTTGGAGCCGTGGCTGCCATCGCGCACTTCTTGCAATTCCACCGAAGTCGTTAGCCGCTCGGCCAGGTTCGGGTATTCGCTTTCAATAAGGGCCGCAAGAGCATCGACGTCGATTCTCTGGCTAAAGACCCGCAATGTCCGCACGACGCCCCAAATCGCCAGCAGCAGCCAACCGCCCAGTAGCCCGGCCCGCACGATGCCGGGGAAGCGCAGGAAATAGTCGGCCACCAGCGCGAGCCCGGCGGTGGCGCCGAGGATGGCCACCGTCCAGGCCACGTTCCGCACCAGGCGAATCTGCGTGATCTTGCCGGCCAGGTCGGACAACTTTTGATGCAGCGACGTGGGCAGGGAGACGGCGGTAGCCATGCGTTCCGTTCCTAATGAGAGGATTGGGAAGTAGCGGGCGGCACCTCTTAAACCCATATAATTGGATTCGTTCCGGGGACCGGCAGTTCCCTTGAATCAAACTTTGGGAGGGTAATAAAGATTGTAATGAATGCAGCCGGGCGCAAGCAAGCATAATATGAGGGAAGTTACAGGCGAGATTGGGCGAAAGATGAGAGACGGACGTTTCGTTTCCATTTCACCAAAAAATACACACCCCCCATGAAACGAAACACCATTTCGTGAAATCAAACGCAAATCGGAATGACAGGCTGGAATTTTGATCGTACACTGCGGAACGATCTTCTTGGCAAAAACAAAGATCGTTTTCTAGCTGAACCAAATCACGAGTCGCAGCCGATCTGCTCCGTGCGCCTCCGCCAGCAACGACATAGGCTGAATATCTGCTGTGGATCAGAAAAAGGCGGGAGTCGGTTTCCGCGGTCGATCTCGATATAAGCGCTCATGTGGGTTCCCATCACCTACCCCTATCATTCTCGTTAGGACGCTCTGCCTCCTGTCGCAAAGTCGCGACGCAGAGCGTCGTGCCCTTGGGTTCCCTCGCGGAGCCCGCGAACCGGGATGCTTTCGAATGCTAAACCGCCCAATTCTCGACCATTAATCCTGGAACGGCCTTGAGATCATTGTCGGCACTGACAACCGTCGTCTTGCCTAATGAGAATGCTATTGCGGAAATTTGAATATCGATTCGACCAATGTGGCGGCCGAGGCGTCGCAGCTCTGCCGCGATACGGCCGAATTCTTCGGCCGCTGAAATATCGAAATGCCAGATCGTCAGGTTCGGCAGCATCCGCCGCAGTCGCGCTGCGTTCACATCTCGGGTAGCGCTGAATTCGATTCCGTACCAAAGCTCTGCCAGAACCGGCACGCAAATCCCTACTCGATTTCCTTGTATTGTCTCTTGCTTTGCTCGTTCATACACCTTTCGGCGTCGATTGATGAAATCGCCGGCCGCGCCTGTGTCGAGCAGGAAGCGCCTCATGGAAATTGCTCCTGAATCTTCTTCGACCATTCGTCGAAGGTAGCAATTTCAAATTCCTTCTGCGCCTTGCGGGCCGCCTTCCATTCTGCTTCCTCATCGGCAGACATCGCCACCGGTTCGGCGGCGTCCCATTTCTTGAGCAGCGCCGCAATCCCTTCGGGTGTCGTCGGCCAATCTTCCTCGCGCATGCCGAGTGATATCTGTTCTTGAATCGGCTCGATGGTAACCTCGCATCCTTCCGGCCAATTGGGCGGAACGGTCGCGTTGATTTGGCCATTCTTCACCGTTGCTTTGATTGGGGTCATTGGGAAGCTCCGCGTGCTTGACTCCATTATAATGCGAGGGTGTGATCTTGCGCGCCGGGAACGCGGTTTGGAGCTAGCGCGAACGATGTTCCAGCGTAGCCATCCGCATTTTGTCGCTCTCGTTCGCTTGCCAGGAAACAGCAGAAAACCAACTCCCACCATCGTCAGAATAATACCCGCTGGAGTTGAAATCGGCCCTTGAAATGCTTACAATATGTATGGAAGGGAAGGACAGGGACGCCCGAAACGAGGTCGGATTTGCTCGACCAGCGCAATCAGCGCGAGGCAGCCCGCGAGACGCGGCGACCAGGGGGCCCCAAACGGCCCGGGAATGACGGTTGCCGGAAAGAGCGGGAAGCCAAAAGTGGGGAGGACGTCCCAGGGTTGCGACTACCCGTAGGAGGCGCCTGGAGGCCACGGGTTTGTCCGACAGTGTCTGTTCAACGGTCTCCGAAAGGTTTAGCTCGTTGGCGCCTTCCGCGAGCAATCAAGAATCAAAGTCCTCCCGACCGGGCCCGGCTTGAACGCCGGGCCTTTTTGTTGCGCCGACAACCGCCGTCGCTTTTCCGGCGGCGGAGAGCTTTGCCGCGACGGTATTCTCCCCTTCCTTGCAAATCCGCCGCAAATGCGATAATCTCATCTTCAACCGACATGATATTGCTACCGGGATAGGCAGCGGTTGTTTGTGATGTTATCGCCTCAATTCGTTCCCTTGTTGGCCGCGCTCGGCGACCTGCCGGCCGAGTTGGTGGTGCTGGTCACGGCCGTGGCGCTGGTCACTTCCGTGGCGGGCAGCGTCGGAGCGTGGCGGATGTTCGGCAAGGGGCCGCGCCGCAACCGGGCCTACAAGCGGGCCCGCGAACTGGTCCTCGAAGGCAAATGGCAGGAAGCCCGTAACATTCTCGAAGAGATCCGTCACCTCGGCCCCGCGTCGCCGGAATGGCAGGGCCGGCTCAATAATCTCGAAGGTGAATGCCTGCGCGCGGCCGGGGAAACCGCCCTGGCCGAACGCAATTACGAAGACGCGCTCAAGAACCATCTCGCTGCCGCCAAGCTGTTGGGCACCAACGTCAACGAATCACGCCAGCGCATTGTCGAAGGCATGCTCGCGGATCTGCGGCAGCGCGTGGCGGCCGGCGCCGATGAAAAAGCGCTCAAGCTCGCAGCGCGCATCCTTCAGTCGCATCCCGGCTGTGCCGAAGCGGCCTTTTGGCAAGGGGTGGCGAACATTCGCCTCAATCGCCTG
>DATGHS010000266.1:0-2093 GCA_035307785.1 Gemmataceae bacterium
TTTCCTCTTCTACCACCGCCTGGCCGACCGCGATCTCTGGAGCAGCCACGAAGCCCGCGCCGCCCAGAATTCGCAGCGCATGCTCGACGACCGCGAGTGGCTGCTGCCCCGCCTCTTCGATGGCCATCTCGACATGCAAAAACCGCCGCTGTACTACTGGCTCGTGGCCGCAATCGGGGGGCTACAAGGTGGAAGCGTCAACGCATGGGCTGTACGCTTGCCGGCCGCATTTTCCGCCACGTTCGTGGTCTTTTCGGTCTGGTGGACGCTGTATCGCCGTGGCCGACCGTTAGCCGGAATCATCGCTGCGCTGATCTTGGCGACATCACATCACTTCACCTGGCTCGCTCGCACGGGCCGGATCGACATGGTGCTGTCGTTTACCGTGGCGGCCGCGATTCTGATTCACGCTTTTTGGCAACGTGGCCACGTTCTCGCCTATTTGATGATTGCGGCCGGATTGCTGTTGAAGGGGCCGATTGGACTTGTGCTCCCAGTGGCAGCGATCGTGATTGATAGCGGAGTCAAATGGAAACTGCGGTCGCGTGAGTTTCCGAAGACTAGCCCCGAAGGGGCGGCCGTCAGTTGCCAGGGGCGTCAGCCCCTGGAAACGAGTGTACGCAAAGATCAGCCCCGAAGGGGCGAAGAAACTATTACCCTTCCGGGGCTCTTGAAACGCAGGACCCATTCCAGTGGCGTACGCTCCTCGCTATTAACTTTCGCCCCTTCGGGGCTCGCAAAGGCATCTGCCTCTTTGCTCTGGGGCGTTCCTCTCGCGCTTTTGCTTGCCGCACCTTGGTTCCTCCTTGCCAATCAGCGCACTCACGGCCAATTCTTCCGCGTCTTTTTTGTACATCACAATATCGACCGCGCGCTGGGCACATCCGAAGACCTCGCCGTGCATCCGTGGTGGTTCTACGGCCTCCGCTGGCTCGTAGACATTTTGCCGTGGAGCCCGTTCCTTCTTTTCGGCGGGTTCTGGTTCATTCGCTCCAAGCTGTGGCGATACGACGGTGAAGCGCGGGTGGGCTTCGTTTGGATGCTTGCCGTGACGCTCGTTCTCTCGTGCGCGCAATTCAAGCGCGCAGATTATCTGTTGCCGGCCTATCCGGGATTCGCAATCTTTTTGGGCTGCCTCGCCGAGCGCACGTGGAACATCGTTAACTTACGTTTAAGGCGAACTGCCGCTTTCGGCTTCGCAGGAGTGCTTGCTGCCGTTGTCGGTTTTTGGCTTTTCATCGTGCACGTTCAGATCCCTCGCAACGAATCGTTCCATGAGCAGCAGACCTTCGCTCGCGAAATTCGTCGTCAAGCCCCGGCGCCGCAAACTGTCTTGTTTTTCCGCGTGGAAGCGCATGCGCTTGCCTTCCACCTGGGCCGTCCGCTCAATACGTTTTTGGAATGGGAGAACTTGGACGTGTGGGCCGGGCGGCCCGGTGTACATTACATCGTGATGTCCCCACAGTCCGCTGCGGAATGGCCCGAACACGTGCATTCTGGTACGCTGGAAGAAGTGTGCCGGAATACCGATTGGTCCGGCGGCCGGCATGAGAAGCCGTTGGTCCTGATGCGCACCCGACCGAAAGCCGAATTGCATGCCGCATCCCGACAATAAGCCGCCCATCTCGAAGGAAGCCATCAGCGTCGCTCTGCCGGTCCACAATCGGGCGAACAGCCTGGAACAAGACGTCCGCAGCTGGCTTCAATTCTTGCGCCAGCTCGGCCGGCCGTTCGAGTTCATCCTGATCGATGACGGTAGCGCCGATCAGACCGGCTCGCTTGCTCAGAACCTGGCTAGCCAGAATCCGGAGACTGTGTTCATTCAAGAACCGACCGCGCGCGGTTTTGGAGCATCATTGCGGACCGCCTTGGCGAAGGCACAGTATCCTCTTTTCTTTTACACGTCGCTCGATTATCCGTACGCTCCCAGCGACCTGCGAAAGTTGCTCGAGCGCATCGACGATGTGGATTTGGTGTCGGGCTACCGTTCGGCCCAGCGCTTGCCACCCGTAGCGCGCGCCGTGCAGGCAATCGTCAGCATCACGGGCCTGATCCTGATGGGGTTAAAGCGCGACAAGCTGCCCGGCTGGCTC
>DATGHS010000267.1:0-15867 GCA_035307785.1 Gemmataceae bacterium
GGAAGACCTGTCGTTCCGAGAGATCGCCGAGATTGCGGGCACCACGGAACAAGCCGCCCGCTGGCACATGCACGAAGCCCGCAAAAAGTTGTTGGAACGAATGGGCGATAATTTGTAGTGGGAATTTGCCACAGAGGGCACAGAGAGAAAATTGAACAGAAGGTAACGAAGCAAACAAAGAATGAATTGGTAATCCATCTCTTTCCCTTCGTTTCCTTCGTTTGCTTCTGTTCAAATTATTCTTATTTTTTTCCGACCATGACCTGTGAACGAGCCCAACACTGGATTCTGGCCGTCGCCTTGCCGGGCGAGCTGGCCCGAGCGCCGCGCGACATTGGCGAGCACATTCGCCAATGCGATTCTTGCCAGCGGCTGATTCAGCGCGTGGTTCGGCTGGAGGAAAACTGGCGGCAGCAACCGGCGCCCGCCTCGGCGGAGCGTTCGCAAGCCTTGTTCTTGCAGCGGCTGGCGGAACCGCCCGCGCCGCTCATTCGCAAGCCCGAGTTACCGCGCCGGAATTTGCGCTTGGCCCGGTGGATGGTGGCGGCCTGCGTGGCAGCCGTTGTCGGTCTGTCAATTGGCGTCGGCGTCTTCTCCACGTCTTCCACGGCCCATGCCGAGTCTTCCGATGTTGTCGACCGCATGATCGACTGGAATCTGCAGATGAGCGAAGCGTCCACCCTCGAAGATCGGCAACGGCTCTTTGCCGAGCGCGCCGAATCATTCAAAGCCGATCTCTCCAAGGCGAATCTTTCCGAATCCGACCGCGATTTCGCTAATAACCTCATGGAAACCGGCGCCTGGCTTGCGTCCAACGACGAGCCGGTGGAAGAAGCCGACAAATTGACCACGCTGGCCGACCAGATTGTCACGCGAGCACAAACCTCCGGCAGGCCGATGGACGAAAAGAAGACCGCCCGGTTCGTCGCCCAGTACCAGAAGGTGGCGCAGAACATTGAGGCCAAAGTCGAAAAAGCGGAAGCCAAGGCCACCGCCAACCCTACTGGCACTCCCGCCGAGCAAGCGAAAAGGATCGAGAAGATCGAAGCCCGCGAAAACAAGCGGCTCGAAGCGCTGGCCAAGCTTCAGGAGAAGATGCCCGAAGCGTCGAAAAAAGAAATCAAAAAGGTGCTGGAAGAGGAACACAAGAAGCACAAGCCGAAGCCGGCCCCCAAGCATCCGAGGGGCAAAGGCTAGTCTCCGCAATCACTTTTCACCAACGGCGGCCGGCGGGCCGCCGTTTTTCATTTAGCGGCTTGCGTTCGTCAAGCGCGTGCTTTAACATGGTTTCCAATCCCCTTCGATACGCATGCAGCACGGAGAGCGAACATGGCGTCCCCTTCAGTGCGCTGGCTTGTAGCTGTTGGCCTGCTTGGATTGCTTACGCAGTCCATCGCGCTCGGCGATCCGCCACGCGATCTCATCCCAAAACCGCCCCAGCAAGACGAACCGTGGACGCCGCCTAATTGTGGCTTGCCGCCGAAAATCATCTCCGCGGCGGAAGCGCTCTTCCAACAAGGCCTTGCCGACCCACGCGGCTGCGAATATCGACAGGTGGTGGTGAATACCCTATGGCAAGACGCGGTTGTCATGCATGCCTGGGTGCTGCCCGCGCAAAACGGGAATTCGCGCCGCTTCGCCGTATCCTGGGACGGGCTAGTGCACGCAATCGAAAAGGTCGGCCCGCCCACCGCATTGAGAGCCGATATCGCGGCAAATCTGAAATGGCACCTGGCACAGGACACCACCGGCGTCGCAGATGATGTTCCTCTGCATTTGGATGAATTAGCCGTTTGTCTGCTGCTCAGAATTGGCGAAAAAGAATTGGCGACGCAATTGTGGGACGCTCTCCAGGTTAGCCGGGGGAATGAATCAACCGAAGAATATGATCCTTATCCCGATCTGGCCCGGCAGTGGGCGTCGAGTACGTTCAGTCAGCTTTTTTATTCCCACGTTCAAGCTCACGACGAGCGCGCCTTACACTACGCCCGCTTGCTGACGCGGACGGCGCCGCTCATTGAAGCGGAAGCCAGGCGGCGCAATGCCAATCCCGAAACGAATGACGATGAGAAATTGCTTACTTTCACGAAGCAGCTGCCCGACCTGTTGGCAGACCAGGAACGCCGGGCCCGGCAAGGACGGCGCGCGCCGGTCATTTGTATGGGACCGGATCGAGAGCCAAGTGCAGCCAAGCGCATTGCCGCTCTCATCGAGCGGCTCGACGAAGTGGAATATCGAGACGTTTTCGGTCGCGTGGACCGTATAAGTGGGGCATTGGTCCAAGAGGGCGAGGCGGCGATTGAGCCGCTGTTGGACTGCATGCAAAACGATAACCGGCTCACTCGGGCCCAGCCGCCAGGGTTCTGCAATCGCGGAGAATCGCGAGAAGTTTACTATGTGCACGAGGTCGCATATGACATGGTGACGACTATTTTGCATGCGTGGCCGCGCGACTTCGAGCCAGCCTTCACGGATCGGATCGTCGAGCGGCCGGAGCCCACGCGCCAGGAACTCGTGGAGCGCCTCCGGGCTTATCGTCGCAAGACCGCTCACCTACCATTTGCCGAGCGCTGGTACCAGGCCCTGGCGAATGACCAGGCCGCGCCGGACCAATGGCTGCATGCCGCCAACATATTAGTAATGGACGAGAGCCGTTATCTTTCAAGAGCGAACATTTGGTACGACGTTTATCGTCAGCCCGCCGCCGAACCCACTCCGAAACTCGTCGGCGAATCGCTGCGCGGCAAGAAAGACCCCACGGTCACGGCGCTTCTTCTCAAGCGCATGGTGCAGGTTCACAGCAATTCGATCGCCAGCGATCTCGCGGCGTGCCTGGCCCGATGGGAGCCGGCGCTTGCCTTGCCGGTGCTGATCAATCAAAGCCGAAATTGTCGCAAGGCACGCGCCATCGGTTCGTTTCTAGACCTGATGCAACTTCGAGTCGAGGCTGGCGATGAGCGCGCCTTGTATGAATATGCCGACTGGCTGCGCCGCACGGAGCCGAGCAACAATTCCGACTATTCGCAAAGACCGGAACGGCAACTTCTCCTCATGTGCCAAAATGCGAACCACCCAGCCCTTGGCCGAGCGGCAGACTACATGTTTCACAACAGCAAATCGCCCTGGTTGGCCCGCTTCGCAAACGACCAGAATAAGGATTCACGCATTTTCTGGCATGAACTCAATGAGAGACTGTATCACGTTCCGGCGTTTCAACGAGCTCTCCTCTTGGAATTGACGAACAAAGCCAAGGCTGGCGACGCGGAGCTAGTTGACGGCTGCTTGCGCGTGGAAGCAGAGTTCGGGTTCGGCCAGGGCGGTAACGACGATCCGCAATTCCCCAACCGCGTCAAAACCGACTTCCGCTTTTGCGATTACGTCGCCTACAAGATAGGTCGGGGCTACGCCGGCGCCCCGCGCTGCGAACTCTATTGGCCGGAAGCCCGCCGCGATGCGGCGGTGAAGGCTTGCCAGGCATTTCTAAAGAAATACGGCTCTCGCCTTGGCGAGGACCGCATGAATTTTCCGAAGCTGAACAATCCAGCCACAGAAGAGCAGGCGCGACTGGGGCAAGCCATCTTTGCTCTCAACGGCCAGGCCCGAACCGTAAACCTGCCGAAGTTTCCCATGCCCGCAGTCTGGCTTACGAATCGGGATCATCCGACGGTTATCCATTACTTTCCGCCCAATTCGAAAAAGCTGGTACACGAGATCTTTTATGAGCAGAAAGGAGACATCTGGCAGGCGGAAGAGTTTTGGGACGGCAGTCGCTGGCAACGGTTTTATGGCTTTGCGGGCATCCATCAGATAGCGAAGGTACCGGCTGCGGAGATTGAATTTCCGGATAGCGATTGGCTGTCGCTCCCTCACGGCATCGACGTTCGCCTGCAAGGTCCGGTTGTCAAAGGAAACATGGACGATGAAAACAATCCGCGGGTGCCGGCAAACCAGCCGATCGCGCTGGCACTATGGTTGCGCAATCGCACCGGCCTCGACCTGACCGTTACCCGAGGAGAAACTCCATTGCGCCTGGAGCTGCACTACTCGCCGGAAATGATTTCCCGCAAGGGGATGCCTGTGCCCGAGGCGAAAGGCGATAGCGATTGGACACCGATTCTGATGCGCGCCGGTGCTGCTGTCATTGTGCCGAGCCCTCATTCGCTGGGTCCAGCCCAGGAAACGCTGGCCGGCGAAATCGATCTTCGACGTATATTTCCGCTCGACCGGCCCGGTTTTTACCGCCTACGCATCATTGCCCAGAAGTCGCCAAAGGAAGAGCATACGCGACTGTACCAGTTCTCGCTGTTCCAACCCAAATCGTCGACCGTGTCGGTCTCGGCGCCGCAGTAGTTTCGCCCACCTCTTATAGGAACCGCCCCCCGCTTACGCTATGCTGAAGGAACAGACCGCTAGCGTAGGGCACGCAGAATGATTGGCGAGACTTTTGGCCGCTGGGTGATCGATAAGGAAATCGGCAAGGGGGCGATGGGCAGCGTTTACCGCGCTCATGCTGCCGACGCTCCGCAGGAAGTGCGCGCCCTCAAGGTGTTGGCCGTGGAATTGGCCCGAGATGCCATCGCCCGCCAACGCTTCGAGCGCGAGACTGAAGTTCTTTGCCATCTGGATCACCCCAACATCGTTCGCTTTGATGGAGCCGATGAACAGAACGGCACGCTGTATTACGTTATGGAGTTTATCGATGGCCCCGATTGCGAAAGCCGCTTGCGCGAACAGGGCCGCTGGCCCTGGTTCGACGTGCTCGACCTCGCCATTCAAGTCACCCGCGGTCTGAAATATGCCCACGATCAGGGGGTGGTGCACCGCGATTTGAAGCCGGCGAATATTCTTTTGGTCAGTGGCGGAGTAGTGGATGAAAACCCGCAGGGCTCGAAGACTCGCCCTGCGGCTTCGAGTTCACCACTCACCACTCACCACTCACCACTCACTGCCAAGATCGCGGACTTCGGCGTGGCGCGCATGTTTTCGCAGGGGCAACTTACGGGTTCGGGGCACTTTGTCGGCACGGCGTTGTACATGGCCCCGGAGCAGGCGGCGGGGAAGCCTGCCACCAAGCGCAGCGATTTCTATTCGCTTGGCTGCGTGCTGTACACCCTGCTCGCCGGCCGGCCGCCGTTCAACGGCAACAGCATTGCCGAGATGGTGCACAAGCATCAGTTCGTGCAGCCGGAGCGGCCAAGCCGGCTGTTGGTCGATTTGCCGCATGATATCGATGATTTAGTGATGATGCTCCTTTCCAAAGACCCGGCCCAGCGGCCGGCCGACGGCTCAGTGCTGCTCAAGCGCCTTGAAAGCATTCGCGGCAAGCTCATTCGCAAGCACAATCTCGAAGAGACGGCCATCGGCGGTACCGGCTCGAAGGCGGATTTGAAACTGAACTGGAAAGACCCCGCTCCGCCCCCGCCGCCGGCGGCCGGCTTCGACTATCGGAGCCTGGTTCGGCCACTCGTCTACGCCATCGCGCTGTTGTTGTGTGTAGCGGGCATTGTCTGGGCGTTCGTCCGACCGAAGCCGGGGGCGGAGGAATTATTCCAGCAAGCTCAGCCTCTGATGGCATCGAACAATCCCAACGACTGGGAAAAAGCCTGGAACGATTATCTGGAGCCGCTCAATCGCCGTTATCCGGATCATGCGCACAAGGCCGAGGTGGATGAATTCCGGCAATTGCTCGACGACGTGGCATTGCAACGACGGCTCGCTCTTCGTGGCCGGCTCAACGGCCCGCACAGCGAAGCACAGCGGTTTTATGAGCTGGGTCTCGCTCGCTGCCAGGCCGGCGACGTGGCCGGCGGAAGACGTATCTGGGAGCAGGTGATGCAGGTCTTCGGCACGGTGGAATCGGAGCGGCGCTGGGTGCTGTTATCGCAACGCGCGCTCAATCAGGTCGCGGCCCCGGAGTCGGAGCCAAGCCGCTTCGAATCCGTGGAAAAATCATTGGAACTCGCCCGGCAACTGCGCGATTCCGGCAACCCCAGCCAATTGGAGCAAGCGCGACAGATCTGGCAAAGCCTGGAGGAGCTTTATCGCAATGATCCCAGCGCCAAGGAACTGTTAGAGACGATCAAGAAGGACCGCGGCAGTTGAAAGCAGGACACCAAGGACACAAAGGAGGCACAAAGAACACAAAGAGGATCAAGAAGAACCGGACCAAGTTAATGTTCATTAGAATTCAAAGACATTGAACGTCACTCTTTTTGCCTTTCTTTGTGTACTCTCTGTCTCCTTGTTGTTCTTTGTGTCTTCTCTTGAGAAGCGATCATGCCGGCGACTATTTCTGTCTCATCGATGTGCCAGACGCTGGTGAAGAGCCGGCTCATGTCGGCCGACGAGACCAAGGCGGTCTATCAGCGCTGGGCGAAGGAATCTCGCGATCCCGAAGACGTGGACGCATTCCGTTTATTTCTGGTGAAGCAGAAGTACGTAACGGAATATCAGGCCGCGTTGCTGGCACATGGGCGGAGCGAAGGCTACTTTATTGAGCGCTACAAGATTCTGGAGCGCATCGGCCAGGGGCGCATGGCCGGCGTGTATCGCGCGGTCGCGGATGATGGACGAACCGTAGCTGTGAAGGTGCTGCCGCCGTCGAAGTCGCATGAGCCGCAGCTGCTGAGCCGTTTTCAGCGCGAAACGCGCATGGCTCAGAAGCTGCACCACCCCAACGTGGTGCGAACGCTCGACGTGGGCGAATATAACGGCGTCTATTTCATGGTGATGGAATGCCTGGTCGGCGAAACGCTCGACGAGGTCTTGCAGCGCCGCAAGACGCTGCCCATGGCCGAAGCGGTGCGGCTGGTGCACCAAGCGCTATTGGGGCTTCAGCACATTCATGAACAGGGGATGATCCACCGCGACCTCAAGCCCGCCAATCTCATGCTAGTTCCGCAGAATGAACACGCTGGTGAAGACACCACGTTGCGCTCAACAGTGAAAATCCTCGACATTGGCCTGGGCCGGGCGATGTTCAAGGAGACGTTGGAACAAGACAACACCGATTCGCTGCTCACCGGCGAGGGCGTGTTGCTGGGCACGCCGGATTACCTGGCCCCCGAGCAAGCCCGCAACGCGCATTCGGCCGATATTCGCTCTGATATCTATAGCCTGGGCTGCGTGCTGTATCATGCCTTGGCCGGGCAGCCGCCGTTTGCTGACAGCAACATGCTCAGTCAGATTGTGCGTCATGCGACCGAGCCGCCGAAGCTGGTGCGCGAGTTTTGTCCGGATATTCCCGACGGATTGCAACAAGTAGTGAATTTCATGCTGGCCAAAGACCCGGCCGCCCGGTATGCCACACCGGGAAAAGCCGCCGCCGTGCTGGAGATGTTTTTGCCGGCCGAACCGTCGCTCATCACCGTGGAGATGCCAAGTCCCATGAAACCGGACGAACCCAAGCCGCCGCATCCACCGCCCGCCACGTCGCCGGGAGAAATCCCGATGGGCAAGTTCGTAAGCGCTGGCGGCAAGGCAGAGAAGGCGGCGAAAAAGGATAAGCCAAAGCCGGCGGAAGCACCGCTGCCGCCGGTGGTGCCGACGCCAGCGCCTTCGGCCCAACCCGCCGTTCCGGCGCCGCAACCGGATGAATACGACGTGGAACTGGTGCCGATTCCATTTCCGCCGGCGGTCATACCCAGGAAGCCAGGCTCGCGGCGAAGCCTGCTCGACCTGGACCGGCGCGATTTTATCATGCTCGGGACCGGCATGGTGGGCGGGCTGCTCGCCATCCTCGCGGCCATCGGGCTAAACAAGTTGGCCAACCGCAAGCCGCCGGAAGGTGACAAGTGAGCGAAGAGCTGCGGCTGCGTGGCAAACATTACACAACCGGCGAGCGCATCGACGTCGCTTGCCGCGATGGGCGGATCGAGTCCGTTACCCCGGCCGGCGCTGGCAAAGTCGATCACGAAGCGCAATGGATTGCACCGGCCTTTTTCGATCTGCAAATCAATGGCTGCGACGGCATTAGCTTCAATTCCGACGCGCTCACGATCGAAGACATTCGCCACGTGGTCGAAGTCTGCCGCCGGCATGGCATCGCGGGCCTGTGCCCCACGCTGATTACGAATTCATACGAAGCACTGGCTCACGGCTTCGCGACGCTGGCGAAGGCTTGCGACTCGGATTCAGCTCTGAATCGAGCACTGCCCTGCTTCCATCTCGAGGGGCCGTATATCTCGTCGGAGGAGGGCCCGCGCGGAGCGCATCCGCGGGCACATGTCCGTAAGCCGGATTGGGATGAGTTTCAGCGCTGGCAGGGGGCGGCCGGTGGCCGCGTACGACTCGTGACGCTGGCCCCGGAGCTGGAAGGCGCGCTGCCGTTCATCGAGACGTTGACCGCGAGCGGTGTGGTCGTCGCCGTCGGCCACACCGCCGCGACGAATTCGCAAATTCGCGCTGCCATCAAGGCGGGGGCGAAGCTGAGCACGCACCTGGGCAACGGCGCGCATGCGATGCTGCCGCGGCACGATAACTATGTTTGGGAACAACTTGCCGCCGACGAGCTGTGGGCCAGCATCATTTGCGACGGTCATCATCTGCCGCCGGCCGTTATTCGTAGCATTTTGCGCGTTAAGACGCCAGCGCGCACGATCCTCACTTGCGATGCCAGCAGCCTCGCCGGGGTAGCGCCCGGTGAATACGGCCAGTGGGACCAGAAACTCGAGGTGTTGGCCGAAGGCAAGATCGTAGTAAGCGGCACGCCGTACCTGGCCGGCTCGTGGGCGTTCACCGATCTGTGCGTGGGAATTGCGGTTCGCGATGGCGGTGTGACCTTGGCCGAAGCGATCGACATGGCGAGCGCGCGGCCACGCGAGTTGCTGCGCCTGCCGCCGCAGCGATTGCAGGCGGGGGATAGGGCGGAGTTGATATTGTTTAATTGGTCTAATCAAGAGGGAACAGTGATTCGCCACGTAACGTAGAGCGGGATTTATTCCGTTCCCGGCAAAGTCGCAGAGCGGAATAAATTTCGTACTACTATTCAAAATGCGGCCAGTACTATCTTCACAAACGAATCCGCCTGCAAGCTCGCGCCGCCCACCAGCGCGCCATCGACATCGGGTTGGCCCATCAGTGTTGCGGCGTTCTCCGGCTTCACGCTGCCGCCGTATTGGATGACCAGTGCTTGTGCGGCGGCGGCGCTGAACAGCTGGCTGAAGCGCCAACGGATGAAGTTGTGGGCATGCTGGGCCTGCTCGGGCGTGGCATTCCTCCCGGTACCGATGGCCCAAACCGGCTCGTAGGCGATCACGAGTCGCGAGAGCCGCTCGGCCGGGATGTCCTTCAGGCCCCAAGTGAGTTGATTGTCGAGGACAGCCTCCGTCTTGTTCGCGTCACGTTCTTCGAGCTTCTCGCCCACACAGAAGATGACCCGCAACCCCGCCTCCAAAGCCGAGCGGGCCTTTTCATTTAAGAGCGCATCTTTCTCGCCAATGACGTGTCGGCGTTCGCTGTGGCCTACGATCACGTACTTGCAGCCGGCGTCGAGCAGCATGGCCGCATTCACTTCGCCGGTGAAGGCACCTTCCTTGCCGGGGTAAACGTCCTGTGCGCCCAGCGCGATCGGGCTGCCCTTCAAGACTTCCGCCACGATCGTCAGCCACGGGTAAGGCGGGCAAACGGCCACATCCACGCGCGTCTCGTTGCCAAGCTGCTGGCGAATGGCCGCCGCCAACTCGCGAGCTCCGGCCGAGAGCTTGTACATCTTCCAATTGCCAGCCACGAATTTCTTGCGAGGCATGTCTCCTCCTCTGCTAGGCCGCAAGCGGCTAGGCCAGCATCTTCTCCATCACGCCGGCGAGCCGCTTCAAATCCTTCATCAGCACATCGTATTGATCTGGGAGCAGCGCTTGCGGGCCGTCGGAGAGCGCTTTTTCCGGGCAGCAGTGCACTTCCACGTGGACGCCGTCGGCACCGGCGGCGAGGGCGGCGCGGGCCATGGATGGAATCAGATCCGGCCGGCCGGTGGCATGGCTCGGATCGACGATGACCGGCAAGTGACTAAGCCCCTTGATGTTCGGCACGGCGGCCAGGTCGAGCATGTTCCGCGTCGATTCCTCAAACGTGCGCACCCCGCGTTCGCACAGAACGACTTGGTTGTTGCCGGCCGAAAGGACGTACTCAGCCGACATGAGCAGATCCTTCACCGTCGCGCTCATGCCGCGTTTCAGCAGCACCGGCTTCTTGGTTTGCCCCACTTCCTTCAAGAGATCGAAGTTCTGCATGTTGCGGGCGCCGATCTGGAGCATGTCGGCATAGCGGCAGACCATATCGACCTGCCGCGGGTCCATCACTTCCGTCACGATGGGGATGCCGTGTTTGTCGCCGGCGGCGCGGAGCATCTGCAGCCCCTGCTCGCCCAACCCTTGAAAGCTATATGGACTCGTGCGGGGCTTGAAGGCGCCGCCGCGGAGCAGATTGGCGCCGGCCGCCTTTACCCTGCGGGCGATTTCATCGAGAAACTCGACGTTCTCCACGGCACATGGGCCGGCGATCATGCCCAGGTAGCCGCCGCCGATCTTCGTCGTCCCCACGTGCACCACCGTGTCGGCCCGGTGGAACTCGCGGCTGGCCAGCTTGAAAGGCTTCTGTACTCGCAACACCTGCTCGACGCCGGGGATGCAGTTGAAAACCTCCTCGGCCTGGGGTGCGTTCTCGTCGCCGATTGCGCCGACAATGGTGCGGCTTTGCCCCCGGCTCACATGCGGCGTAAAACCGAGTTCCCGAATCTGCTCCAACAAATGCTCGAATTGCTCGGGCGTATGATCGGGACGAAGAACAAGAATCATGCTGACCTCTTCAAATACGGAATGCAGTTACAACTGCTTATATTATCATTCGTTGCCTGAAGTGATAACCGCAACATGACTGAAGAGGTAAACCTGAGCGCACGGCAAAAAGGTGATAGCCCACGGATGAACACGGATCTAAACAGATGAACACAGATCATAACTTGAATTTTGATCCGTGTTCATCCGTGCAACGCAGTCCGTGTTTATCTGTGGGCTAAGTTTGTTTTATTCTTCCGTAATCTGCGCCATCGGAAATGAGCCCAGCACGGTGAGCATCTCGCACTTGTCGGCCAGGGAGGAAAGCGTCCGCTTGACCTTGGGATCTTCGGCGTGGCCTTCGAAGTCGACGAAGAAGATGTACTCGCTCTTCTGCGTGCGGGCCGGAAACGATTCGATCCAGGTGAGATTGATTTTGTTGGCCTTGAACAGATTCAGGGCATCGACCAGCGAGCCTGGGTGATGGCTCACTTTGAACATCACGGCCGTCTTGTCGTTGCCAGTCTTGGCGACTTCCTGGTTAGCAATCACGGCAAAGCGAGTTTCGTTGAACGGCGAGTCTTCAATGTTCGAGGCCAGGATTTTCAGTCCGTAGCGCACCGCCGCTTGCCGGCTCGCCACCGCTCCTGCCCCCGGTTCCGATTGCGCCAACCGGGCCGCGTCGGCCGTGCTGCTCACTTCATGCTGTGAGGCATGTGGCACATTCTTGGAAAGCCACGCACGGCACTGGCCCAGTGCGTTGCCCTTGCTGTACACCCGGCGAATCTCTTGCTGCTCGCAATTGGCAATCAGGTGATGATGAATACGCAAGCGGATTTCAGAGCAAATCTTCAACTGCGGCAAGCGGATGAACATCTCCAGCGTGTCGGCCACTCGGCCGTCGGTCGAATTCTCGAGCGGAACCACGCCGCAATCCACGTCTTTGCGATTCACCGCTTCGAACACCGCCGAGATGCTGTTAACCGGAATCGCTTCTACGCTCTGGCCGAATTTCTCGAGAACCGCCAAGTGACTGTAGGAATATTCACCGCCGAGATAGGCAATCTTCATGAGCCGTTGTAAGGAGCGCGAGCCGCTCATGATTTCGCGGTAAATAGCTCGAATGCTGGTGGGCTCCAGCGGGCCTTTGTTCGAATCCAGCAGATTGCGAATGACTTCTTCTTCGCGGGCTGGAGAGAAAATATCACCAGCCTGATCTTGTTTCACCCGGCCAATGTCGATGGCGAGCGAGGCGCGTTCGTTGATGAGCTTCAGGATCTGCTGATCGAGCTTATCGATCTGAGTGCGCAGCGACGTCAGCGATGCGGTGCGCCCATGTGGAGAGTTGGAGCCGCTTTCACTTTTGCGCGCCATCTCAGCCCACCTCGTTCCAAATTGTTGTTTGGGGTAGGGATCGGTGTTTCAATCTATGACTGACCCCTAGAGCTGTCAACGAATTACTCAAAAGAAGATGGATATATTCCAGAATTTTCGCCTCGAGCCGGAATACAATGGGCTACCAAGGAAGCCAGCAACAGCGTCACTGCCAAATTGGCAGTTTCGTTTCGTTTCAGCACGGTGGAACCCCGATGAAACGACCAGAACATTTGACGCAAATAATACGTGCACAAAGACATATGTTCAATGAGAAGCATACTTCGCCCTTGGCATTGAACTTGCATCTTGTCCGTTATCGAGACCGGGCCAGAGAAGATACAAAACAAACACCCTTTACAGTGAGTGAGAGCATCCTATGGCAGAAAAAATTATCGGAATCGACTTGGGCACCACGAACTCCGTGGTGGCCGTCATGGAAGGTACGCAAGTGACAGTGATTCCTTTGAAGGCCAGCGACCGCAAACTGTTGCCCAGCGTGGTGGCGTTTACGGACAAGGGTGAGCGGCTAGTGGGCGACCCGGCCAAGCGCCAGGCTGTAACCAACCCCACCCGCACCATTTACTCTATCAAGCGCTTCATGGGCCGCCGACATTACGAAGTAGAGAGCGAAGAAAAGCTCGTTCCGTACAAGATTGTCGGTGGGCCGCAGGACCTCGTGAAAGTGGAAATCGACGGCAAGCAATACACCCCGCCCGAGATTTCCGCGATGGTGCTGCGCTATTTGAAGGAATCGGCCGAAGCCTACCTGGGCCAGACTGTAAAGAAGGCCGTCATCACCGTGCCGGCCTACTTCAACGATTCGCAGCGGCAAGCGACCATTGATGCCGCGATTATCGCCGGCTTCGAAGGCGAGTGGGAAATCCAGGATCCCAAGACCGGCAAGGTCAACAAGCAGCGTATGCGCATCATCAACGAGCCGACCGCGGCTGCGTTGGCGTACCACCTCGACAAAAAGAAGGATTCGAAGATTGCCGTATTCGACCTCGGCGGCGGCACGTTCGATATTTCGATTCTCGACGTGGGCGAAGACGGTGTGTTCCAGGTGAAAGCGACCAATGGCGATACGCACCTGGGCGGCGATGATTTCGACCAGGTAATCATCGACTACATCGCCGACGAGTTCAAGAAGGAAAACAATTTCGATCTACGCAAAGACCCGATGGCGCTGCAGCGCTTGAAGGAAGCGGCCGAGCAGGCGAAGAAGGACCTTTCGACTTCGACCGAAGCATCGATCAAGCTGCCGTTCATCTGCGCGATTCAGGGCCAGGCCAAGCACCTGGACATGACGCTGTCGCGCTCGAAGTTCGAGAAGCTGGTCGATCACCTGGTCGAGCGCTGCCGCGGGCCGGTGATGCAGGCGATGAAAGATGCCGGCTACAAGACTAGCGATATTGATGAGGTTGTGATGGTCGGCGGTATGACCCGTGTGCCGCGCATTCAGCAACTAGTGAAGGAAATCTACGGCAAGGAAGGGCATCGTGGCGTGAACCCGGATGAAGTGGTGGCCGTGGGCGCCGCCATCCAGGGCGCGCAGCTCTTGCTCGGCAGCCAGTCGAACCTGTTGCTGCTCGATGTGACGCCGTTGACGCTCGGCATTGAAGCCAATCATGGCCGGATGATCCCCATCATCCCGCGCAACACCGCGATTCCGACCAAGAAAAGCGATTCGTCATTCACCACGGCTGCCGACAACCAGACGTCGGTGGAAATACAGGTCTACCAGGGCGAGCGGCCAATGGCATCGGACAACAAGCGCATCGGTACCTTCTTCCTGGAAGGCATTCCGCCGGCCCCGCGGCACACACCACGCATCGAAGTCACCTTCGACATCGATGCCAACGGCATTCTGCACGTCTCGGCCAAAGACATGGGCACGGGCAAGGAGCAGAAAATTCGCATCGAAAACTCCAGCGGTCTGAACCAAGACGAGATCGACCGCATGAAGCGCGATGCCGAAGAGCATGCCGACGAGGACAAGAAGAAGAAGGAGCTTGTCGATGCCCGCAATAAGGCCGACGCCATGATCTACGCGCTGGAAAAAGCGATGAAGGAAGCCGGCAGCAAGCTCAGCGACAACGACAAGGCGCCGATCCAATCGGCCATCGAGAAGCTGAAATCCAAGATGGAAGGCAGCGACACCGCGGCCATCAACCAGGCCATCGCGGAATTGGAGCAAGCCTCACATGCCATGGCCCAGCACCTGTACGGGCAGGGTCAAGGTGGTGAAGGTGGCCAGTCCGGCGGCATGCCGCCGGCCCCTACTCCGGACGGTCATGCGGGCGGTGGCGCGGGTAAGGATGATGTCATCGATGCCGATTTTGAGGTGAAGAAGTAATTTGCCGCCGCTTGCGGCTTCGCGCTCGGTGGATTAAGTCAAAGAGCGCGAAGCGGCAAGCGGCGGTTTTGTTTATTCATTTCCCAAGCAAGAATACCGATGTTGGACAGAAGAGTAGCACTCTACCCCAAACATCGGTGCCCGCCATGAATTCGCAGCTTTTGCCGCCCGAAGACTGCTTCTGGGACAAATACTCGCCGCATTTCGAGTTCTCGGGGGCCACGGTCGTTTCCGTCTTTTTCCACGCCACCATGCTGATTTTGCTGTTCCTGGGGGTCTTTTCGTTTTTCCAGGGGAAGCGCTCGACGCCGGTGGAAATTGAGCCGGTCGTCATTGCCGGCGGGCCGGGCAAACAGGGCAACTCCGGCGGCAACCTTGGCTCCATCGCGGCTGGTTCGCCGGTTGGCAAAAGCGACGTTTCGGAAGAGATGTTCAACCGGAACCTTACACCGCCCACGGTCGAAGCGAAGACGGTGTCGCAAATCACGCCGAAACCGGTGCAACCGATTAGCCTTCCTTTGGATGAGAGAAGCGATCCTTTCCGCGGGCAACAGCCGCCAGCGCCCGAAAGCGTGCCAAACCTGGCCGCCATGCTCAAAGGCATGCCTGACGGCAAGGCGAAAGCGAACACCGGGACCCCCGGCAAGCCGGGGCAGAACGGCACCGGCACTCCGGGCACCGGCGTTCCGGGTGGGAAGGGCTACGACAAGGATGGCACCGGGACTGGCGCCGGCATCCTGAGTACGAGGCAACGCCGCCAATTGCGCTGGACCACGCTCTTCAGCACCGTCAGCCTGCGCGATTACCTTCAGCAACTGCAAATGGTCGGGGCGTTATTGGGCGTGCAGTACGAAAATCGGGAAATCCGCATGCTGGCCGAGTTCATGCATCGCCCGGCCCGGCTGGATAACAACCCCCCGCCGCGCGACCGCATCTTCTGGATGGACGACAAGCCCGAATCCGTCCGGGCGATGACCAGCGAATTGCAGCTGAAAATCACTCCTTGGCGCTTTATCGCCTTTTTCCCGGAATCGCTGGAAAAGCAGCTATTGGAAAAGGAACTCGCCTACGGCAAACGCTACGGCCGCAACAGCGAAGACCAGATCCAGGAAACCGTCTTTCGCATCACCTTTCTCGGCAACGAACCCCGCATCGAAGTGGTGGAACAACACTAGGCGCGTTGCCTAACCCCCCGGCCCCGTTCCCTAATGATGTTTGAGAAAAAACTTGGAGCTATGGTGCTAAGGAGCGGCGACTGAACCCCAACGGGGTTCCATATCACAGCCCAGGGTTGCCGCGCTAGCGGCTACCCTGGGAAGCGACCGCCGCCCCAAACCGTACCCCGAAGGGGTTGCATAAAGG
>DATGHS010000268.1:0-3742 GCA_035307785.1 Gemmataceae bacterium
CGCCGGCCCCGGCGACCCGGGCATGTTGACGCTTCGCGGCCTGGAATGCCTGCAGCGGGCTGACGTGATTATCCACGACAAGCTCGTTTCGCCGCGGGTGCTGGAATTCGCGCCGGCGGCGGCGCAGCGCATCGCCGTCGATTCGCTGCACGAACGGCACACCGAGCGCTGGCCACTCGTGCAGCAAATGATGATCGACCTGGCCCGGCAAGGCAAAACCGTCGTCCGGCTCAAGGGCGGCGATCCGTTCATCTTCGGCCGGGGCGGTGAGGAAGCGGAGGCCCTTCGCCAAGAAGGCATCTCCTACGAAGTCGTGCCCGGCATCACAGCGGCGCTCGCTGCCGCCGCGTGTGCCGACATTCCGCTGACCCATCGCTTCTGTGCCAGCGGCGTCGCATTCGTGACGGGCCATGAAAACCCGACCAAGCCGGAAAGCTCGGTTGATTGGTCCGCTTTGGCCCGCTTTCCCGGCACGCTGGTCATTTACATGGGCATGGCTCGTTTAGAACTGATCGCGAAGGTTCTCCTCGAACACGGCAAGCCCGCCGACACACCGGCCGCTATCATTCAAACCGCTTCGCTCGGCAGCCAACTCGCGCGCACAACCACTCTCGATAAACTCGACGCCATGGTGCGGGCCGAGGGGCTGATCCCGCCGGCCATTGTCATCATTGGCCCGGTGGTCGATTTCCGCCCGGTGCAATCCTGGTTCGAGCGCCGGCCGCTGTTCGGCCAGCGCGTGCTGGTCACACGGCCCCGCGACCAGGCAGCGGAGATGATTCACAAGCTCGAATTGCTCGGCGCAAACGTATTTCAGCTTCCCGTCGTCGAAGTTCGCGACCCGCCGGACTGGTCGCCGGTGGACGATGCGATTCGCCGCCTTCACGAATACGACTGGCTGGTCTTCACCAGCGTCAATGGCGTGCAGCGCTTCATTCAGCGTTTGCTCGACAACGGCTTCGATCTTCGAGCTTTTGGACGAATCAAGCTCGCCTCCATCGGCCCAGGGACGGCGGGCGCTCTGCGGCATTTCAACTTGAAGGCCGACGTGGTTCCCGCCAGCTTTCGTTCGGAAGATTTGGTAGGGGTTCTAAAAGACAAGGTAAAAGGCCACCGCATTCTGCTGGCCCGCGCCGACCGTGGCCGCGAACTTCTGCGCGAAGAGCTGGCGGCAATCGCAAAGGTCGATCAGGTCGCTGTTTATTCACAAGTCGATGTAATCTGTGATCAACCTGAATTGCTGCTCATGCTGAGCCGAGGCGAGATCGCCTATGTCACTTTAACCAGCTCCAACATCGCCCGCGCTTTCTTGAATGTGCTCGATGAAACCGCTCGGCTGCGCATCCACAACGGCTCGGCGAAGCTCGTGAGCATTAGCCCAGTAACAAGCGCAACCATTCGCGAACTGAGCTTCCCAATTGCGGCCGAGGCAACGGAACACACGGCGGACGGAGTAATTCAGGCGCTTTTGAAACTGACAGCCCAAGGACGGCAGTCCCTGGGCCCATCGGAATGAATGCTACCGCAGTTCCCGCAGTGCATGAAAGGCAAGATATCCCACGATGCCGCTGGCGATGATGCCGAAAATGTTGATGACCGAGACCCCCAGGCCGAACGGAACGCTTGCGATGCAATCCAGCAGAAAGATGACGAGCATGAGGCCGGCGACCGCCAGGGCGCCAATGCACATCTTCTTATCCATCGCCATACCTTTCATCGCTGGCACGAAACATGACCTCTGCACCCGAGCAATCGGATGCCAACATCGTACAAGCTAGGTGGTGGATTGTCCGCTCTCAAAAATATTGTAATGGCCGTTTTTGTGTTCGCAACGGTATGGATGGGCGGATCAAAACATTGCCTTCCGCGATTTTCGGTATTCTGGATATAATCGGCAGAATCCGCTCTGCTTCTCGTCGCGCTAACCTAAAAATCCGAGGTTTTCACGCATGCCCCCTGTCCCCCTCTCCCAAGTCGCTGTGCATCTTCGCCCGGAGGACAACATCGCCGTGGCCGCGCGGAATCTGCCCGAAGGCAGCGAGATTGAATTCGAAGGTCAGGTTCTCACCGTCCCCCGCCGAATCGGCATGGGGCACAAGATCGCGCTGCGGCCCATTCACGCCGGCGACCCGGTGTTGAAGTACGGCCAGATCATCGGCTTCGCGGGCACCGACATTGCGCCGGGTTCGTGGGTCCATGTCCACAATGTGCGCGCCGATGATTTCGAGCGCGATTATGCCTTTTGCCGTGACGTACCCCCACCGCCGAAACCGGCCGAACCGCGCTACTGGATGGGCTTCGACCGTGGTGATGGCCGCTATGGCACCCGCAACTACGTCGCCATTATCAGCACCGTGAACTGCTCGGCCAGCACGAGCAAGTACATTGCCGAGCGCATTCGCAATCGGGGTCTGCTGGACGCCTATCCGAACGTCGATGGCATTGTGCCGATTGTTCACAAGCAAGGTTGCGCCATGCAATACGGCGGGCCGGATCATCTTCAACTGGAACGCACGCTGGCCGGCTTCGCGAAGCATGCCAATGTGGCCGCATATATCCTCGTCGGCCTGGGCTGCGAGACCGGGCAGGCCACCCACCTGATCGAAAACCAGGGGTTGGGCTTGATTCCGTTGAACGGCCAGCGGAAGATGCCGACCGTGCTAAGCATTCAGGAATGCGGCGGCATCGCCAAGACGGTGGAGGCCGGCATCCGAGCGGTGGCCGAGACATTGCCGCGCGTCAACGACGTCCGGCGGGTGAAGCTGCCGGCATCGCACCTGATTCTGGGCACAAACTGCGGCGGCAGCGACGGCAACAGCGGCGTGACCGCAAACCCGGCCCTCGGCGTGGCCACCGACCTTCTGGTGGCCCGAGGCGGCACCTCGATCCTGGCCGAGACTCCGGAAATCTACGGCGCCGAGCATCTGCTGACGCGCCGCGCCATTAGCCGCGAAGTCGGCGAAAAGCTGGTCGAGCGCATCAAGTGGTGGGAATGGTACACGAAGGTATTCGGCGCCGAGATCAACAACAACCCATCACCGGGCAACAAGGAAGGCGGGCTCACCACGATCTACGAAAAGTCGCTCGGCGCCATCGCCAAGGGCGGCAGCACGGCCCTGATGGATGTGCTGCACTATGCCCAGCCAGTGAAGACGCGCGGCTTCGTGGTGATGGATACACCGGGGTACGACCCTGTAAGCATGACCGGCATCGTGGCCGGTGGGGCGAATGTGCTTGTCTTCACCACGGGCCGAGGCTCTGTCTTCGGCTGCAAGCCGGCCCCGTCGATTAAGGTGGCGACGAACACACCGCTCTACGAGCACATGATCGACGACATGGACATCAACGCCGGGGTTGTGCTGGAAGGCACGCCGGTGGAAGAAGTGGGCCGGCAGATTTTCGAGGAGATATTGGCCGTGACCAGCGGGAAGAAGACCAAGAGCGAACTGGCCGGCGTGGGCGAAGAGGAATTCGCCCCCTGGCAAATCGGGCCGACCCTGTAATGCCGCGCACTGAACGTAGAACGGAATTTATTCCGTTCGCGGCTTTTTGGAACGGAATGAATTCCGTTCTACGTTTCAGGCCTGCATGTTTGATAGCGGAAGAATCACGGAGGATTCATGTTCCGCCGCATAGACTGGCTAGTCGTTTTGTTCGCCACGGAGATCGCGCTCGTTTAATCCCAGATCCTGCATTAGCTTCCGCATGCCCCACACCGCGACAACGTATGCCAATCCCGATG
>DATGHS010000269.1:0-4681 GCA_035307785.1 Gemmataceae bacterium
AAAAGCGCGAGCCGGGCAAGTATTTCGAGGTGAAGGAAAAGGAACATACATGCCATCTCACCGACGAGGGCATCCGCAAGGCGGAAGAACTGGCCGGCGTGGAGAGCTTTTACACGGCCGGCAACATGGACTGGCCGCACCTGATCGATAACTCGCTCAAGGCGCACCACCTCTACAAGCGCGACCGCAATTACATGATCATGGCCGACCGCGACGATCCGCGCGACCTGGCCATCATCATCATCGATGAATT
The DNA here is from genome assembly GCA_035307785.1 of Gemmataceae bacterium. Taxonomy (GTDB): domain Bacteria; phylum Planctomycetota; class Planctomycetia; order Gemmatales; family Gemmataceae; genus DATGHS01. The sequence goes on from DATGHS010000269.1 coordinate 254, forward strand.
CACCGGCCGGCCGATGTTTGGCCGGCAATGGAGCGACGGCTTGCACCAGGCGGTGGAAGCCAAGCACACCCGCGACGGCGTGAAGATCAAACAGGAAACGCAGACGTTGGCCACCATCACGCTGCAGAACTTCTTCAAGCTCTATGGGAAGCTGGCGGGCATGACCGGCACGGCGATGACCGAGGCCAACGAATTCTGGAAGATTTATCACCTCGAAGTGGTAGCCATTCCCACCAACAAGACGCTTATACGCAACAACGCTCCCGACCGCATCTACCGCACCGAACAGGAGAAATGGAACGCCGTCGTGCAGGAGATTACCGACATTCACGAATCGGGCCGGCCGCTGCTCATTGGCACCACCGACGTGGCGAAGTCAGAAAAGCTCAGCGGCATGCTGAAGCGCCGCGGCGTGCAACACGAACTTCTAAACGCCAAGCCGGAACTGGTGGGTCGTGAGGCCGAGATCATCGCCCAGGCTGGCCGCATCGGCGCGGTGACCATTTCCACCAACATGGCTGGCCGCGGGACGGATATCATTCTCGGCGGCAACCCGGAAACGCTCGCCTGGGCGATGCTGCGGCATCAGTACCCGACCCGGCTCGACGTGCCGAACGACATCTGGACGAAGACCGTCAACGACATCGAGACCAAGGAGAACATGAAGGCCGAAGGCCGAAAAGTCGCCGAGATGGGCGGCTTGCACGTGCTTGGCACCGAGCGGCACGAAAGCCGGCGCATCGACAATCAGTTGCGTGGCCGTGCCGGCCGGCAGGGCGACCCCGGCTCTTCGCGCTTCTATTTGTCTCTGGAAGACGACTTGATGCGCATCTTCGCCGGCGATTGGGTGAAGAACATCCTCACCCGACTCGGCATGCAAGAAGGCGAGGCCATCGAAAGCGGCATGGTGTCGCGGCAAGTGCAGAAGGCCCAGAAGCGCGTGGAAGAACGCAACTTCGACATTCGCAAGAACCTGCTCGAATACGACGAAGTGATGGACGTGCAGCGCAAGTTCATCTACGGTCAGCGGCAATTGGTGCTTGACGGCGCCAACTGCAAGGCCGTGTTGCTCGACATGATTGACGGGCAAATTGACGCGGCAGTGGATCGCTATCTCGACGAGCAATTTGGCCCGGCCAGCTTCGCGGAGTTCGCCAGCAACCGGCTTAGCGTCGATTTCGATGCCAGCGATTTTCACCGCGTGTCGTACGAGGAGGCCGACCGGATCGCCATCGAGAAGGCACAACGGCAGGTGCTGACGTTCATCACCGAATCGCTGGAAGAATGCCTGAACCCCGATGAAGACCCGAAGGAATGGGCGTGGCACGAACTGGCCCGGCGAATGAACGTTCGCTATGCCCTCAAATTGACCGATAAGGAATTACGTCCACAGGGCCGCGACAACCTGTCGGAGTTCTTCCTGGAGAAAGCGAACGCGTCGATTCAGCAAGTCGATCTCAAGGACGGCGCCAAGTATCTAAGCGAAGAGTGGAACATCCGCTCGCTGTGCGACTGGATGAAGCAGAAGTTTCTTCTGAAGGTCACACCGCAGGAACTGACGGGCAAGGACGCGGCCGAGATCAAGTCGTTGCTGCGCAAAAAGGTGATGGAGGCCTACAAGGAGCGCGAGGTTGCCTTCCCGGTGACCGTGGCGATGGCCAATTACATGGCCGAGCAGCGCACGCCGCAAGGCGCCATGCAGAAATACGACCGGGCCGGCCTGTACGCTTGGGCGATGCTTCGCTTCCCCGAGCAGACCTCGCAGGTGCCGGAAGACGAGTTCCGCACCCAATCGCGGCACCGGTTGCAGGAACTGCTGATGAAATTCTCGCGCGAAGCATATCCGAAGGTTTCGCATTTCGACATCGACAAGAAGCTCGATGAGGAATTCCAGGGGACACACGAATCGGAGGCCGAGGATGCGCGCGAATTAGCGAATTGGGCCAATGAGACGATCAAAGTGGAAGTGCCGGCGGAAGCGCTCACCGGGGTGAGCCAGGAACAAGCCCGGCAGATCCTCTGGGATGCGTTCGACCGCAAGTACCGGCCCGAGATGCGCGGCATGGAGCGCAGCCTGTACCTGAATCAACTCGACGAGGCATGGAAACGGCACTTGCTGATCATGGACCACTTGCGCTCGACGGTGGGCCTGGCCGGCTTCGCCCAGGAAGACCCGAAGATCGTCTACAAGCGCGAAGGCATGCAGGCCTTCGAACGCATGAAGGAAGGCATTGAAGACCGCGTGACCGACAGCGTCTTCCGCATGGAAGAGGCCGAGGGCTTCCGCGAGAGCGTTTGGGCCATTGGCGCCGCGGTGCACGAGACGTTCCAGGCCTCGCAGACATATCAGGCCGCAGATCAGACTTCGACCAACGCGGCGCAGAGCGAAAAGAAGAAAGAACCGATCCGCCGCAAGGAAGAAAAAGTCGGGCGCAACGACCCCTGCCCCTGTGGCAGCGGGAAGAAGTACAAGAATTGCTGCATGCGGACTGGGGCGCGGCGGTAGGCGAATGCGGAATGCGGAACTGTGGTTAGCCGCGAGGCGAAGCCAAGCGATCTAGGTGGTCACCATGCCCGCACATCGAATGGCGCTGAAAGGCGACGAGTCGAATGCGCCATGGCAATTGGAATGGGATGATTCAAAGTTCTTGGTGAACGATCCTGAAGGTAATCTCGTGTTAGAAATCGAGCCTGCGTCGGCCCACAGAGCAATCGACATTTTTGAATTGTATCACGAAAATCGAGTTACCATCGTAACCCCAGAAGGACCATTACAATTTAAGAACACGAATAACGCCGCAGCCGCCGACCTACAAAAGTTTCTGGAAGCTCGCCTACGGTCAGATCCCGAGTACCTCAAACAATTGCGCCAGCACTCGCTAAGGTTGATCCCTCGTGGTATGCTCATATCGCTTGTGTGCGGCGCTATGTTCGCGCTGTATTGTTGGTGGGCGTTCACGGCTCCCGATCCGCCGCCGGGCCATTGGATCAGGTGGATTGGCTGGCTAATTCATCTGATTCTGCTAGTATTGGTGGCCGGGATAATACTCGGCCCAATTGTGAGCTTTACTGGACTACGGCATTGGTTGCGATACCGTCGCATTGATCATGCGGCAAAGAAATCAGAGCCGGAGGCGTAATCACCTCGTTCCCAAACTCCGTTTGGGAACGCCGGGACGCGAAACTCTGTTTCGCGTGACGACCCAGCCGAACGGAACAGAGTTTCGACAAGGCACGTTCCCAAGCACGAGTTTGGGAACGAGATCAGATGCAATCGACGTGGAATGGATTCCGATGCGGTATCTTCTCGATGCGCTGTATCTGCTCGTCTTCCCCATTGCCGTGGTCTTCCGGCTAAGCCGCAAGCGGCGGTTGGGGTTGTGGGACCGCTTCCTCGGCCGCACTCATTCCGCATTCCGCATTCCGCATTCCGCATTTCCCCGTGTTTGGTTTCACGGCGTCTCCGTTGGCGAAATCCATCTCCTGCGCGGCATCGTGCGCGAGTTTCGCGCGCGGCAACCGCATTGGCATTGCATCATCTCGTCTACGACGGATACCGGCTTCACCGAGGCACAGAAGTGGTTTCCCAACCTGCCCGTAATCCGCTGGCCGCTCGATTTCTCGTGGGCGGTAGAGCGGGCGCTGGCAGAAGTGCGGCCCGATCTCGTGGTGCTGGCGGAAAGCGAATTCTGGCCGAATTTCCTGCTCGCGGCCAGGCGGCGGGCAATCCCGGTGGTCGCGGTCAACGTGCGGCTCAGCCCGCGAAGTTTTCGGCGCTATCGCCTCTTTCGATCGCTGGCAGTTCGCTGGTTTCGATTGCTTTCGCACTTGGCGGTGCAAACGCAGGAGTATGCCGAGCAACTTCGGCAGCTTGGCGTGCCGGGCGAACGCATCACCGTGACCGGTTCCGTGAAATACGATGGCGTACGGACCGAACGCGACAATCCGAAGACGGCAGCGTTCCGCGAGCTTTTTGGTATTCGACCCGCGGGGCTCGAAGACTCGCCCCGCGGCTTGGTGTGGGTGGCGGGCAGCACGCAGGCGCCGGAAGACGAAGTTGTTCTGCGGATTTTCGAGAAGTTGCAACCGGAGTTTCCACAGTTGCGGCTGATTCTGGTGCCACGGCAGCCGGATCAATTCGAAGGCGTCGCACAATTAATCCAGCGGTCCGGGATTCCGTTCATCCGTCGTAGCCAACTTCCTCGGTCCCAGGCTCTGCCTAGGACCGCACTGCCGCGAGGCTCTGCCTCGCGCTTTGCTTCTCCCTCTCCCCCCGCTTCGGGGGGAGAGGGTTTGAGTGAGGGGGGTCAGCGGCTGCCAAGCGCCGCTTCCCTCCCCCCCTCACCCCCATCCCCTCTCCCCCCAGGGGAGAGGGGAGAAAAACCCCCTCACCCCCATCCCCTCTCCCCCGAAGCGGGGGAGAGGGGA
>DATGHS010000270.1:0-8768 GCA_035307785.1 Gemmataceae bacterium
TACTGGCACATCGTGGCGCGTTCCGCGACCAATGAAGATCAATGTTTCAACGCGACTGATAGTGCCCGTGACCGTTACGACACGGGCCGTACCCCATGTCCTGTCCAATCGCTCCCTTACATTCTCCCCGCTCTGGCCACGGTCCAGAGGCTTCGGGTCTTCGGCCTCGAATGGATAATCGAACGTGAAATCACCGTCGGGACCCTGCGTGTCAAATGTATGTTTCGAGCCTTTTCCGCTCGATTGCGAATGCGTCCATTTGCCCACCCAGGTGACGCGTTTGCCCACGCTATCGGTGCCGAGCTTCGTCGCTTCCATACAAGTGAGCGGCCTATTGGCCCTCGTCTTGCTCGCTGGCGCAGAATTCTTTGCCGTTTTGACGCTTCTAGCGGTGGTTGATCCTTCGAGTGCTAATTTCTTGTCGACGTCGCGAGCGTTGTCGCCGAATTCGCTTTCCAAGGTCGCCGGACCTGCAGACGTTACGTCCGCGTGGTTGCGGTACTTGGGCTTCAGCAACACCACTCCCGCCGCGAAGGTTCCCCCGAATAGCGTCAGGCAGCAAAGGCCGATCGCCAGGTTTTTGAGCGCCATCAAGCAACCTCACTGTAAGAAATAGCGCTGATTCGGCGACAAATCTTGTAGCAAGCCGAGGGGTTCCGCGCCAAGCATAGGTCACGCGGCGGCCGGAGGCAAAATCGGCTACGTTGCAGCGCCTGCGTTGGAAAAGGAACATGATGAGAATCAATCTGGTCTTCCTTGTGGCCGCAGTTTTTCTGGCGACATACCCCGATCTCTGCGTAGCCGACGAGACCGTGATGCGGGGCAATGGGGCGGCAACCAAATCCGAAGCGGAAATCAACCAGTGGGTCCATCAGCTCGGCAGCAGGCGCTTCAAAGATCGCGAAGACGCGGCCCATGACTTGTCATTGCTCGGCAAGGCCGCACTGCCGGAGCTGCAAAAGGCGGCGATGGGCTCGGACGCCGAGATTCGCCAACGAGCGCGCCAATTGATCCAACGGCTGGATGTACCCGCCGCGCCGGCCGCGAGCCCAAGTCTCCCAGCCAAATTTTCGGCCAAGTCTTTCCTCTGACCGTCGAGTCCGGGCCCTGGTCAGGGCGGGCGGCCGAGTTCGTAATGGGTATTCATGCGCTAGAAACGGCGTAAAACGCGGTCGCGTCGTCCTCGTGAGTTCACTTCGCAAATGGCCTGCGCAGTTCTGCTTCGGTGAAGCGGATAGTGCACTCCTTGGAAGTATCGCGGCGAATCTTGGCGGCGATTAGTGCCGTCGTGGGCGCCAGAATGGTGAAATGGTCGCCCCCTTCGATGGGAAAAAAATGAATGTTCGAGTTTTTCGATGCTTGCGCGAGCGCGTCCAGCGCCTCGATATTGCTGACGCCGGTCCGACTGGCGCCCTCAAACACGAAGGTGGGGCATTGGATGCAGGCCAGCCATTGTTCCGGAGCGCGCAGCTGGACTTCCCGCTTACTTTTGACGTTGAAGGGCAAGACTTTCGCTCCATAGCCGGTCACATCTTCCACGGGCCCAAACGAAAAGACGGCACGGAATTTGTCGCAGCACTCGGCCGCGAGCAGGGCCATGGTTCCGCCCGTGCTGTGCCCGCCGAGATAAATCCGGGCTGGGTCGACAAACGATAGCTGTGCCAGGTACTCGCGGGCGGCCAAGACATCGTTCACCTCGCCGAAAAAACCCTCCTTCACGCCCGGGTTGTCGTTGCCGCCGCGAAAGGACGGGTACATCATCACAATGCCCGCTTTGCGAAAAGCGCTGGCCGACTGATCGTTCTTGGCCGGTTGGGTTCCCCAGGCGGTGCTACCGATGCTGTTGCTGAAGCCTCCGAAAATCCAAATAATAGCCGGGTGCTTCTTGCCGTCGCCCGGATCCGGGCTGACGTAGGCCGCTAATTTGCCGGCGGGCGACTCATATCGCACCAAGCGAAGAATCTCGGGGGGCGGCGTGGCCGCCGGACTGTCGGCACTCACTTTTTGCAGCAAGCGTGTCTTGAAACCTTTTCGTGCCTCGGCAAGCGTTTTCGGCAATTCGCCGTCCGGCTCGCTCGGCTCGTCTGATGGCACTGGTTCCGCTGCCGGTAGTTTCGGCGGAGCGGACTTGGTCGCGGAAATGGACACCGGCCGGCGATTGCAGCCGGCAACGAGCGCAAGAATAAGTAATGTCAGCCCAAACCGTTTCATGGTTTTCCTGCGGCGAAAGCAAGGATTGCCGGGTTGCGGAAAGCGATTGCTTGTTGCTGCTTGAAGCGTAGTACACAAAATATGCGAGGCAACGGCTGAAACAAACTCAAAGCCGCGCGAAGTAAGCGGCCCTGCCAATCGCCGCCTATTTCGCGCCCGATTCTAAACGGTTGGCCGTGTATGAACGCCCCGTTTCCTTTAGAGTCTAGCTGTCATTCTTTCCCCGCCCAAAAGTTACAATTAATCGCGCGGTTGGAAGCCCCCGCCGCGCCGGCCACGGGTCCGAATGCCACTGCCAGATTTTCTCCCAAGTCTTTCCTCTGAACGGGGGAGCCCTGGCCCTGGTCAGGGCGGACAGCCGAGTTTGTGATTATCCTCGTTGGTGCGGCCGGATTTTCGCATCTACTTGCCAATTCATACAATACCGCCCGACGAGGGCAGCCAAGGTTCGCTTGCCATCGGCTCAACTGCATATTTTGCTCGACCCGCCAAACATAAGAAAGGACATCACCATGTTGCGCAACGCTCTTGGAAGCACTGCCTTTTTCATGCTGGCATTTGCTGCCGGCGCTTGGGCCCAAGAGAAGTTTGAGAAACTCACTTCAACCGATGGCCGCTACACCGTTGAGATGCCAGGCAAGCCGACTCAAACCAGCAACAAATCGGGCGGCGGTCTGGAACTCCATTACGCGATTGTCAAATCTGTGATTGAGCAATACCAGGTTATCTATGTCGATTTCGCGGATTCAGTGATTCGTGGCAAGGATCCACAAGCGCTGCTGAAAGCATACCGCGACGGCGAGTACGCCAAAAAGAAATTCGAAAACGAGAAAGAAATCAATTTTGGCAGCAACAAGTACCCGGGCACGGAATACAGAGTTGAAACGGTATTTGAAACCAAAGATGGGGGCAAAGTGCCCGTGTTTATCCGCGAACGGGATTTACTCGTGGGTAACCGGCTTTACGTGGTCCAATACCGGGCGGTCGTGAATAAGAATCTGCTCGACAGCAAAGAGGCCAATAAGTTCTTTGACTCTTTTGAACTCACGAAATGAACCACGGCGGCCGTTCATGCTGTAAGAGAATGAGCGGCCGTCGTCTTTGCATCGCGGCAAGCGGCGACCGGCTAACTTCACCACCCACGTCTCTTCGCTGCCGAAGAGCTTCCGCAAATCGCCGGCGCCCTTCTTCGCGATCAGGTCGTTGACTTGCTTGTGTTCCAGGCCGTCGAACGTGGGCTTTTCCACGCAGCGCAGAACGCCCATCACTTCCGGGGCGGTCGGGTGAATGAGCCGGCTTAGCAGGAATGCCCGGCCCGGTTGCGGTGCCTGCTCGCTATGGAAGAGCATATCGTGAAAACGGTTAGCTCATTTCTCGCTCGCTGGTGTTGGCAATGGCGGCCGGCCAGACAGATGAACTAGCGCCATTGCGCTCCGCGGCCCGCATTTCGTCTTGTCGGGGTGTCCCCCACAATAATTGTCGGGATTGGGCCGACTTGCTTGTCTTTGGATTCAAAAATAAGAATACCGGGCGATTGGACGTTTCGCTCACCAGCCTGCCAGGCGAATAGAGGATCAAGCCGCCTGCCCAGTTTCTTGGAGGAACGACGATGCACAAACAAGCATCTCAACGCCGATGGATATCGCCACTGGCCAGTGGCTTCGTTGCAATGGCCGTTTTGGGAACGGCTCTGCTCTCTCCCCGCGCCGGAAGGGCTGATTTCACCATCACATCGGGTAACCAATCCTTTCTCCACCCCCCTGCCGATTCCATTAATTTCCCGTCGACAGATCCGACGAGCCTGAGTGTTCCCTTTGCCGCTCGGTTCAACCCGACTTCACAAGCGTCCTTCCCTGCTCCCGGAGAGGGCCAGACCATTCCAGGAAATTTCTTTTACTTCAATGGCTACGACGCGAGCAATAACCCGGAGATTTTACACGAGAGTCATGGGACCGCGGCAATCCAAGCTGTGGACTCATCCACTCCCCCCAAGCCCACGCTCACCATGACCGACCTGACCATCGTCATGAGACCCCTGGCAGGTTTCGGTATAACAGGCTTTGATTTCCAGGGCGATTTCGCTGGATCCGCTGGGAATGTGACGCTTACAGCTTTTGATCAGCTTGGAAATACAACGTCTGCCACTTTCACCGCAGACCTAACTGGCCAGCAAAAGTTTTTGGTCCTTGCAACAAATGGAGAGTTCTTGACAGACCTCGAAATCACGACTTCAGGCGGGGCGGTGATGAACGATTTCAAGCAGGGCGATTATCAAGCGGTCGCGACACCCGAGCCGGCCTCGTTGACCTTGTCCGCCATCGGCCTGGCAATCGGCATGGGCTATTATGGACTTAGGCGCCGCCGCACCGGCGAAACGCCGAATAAACTTGCTTGACTCCGCGAAGCGAGGCGGATGAACGGAAATAAAAATGGTGTCGGTTCATTTCTTTCCGGCGTCACCTAATTGGGGCCGGCTGGAGAAAATGAACCGGCACCATTTTCATTTCGCCTGGCCGCTTCTTCCGCATTGCTCCGTGAGCGGCTTGGATGGCATTCGTTTACTTCACCACCCACGTCTCTTCGCTGCCGAAGAGCTTGCGCAGGTCGCCTTGGCCCTTCTTGGCAATGAGATCATTGACTTGTTTGTGCTCCAGGCCGTCGAACGTCGGTTTTTCCACGCAACGCAGCACGCCCATGACTTCGGGGGCGGCAGGGTGGATGAGCCGGCTCAGCAGGAATGCCAGGCCCGGTTGCGCTGCCTTCTCGTTGTGGACGAGAATGTCGTCGGCGCCGATGCCGTCGCCGAGCGTCACCACTTCCAGGTCCAGCGTGTCCGGATTCAGGCGGATGCCCTTGTCGCGCTTGGCGCCGAAGAGCATCGGCTTGCCGTGCTCGACGTACAGGCAGTGTTCGTCTTTCACCTTCTTGTCGGTGGCGTATTCGAAGACCGCGTCGTTGAAGATAACGCAGTTCTGGTACACTTCGATGAACGCAGCGCCTTTGTGATGCGCGGCCTTGCTGAGTACGCCGGTCAGGTGATGAATATCGCGGTCGGTGGTGCGGGCCACGAAGGTGGCGCCGGCCGACAAAGCCAGGGTGAGCGGGTGCAGCGGCTCTTCGAAGGTGCCGCCGGGGCTCGACTTGCTGTCGGTGCCTACGCGCGAAGTCGGCGAGTATTGACCCTTAGTGAGCCCGTAGATTTCGTTGTTGAAGAGGATGATCTTCAGGTCCATGTTGCGGCGCATGGCGTGCAGCAGGTGGTTGCCGCCGATGGATAGCCCGTCGCCGTCGCCGGTGATGACCCAAACAAATAACTCGGGGTTGGCAATCTTCAGGCCGGTGGCGAATGCCGGGGCCCGGCCATGGATGGTGTGGAAACCGTAGGTGTTCATGTAATACGGAAACCGGCTGGAGCAGCCGATGCCCGAAATGAACACAATCTTTTCACGCGGAACGCCAACTGGTGCAATTGCCTTCTTCATTTGCGCCAGAATCGAGTAATCTCCGCATCCCGGGCACCAGCGGACTTCTTGGTCGCTGGTCAAATCTTGGGGCGTAAGGGTGGGAAGCGAAGCAACAGCCGTTGACATAAAACCTCCTAAGAAGCCATCTCCGCATGTCGGGACGGGGATGGAATTACACTGATGATTACGCCACTCGCAAGCTGCTATTCAGCCAGCGAGTGCCTCTATTCCATTGGACGAACCATACCGACGGTTAGTTCACTAGCCTAGGCTCTTGCATCCTCGTTAGCCCGAAGCGCTAGCGAGGTGCTAACTATCTCGTTCCCAAACTCCTGTTTGGGAACGGGCCTCGGCGAAACTCTGTTTCGCGAAACGGAGTTTCGCGACAATGTGTTCCCAAACGGAGTTTGGGAACGAGACTAAATCTGCTCCAGGCCGGCGATAATTGCACGGCGTATGCCCGTTATGTCAATAATCATTTCACGTAGCGCTTGGATCGCGACGCCATCATCGACACGCAGCAATGCAAGCAGCAAGTGTTCGGTACTCACGGTGTTGCTGCCCATCAATCTCGCTTCCTCAATAGAAAGCCCGATCGCCTTTTTGGCACGTAGCGTAAGGGGCAACCTGCCCAATCTCTTTGCCGGAACCGTATTGACAATTCGCCGGATGGCCGCTTGAACCTCGTCCGGTGTCACGCCATATCCCTTAAGCACTTGAGCAGCAACCGTCCCGCGCATTCGAGCGATGGCAAGCAAGTAGTGCTCAGTTCCGACATACTCATGACGCAAAGCAATGGCTTCATCGTTAGCCAGCTTTCCAACGCCATAGGGCCGGGCAAGCACCGATTATCCTCCGATCACTTCTTCACCACCTGGTTCATCTTCGTTTGCAGTTCGCTCACCAGGAACGGCTGGCCTTGGACTTTGCTGTACGAAATCGCGTCTACCATAAAGGTAGCACGCAGAATCAGGCACAGTTGTCCACCATTCAATTCCGCGACCAGCACCTTCTTGTATTTCTTCATCAATTCGCCGAGATTGCGCGGGAACGGGTTCAAATAGCGCAAATGCGCATGGGCCACCTTCATGCCTTCGCGCTGGGCCCGTTGCACGGCCGTGAGGATACTGCCATACGTTCCGCCCCAGCCGACGACCAGCAGATCGCCTTCCGGCGGGCCTTCCACTTCTTGCAGCGGAATCTCCTGGGCAATGTTGGCAATCTTCTTGGCTCGCGTACGAACCATGTGCTCGTGGTTGGCTGGGTCGTAGCTGATGTTGCCAGTCACGTCTTGCTTCTCGATGCCGCCAAGGCGGTGCTCGAGGTCCGGCGTCCCGGGAACGGCCCACGGCCGCACCAGGCGCTCATCGCGCTTGTAGGGCAAATACTTCGCTTCACCGTTGCCGTTGCTATTGAACGCGGTCGGGTGCTTCACGCGCAGGTCCGGCAGGGCCGCCAGGTCCGGCAAGCGCCACGGCTCTGAGCTATTGGCGATAAAGCCGTCGGAGAGAATGAAGATCGGCGTCATGAAGCGGAAGGCCAGACGGCAAGCCTCGACGGCCATGTCGAAGCAATCAGCCGGGGAGCGGGGCGCCACCACGGCCACCGGGCTTTCGCCATTGCGTCCGAAAAGCGCTTGCAGGAGGTCAGCTTGCTCGGTCTTGGTTGGGAGACCCGTGCTCGGCCCGCCGCGCTGCACATCGACAATCACCACCGGCAATTCGGTCATGACCGCCAGATTAATTCCTTCGGACTTCAGGCAGATGCCAGGACCGCTGGTGGCGGTTACAGCTAGTTGCCCGCCGAAACTGGCGCCAATGGCCATCGCCATGGCGGCAATCTCGTCTTCGGCCTGGACGGTGTAAACGTTGTAGTGCTTGAGGGCGGCGAGGTAATGCAAAATGTCGCTGGCAGGAGTGATCGGATAGCCGGCATAAACCAGATGCTTGTCGGCCTGTTTGGCAGCCGTGACGAGGCCAAGGGCCAAAGCTTCGTTGCCGGTGATGCGCCTGTAGGTGCCCGGCGGCAGTTTCGCCTTCGGCACGCGGAAATGCACCGGCATCAGTTCACACGTCTCGCCGTAATTGTAGCCGGCCTTCAGCGCAGCCAGGTTCGCCTTCTGGATCGCTTCCTTCTTGGCGAACTTCTGCTTGATCCATTTTTCGGTCGGCTCGAGCGAGCGCTCGTAGAGCCAGTAAATGATGCCGAGGGCGAAGAAGTTCTTGCAGCGGTCGGATTCGCGCGTGGTGAGCTTGGCCTCAGCCACGGCAGCGCGATTCAGGGAGGTCATATTGACCGCGATGACGCGGTAATCGTTCACGGTGCCATCTTCGAGCGGGTTGGTTTTGTAGTTAGCTTTTTTGAGATCTTGTTCGGCAAAGGAATCCTTGTTCACAATCAGGATTCCGCCCGGCTCCAAGTCTTTGAGGCGGAGCTTGAGCGCCGCCGGGTTCATGGCCACGAGGGCATTGAGCCGGTCGCCGGGGGTGTAAATATCGGAGCTGCTGAATTGAATCTGGTAACCGGAGACGCCGGCCAGGGTGCCCGCCGGGGCTCGAATCTCGGCCGGGAAGTCCGGAAAGGTGCTGATGTCATTTCCAAGGTTGGCACTGGTGTTGGCGAACTCGGTCCCCACCAGCTGCATGCCGTCGCCCGAATCGCCGCAAAAGCCCACGGTGGCATCGGCCAATTCGACGAGGGGTTTCTCCAAAAGACTCATTAGACAATCCTCTGTCCCGCGTGATGATAGAAACGATGTCGGCTCATGGAAGGCGATTCTTCTCGGCAATGGCAGCGTAGGTCAGGCTTGCCTACCTGACTCGGTCAGGCGGGAAAGCCTGACCTACAACTCTATGTCGCTACCAATATTACGTCCAACGGGGCATGCGCGGATGAACAAGCGGTACGAACCTGTCTGTATCCATCGTATGTCTATATTCATGTTAGCCGCGCCATTGCCAATTGGGAAGCGCGCTGGCCGGAGTTTTTCGGCGTAGTTCACCCAACTTACCGCCATGCCGTACCCTGTGTTGAAAGACCGAGGCAAACGCATAGGATGGCGATAATGCGCCCGTAGCTCAACTGGACAGAGCA
>DATGHS010000271.1:0-2082 GCA_035307785.1 Gemmataceae bacterium
GCGGCCAGCCGGCATTTGCCGCTTACTGCGCTGCGCTCCGTGCGCGGCTCTGAATCCTCGATCCAAGCGTCACGGCTTCCTGTTGCGATTCTTTCCTCCTCGTCGTACGATGCAAGCATGAGCACGCAACCCCCCAAACAATGGAAATACCTGGCCCGCAAGCCGGGGTCGAATTACCAGCAGTTGTTCGTGAAGGGCCGGAATATCCGCGCTCGGACTCTTTACGGCGCCACAGTGCCGGGAGAAGATTACCCGGGCCGAACTCCTGAAGAAGTCGCAGCCGACTTTGACGTAGCCTTGGACATCGTTCTGGAGGCAATTGAATATTGCAAAGCCAATCCGCCGGAAATTCGGGCCGACTGGGAAATGGAAGAGGCAATCATGGAAGCCAGCGGGATGAACGATCCCGACTACAAGTATCACCCAACCCCGAAGGTGCTCACTTCGGAAGAGCGCGAAGCAATTACTCGGCGATTCCGGCTATGATTCTGTACCTGGATGACGGACGACAGCGTGGACGGGCTGCTGATTCGTCTCTTGCAACGAGCTGGTCACGATGTCGCCAAGCCAGCCGATTTCGGGATCAGCGGTACCACAGATCCTCGACATTTATGGCAGGCCATTGACGCATCGCGTGTATTGCTGTCGAAAAACCATGATGATTTTGATGACTTGCACCGCTTGATAATGAAAGGACATGGCCACCACCCCGGAATCTTAATCGTGCGAAAAGACAACGACCCGACGAAGGACATGCAAGCAAACCAGATCGTTCGAGCGATCGGCAAGCTTGAAGCTGCCGGCACTCCTATTGTGGACGAATTCATCATCTTGAATCAATGGCGCTGAACCAGCGCGGCAAAACACTATCCACTCGGTACAATCCCATCAAGAATCCATCGCTCATTCGTCGAGGCCCCCATGCCTACTCGCCTTGGTTTGGCCATTGTCGGTTGCGGGATGATTGCCCGCTTTCATGTGCGCGCTTTACAAGACGTACCCGGCACAAAGGTCGTGGGCCTGATTACGCGCAATCGTTCCAGCGCCGAGAAACTGCTGGCCGAGACGCAATTGGCGCCGTGCGAGATTTACACCGACCTGGCGGAAGCGCTGAAGCGGCGCGATCTCGATGTCGTCATCATTACCACGCCCAGTGGGGCGCACCTGGAGCCGGCGGTGCTGGCGGCGAAGGCCGGCAAGCATGTCGTCGTCGAGAAGCCGCTGGAAATTACGCCGGAGCGCTGCGACCGCATCATCGAGGCTTGCGAGCAGAGCCGCGTGAAACTCTGCACCATTTTCCCGTCGCGCTTTGCCGATGCCAACATGGAGTTGAAGAAGGCCGTGGATGCCGGCAGGTTTGGACGACTCACGCTGGGCGAAACCACCTGCAAGTGGTGGCGCTCGCAGCAGTATTACGACGAGGGCGGCTGGAAGGGGACTAAAGCGCTCGACGGCGGTGGTGCGCTCATGAACCAGGCCATTCACAATGTAGATCTCTTGCTCTGGATGATGGGCCCGGTGGCGGAAATTGCCGGTTTCACCGCCATGCTAGCCCACGAGCGCATCGAAGTGGAAGATACCGCCGTGGCGTGCATACGCTTCCGCAATGGCGCGCTCGGCGTCATCCAAGCGACCACCAGCGTATGCCCCGGTGTGCCGAAGACCATTGCCATTCACGGCGACAAAGGAACGGTGGTGGTCGAACAAGAGGACATCCTGCGCTGGGAACTTTCGCCGGAATTGCCGGTGGACAAGGAGATCAAGGAACGCTTCGCGAAAAAGGTCGGCGCTTCCGGCGGCGCGGCCGATCCGAAGGCGATTTCGCATGTCGGCCACGCCCGGCAACTGGCAGACTTCGTGCGCGCGATTCAAACAAACACGGCTCCGCTGGTCGATGGCCGCGAGGGGAAGCGGGCAGTCGAAGTGATTTGCGGCATATACGAGGCGGCTGCGGCTGGCAAAACCGTGAGATTATGATATGCTGCCGCTTTCGGCTTCGCCGGCGAAGCCGAAAGCTGCAGTCGGGGGGCAACGGAGTGACCCGTCATGGCGAAGGCGCGTTTCCGAATTGTCGATTTTCTC
>DATGHS010000272.1:0-9517 GCA_035307785.1 Gemmataceae bacterium
ACGTATTCAAGCTGACCGACGGCAACCTCGTGCTTCTGGTCGGCGACGCGTCGGGCCATGGCCTCAAGGCGTGCATGTCGATCGTCACCATGCACACGCTTATACGCATGGTGGGTACCGACGGCTATCGCAGCACCGCGGACTTTGTGAACGAAATCAACAAACGGCTCTGTGACAATTCATTGGTTCAAAGCGGCGGCGGTTTCATCACACTCTTCTACGCCACCATCAATTCGCAAAGCCACCGCCTCTTCTGGACCTCGGCCGGCCACCCGCTCGCGATGCTTCATAACTTAGAGACCGACGAAGTGAAAACCATCGGCACGAGCGACGATTCCGGCTTGCCGTTGGGAATCTCCGGCGATTTCCAATACTCCGCTTGCACCGTCGATTTGCCGCCGGCGTCCCGGCTGCTCATCTACTCCGACGGCTTGGCCGACGCCTTTTCGCCGAAGTCGGTGCCGCACAAGTTATTTGGCATCGACGGCATAAGCGAGACGCTGAAGACCTGCCGCGGAAAAAACGTGACGGACACGCTGGACTGCCTCTTTCAAACTTCGCGCGACTTCACCCAGGGCGCCGGACGGCATGATGACACGTCGGTGGTGCTGGTGGAGAGATATGTGGACTGATGTTTGTAGTGACCGCATTTTTGCGGTCAAATAGCCCCGCTAAAGCGGGTCACTTCGAACTATTTCACCAACTCTTGCAACTTCGCAATCGCCTTGGGCACGGCCGTTCGCGGATCTTCCGCCGCTTCGTATTCAAGTGCTACATAGCCCCGGTAATTCGCGGCGCGCAGAATATCGAGCAAGCGCTTTAAATCGGATTCCTGCTTCGGCTTGCCCTTGTATTGAATCTCGGTCTTGATTTGCACCGTGACGGCATAAGGGGCGATCTTTTCCAGGTCGGCGTACGGATCCTCGGTGACGAAGTTGCCGGTATCCCAGTTCACGCCGAACCAGGCGTGCTTAACGCCCTTCACGACGGCGAGCATTTGGTCCACCGTGGTAACGATGCCGCCGTGGTTTTCTAGAGCCAAGTAAATGCCGAATTTGCCGGCGTAGTCGCATGCTTCCTCGATGGCGGCGATGCAGCGCTTGCGGGCCTGCTCTTCGGTGTCGCCTTTTTGCAAACTGCCGGCGAAGATGCGGATCGTCTTTGCGCCCAGAAACGCGGCGTGATCGACCCACTGTTTCGTGTACTCCATCTGCTTGCGCAGCTCCGCTGGGTCGGTCTTGCAGAAATCGTTACCGATGGCGGTGCCGCTAATGTCGAGCCCCAAGCGCGTGCATTTCCCCTTCAAGTGCGCCAAATACTCCGGCGTGGTTTCCGGAAAATAATAGGCCGTGGGCTCGACGGCCCCCAGCCCGATGCCCGCCGCGAAATCGACGACCTCGTCAAGCGTCATGGTCGGCTTCGGTTTGGCGCGTAGGTAGCGGTTGAAGCTATACGCGGCCAGGCTGAGTTTGATGAGCGACTTGCCATGGCGGGCAATCGGCTCAATCGCCGGCAGGGCACTCGCCGCGGTCAGCGCGGCTCCCGTGGCAAACGTAGTCTTGAAAAAGCCGCGGCGAGTGCAAGTGCTCATGGTTTCTTTCCGCTGATGTTGATCTTCGAGCCGGGAGCGGGTCTCCAGTCGGTCTGCCTGGCCAGGAACTGGAAAACCAGTTCCCGGGTCGGATCACCTTCCGTAACGATCTCGGTGAGCACCGTTACGTGATTCCGATTATCGACCTTCTGACTAATGACCTCGGTGCCGTTTTTCTGTAGCTCCGCGCGGAAATCTTCATTCATCCGCCCCAGCGAGAGAATGTCGTGATCGGCATATAGGAGCAGGAACGGAGGGAGCTTACCATCGATATGATACAACGGCGAGGCGTCGCGGCACACGTCGCGACTCTTGCCAAATGCCTGGCGGAAGACCGGAATTACGGGCGTGATTAACGGCACGCCGCTGACGGTGATCACGGCGCGAATGTCTTTGCGCGACAGGCGCTCATCCTTTAGATATTGCTCGTCCGTGGCCAAGAGCGCCACCAGTTGTCCGCCGGCCGAATGGCCGAAGACGACAATTTGGTCCGGCTTGCCGCCGTACTCGGCGATGTGTGTGCGCGTCCAGGCAAACGCCCTCGCCACATCTTGAATGTGGGCCGGGTGCTGCACCTGCGGCGAGAGGCGGTAGTTGATGATCACCGTACCGATGCCTTGCCCGGCAAAGAGTTCGCCGAGCATCTTGTATTCTTCCTTGAAACCCTTCTTCCACGAGCCGCCGTGAACGAAGAACACCACCGGGAAATCTTTTTGGCCCTTCGGCAGGTATAAATCGAGTTTGTGTTTTTCCGGGTCGGCATCGCGATCGGTGCGATAGCGGATGTCGGAAATGACCTCGACCGAAAACGGCGCGGGATCCTTATCTTCCGTTTTCTTCGGATCCTCTTTTACCGCCGGCTCTTCCTTGTTTGACGTAGTTTCTCGTGGCGGCCGCGCTTCCGCGTTAAATGGGAGAAGATACACCAGAATCAGCAGTGGAAACAGGAATGTTCGGATCAGGTAGTTCATGACAATTCCTCCGAACAAGACAAGACGGCAGACCGTCGGTTGTCCCGGCCACGCTGCACGTGGACCGGCCGAATCATATACTTTCCGAACGAATTATACACGAGGAATTTGGCGATGCCTTGGAAGATTGCAGGCGTGCAAATGGATTGCAAACTGGGCGACGTGAACGCCAACCGGGAGCGCATGGAAGCCAAATTGCGCTATGCCGCGCGGCAACAAGCGCACCTTGCGGTCTTTCCGGAATGTGCCCTATCCGGTTATGCCTTTGAGAGCAAAGACGAAGCACTTCTGCATGCTGAGCCAATACCGGGGCCGAGCACCGGCAGGCTCGCCACTCTGTGTAAAGAGCTAAACATCTGGGCCGCTGTTGGAATGTTGGAGCGCGACGGCGAGGCAATCTACAACGCTTGCATTCTCGTTGGCCCGAATGGCCTGCTCGCATCGTATCGCAAGATTCACTTGCCGTTTCTCGGCGTCGATCGGTTCACCACGCCGGGCGACCGGCCTTTTGCCGTGCACGATATTGGCGGCCTGCGCGTGGGCATGAGCATCTGCTACGACGGCGGCTTTCCAGAGACCACGCGAATCCTCATGCTCCTCGGCGCAGACCTCGTGGTGTTGCCAACCAATTGGCCCGCCGGCGCAGAGAGCACGGTAAAGCACTTGGTGCAATGCCGGGCCTTGGAGAATCATCTCTATTACGCGGCTGTCAACCGCGTCGGCCGCGAGCGCAGCACGCGCTACATCGGCCAAAGCAAGATTGTGAACGTGAATGGCGAATTGTTGGCCAGCGCCGGAGCGGAGGAAGAAACAATTTTGTTTGCCGAGATCGATCCGGCCGTGGCCAGGAATAAACAGATCGTGCGCATTCCGGGGAAGTATCAACTCAATCGATTAACGGATCGACGGCCAGACATGTACGGGCCCATTGCGAAGCAAGACGAGCCGGAAGCGTAAACGACGGTTTGCTGCCTTTCGTTTATTGCGAAGCAAGACGAGCCGGAAGCGTAAGCGACGGATTGCTGCTATCCGTCGCTTACTTTACGCTTCCGGCTCGTTCAATTAGTCCATCCACTTCGCCAAAAACTCCTGCACGCGCCGTCGATATTCTTCGCCGCCTTTTTCCCACATGTCGGAATGCCCGGCGTCGGGCACTACCCAAAGATCGTGCGCACCGGCATAACGGGCCCGGCAGCGCTCGGCATCCGCTGGCGGAGCGAACGCATCTTCGTAGCCGGCGACGAACATAATCGGGATCGAGTTGAATTTAACAATCTGCTGAGCGGGCGCCAAATCATGCATGCGCACGCGGAGCCGACGCTCGGTTGCGCGCACGATGCCTGGATACAGCGTAAGGAACCAGGCCGGGTACGAACTGCCGATACGGCGCTGGAACGCGCTCTCCACATCGGAATACAGGCCTTCGAGAATGAGCGCTTGCCAATCGCGCACCTGCTCGGCTGCATAACAGAGGGCCGCGGCACCCATCGAGCAACCGAGGGCAGCCACCGGCTGATGGGGCCAGCGCTCCTGAATAAGCCGGCGAATGGCGACCACGTCGCGGGCTTCGTAAAAGCCGAAGCTCGTATTTCGCCCCTTGCTCTTCCCATGCGCCCGGTGGTCGAAGGATACGCAGCGGTAGCCGGATTGCACCAAGAACGTCAGCCGCGGCAACATGCGTAAGCGCGAGCCGCGCAATCCGTGGAACAGCGCCACCGTGCCGCGCGGCTGCTCCGGCTCCGCGACCCAGCCGGCAAGGCGAATTCCGTCTTCGGTTTTGCACTTCAGCGGCGACCAGGATAGACCGAAATCGCCGGGCGTCTGCGTGAGTTTGACCAGAGCCCGCCGAGTGAGCCAACGCGACGCGGTGTATGAGGCAGCCACGTAGCCCACGCTCGTGCGCAGCATTACCCGTGCCGCCAGCTTGCGGAGCCAAACACGCTGCAATCGGGAGCGATTGACCATGCTGTCTCCTTTTTTGGTGAGTGGTGAGTGGTGAGTGGTGAGTCGTGAGTGGTCAAAAAGTCCCAAGCCGCAGGGCGAGTCTTCGAGCCCTGCGGGTTACCACTCACCACTCACTGCCTATCTGCCATACCAGGCCACCAGCCGCGGGATGTCTCCCCACAATGATAGCAGACGCTGGGCGAATTTTTGCCGCCGAGAGCCCATGAGCGGGTGGAAACCGAAATTATCATCGACAATCCGCATGGCTTGCAAGAGGGCTTCGCGCCGCGGCAATTCGGCAAAGGCCCGCATTAACCACATCATAGCCGGGAAAGTCAGCACGAGCGATTCCAATCCGTCCCAAAAACTGTGATGGTAGTTCGTCGCCCCGCAGAACTGCATCGACTGCAGTTTCGTGATGTAATAGCGGTGTAGAATCGCCTCGCATTCTTCGGGCAAGGCGCCAATTGGTTCTTCCAGCTTCTCGAACGTCGTGTCGGGCAAGAGGCCATGCACTTTTGGCACCGGCCCGGTTCCGCGAGCAAAGCGAATGGCGGCTTTCGTTAGCGCGATCCGGCCATGCTTGGCGAGGCCGGGGTTTTGGCCCACGTCTTTGCGAACATAAAGCACGAGTAGTTGGCGGAAGAGCAGCCGGCCCAGGCGCGAGGGTAGGGGGATCCCATCCGGGTCAGCTGCAACTTCTTGCTCCATGCCGTTGATGAGGATATTCAGGAACTCTTCGAGCCGGCCGCCGCTGATCTTGTCGAATTTGGCTTGCCGGCAAATGCCTGCGAGCCAAAGGCACTTCCGGAGCTTGAATTCCGTGCTGCCCTGTTGATTCAGAATTGCTTCCAGCGCTTGCTCGAAGGTGAAGAGATCGCGCCAGGAAACCGTTTGTCTTCCTTGAAGAGGTGGCGCCGGCGTCGTCCCGCCTTGTAAGGCGCCGCGCTTTTCCAGTCCGGCCACGTATTCGCGCAGCTCATTGCCATGAAGCCTCACCGGCCGACCTTTGTTCTCCGCAGCCGAGGGACAAGCGAAGCGCATGCCCACGCGCCAGTGGTCGCCGACCGGTACGAGCATGAACGGATAAACCCGACAAGCCAGTGGCTTGGCCCCGATGCCGAATTTCGCGTGAATCTTGCACAAGCCGTTGTCGGTGAGGAAAATGCAAGCGCTATCCGGCCTTTGGGCCAATCGCCACTTCGGTTTCTTCTTGGAGCCCGCATTCACGAAGAGTGGCTCGTTCTGAAACTCCGGTTCCTTGTCCCAGCCTTGCTTCACGATGCGGTCGTGCTCTTCTTCCGTGATGTTGATTGTGTACTCGCGGCAACAACCGCCGCAATTGTGGCAGTCCCAGTTCTGCAAAATCGGAAGTTGGCGAATGGGCAGGGGCATGGTGATATTCGCGCGGAATCAGGAATTCAGAATGAATCCATCGTAACAGCTCCGTGCATTTGTTTGTAGTGACTCGCTTTAGTGGTTCACGGTGCGGCGGACCCGCTAATGCGGGTCACTACAAACTATTTTGCGCGCAGAAATGCATATAAATCCGCGATTTCCGTATCGCTAAACTTGTCGATGAGGCCGACCGGCATGAGCGATGTATCGGTAAGCCGGCGCGATTCGATCTTCTTGCCGTCGATGCGCACGGTCTCCGCGGGGCCGGTTTGCAGGATCACTCCGTCGACGGCTTCGTACACGATCAGCCCCTGATGCGTCTTCCCGTCGGTGGTTTCAATTTGCGTGGTGCGGTAACGCGGCGAAATATCTTTGCTCGGCTGAATGATGGCGGTGAACAGATCATCGCGCGAGAAGCGACTGCCGACGCCGGCCAGGTCCGGCCCCATCGCTTGTGAGCCGGAATGACAATTGATGCAGCCGGCTTTTTGGAAGACGGCCTTGCCGCGCTGCGCTTCGCCCTTCGCCCAATCAACGCTGGCGAGCCGCTTTTGCCAAGCGGCGACATCGACACCGTCTGGCCCGCCGAGCTTCTTGGCGAGATCGGGGTAAGCACGCTCGAACCAGGCGGTCCATTTGGCCTTGTCGGGGCCGAGGTCTTGGTGGGTGCGCTTCTTCAATGCGGCGGCAAACAGGGGGCGAAGGGCATCGGCTTCCTTGCCGTCAGGCAGCATGCGCATGCCGCGGATGAAGG
Organism: Gemmataceae bacterium; assembly: GCA_035307785.1. GTDB lineage: Bacteria > Planctomycetota > Planctomycetia > Gemmatales > Gemmataceae > DATGHS01. The sequence goes on from DATGHS010000272.1 coordinate 6,659, forward strand.
CGAGCAGGGTAGGACCGTCGTCCTTTGCAGTGAGCTTATCCAAAGCATTGAGGCACACCTGAACCACCGAGATCTTTGGCGAAACGAGACCGGACAGAAATTTGTCATGATCTTCTACCTCCGGCTCGCGCGCGAGGACTGGAAGGATGGCATTTTGCAGACCACCGTGTTCCCAAAGTTTCCGAAGGATAGGGAGGTAGTTAATTCGCTTGTTTTCGGCCAGTAAAGCCACCATCTCATCATTGCAAACCTTTTCGCATTTTTCGTCCCACAATAGCCAGAGTAATTCTGCCGCCGGTTTCCGGTCGATTTGTGGGCAACGCGTAAACACGATTTGTTCTGGTTCCGTCGCGTTGATATGCCGAGATAACATGGCACTGAAATTGGCATCCTTCTTGGTAAACTCTGTGCAAAGTTCAACGATTCGTAACGGCCAGTTGTGGTCTCGATTGCGATCGCCTTTTTCCAGCTTCGCACCCAATTCGAGCATTGGAAAAACGGTCAATTGGGTGTCCGCAATGGTTCTTTCTCCGCGCAAACGCGAAATAACTATCAAGTAATGAACGTCGTCCACCGGATCAGAATGGTTGTCGAGCTTTTTCATAACTTGGTTTCTGAAGGAAAGGTCGTCGTCCTCCAGTATCGCCAACGCCCGGGAGGTTTCTCGTTCAAGCTCGACGTAGTGCGAACCAAACAGGCTGCGCAATAAGGCGCGCACTTCTGGATAACGATCCGCTGGCAATGTTCGCCGCGGTGTGTACCCCTCCCAGATATGATTGACAAACCTTGGGTCCGTCATGTCGCCCAATGACTTTTCCAGAAGCCGAACTGCATCCAATTGCGAAGTCCAGTCGATGTCTCGTCCAGCCTTTAGCACATCAAGCGCTAATTGGCGTGCCCGGTCCGAGTCGCCTTCGCAAATGCCGAACCCGACCAACAACTTCTCTTGTGTCTTCGCCGCTTCTTTGGTTAGCTGATGCTGCGATTCAGGCGTCAAGTCAGAAATCATGTCGGCCGTGGCCAAGCGAATGTAGCGGTCCGACGCATTCCAGTTGTCGCGAATGACTCTCATCAAGTCGGATTGCGTGAACTTTGCTCTGTGCCGGTGCAAGTCGATCAATGCTTGAAGTGATGTTTCGTATGAATAGCTCGTCGTCGTGTATTCCAGGAGTCGCCGCGCGTAATCATCGCTCCATTCGGGCCGCCATTTTGGTCGTTCCTTTTTCTTGCTTGGGACCTTCGAGTCCGAGGCCGCAATGCAATGAATGCGATACACCGCCCCCCGCGTTCCCCGTCCCCCAGTCGAAACATACAGATCGCCTGTCATCGGATGAATCGCCGCGGCCGTCGGGGCGAAGCCATTGCTTCCCGTCGATTCCAGAAACACCTGCGACTTTGCCTCGAAACTCGTCCAGCGGCGTTCCAGATTTACGCTGTAGACGCGCCCAAACGTCCAATCCAGCAGATACAGCCCTCGATTCGCTGCCGGCCATTCCTGGCGATCGTAGTACACGACGCTGGTAGGCGAGCCGCGGCCTAGCGTCAGCAGCGGCGGTGAGACGTCGAAGAAGTACGGCGGCCGGCGCCAGAAGCTGCCGTATTGCGGGCTCATCCAGCCGTGATTGCGGCCGGGGATCACGTGATAGAGCCGGGTCGGTTCGTACCAGGGCAGCGACACGCAGCGCTCGTTGTCGGAATCGAAGGTGAAGATGTCGCCGTCGGGTGAAATGTCGAAGCAGTAGGGGTTGCGGAAGCCGTCGGCCAGGATTTCGGAGTCTTTGTAATCCGGGGAGAAGCGTACCAGGCAGCCAGCAATCGGCTCCTTGATCGGCGAGGTGTCGAGCGAGGCATAGCTCTTGTCGAACTTGCTGTTGTTGCCGCCGATGAGATAGAGCCAGCCGTCGGGGCCGCGGCGAATGGCGTGGCAATCATGCTCGCCGCCGGTCTTCAACTTCCGCAGCAACTCCGGCTTCGCCACCCTGCCGTCGGGCATTTCGCGATAGCGCCACAGGCCGCCATCAACCACGGCCAGCAGCGAATCGCCTTCCCACAGTAAGCCCTGCGCGCCTTCCTTCGCCGTGGCGAAATCGATGGCGCGCGTCGCTTTTCCTTCGTTCTTTTCATCAACGAGAATGCGAATGTACCCTGGGCCGGAAACGATGATTCGGCCCTTCGGATCAATCGTCATGCAGTGGATGTCGTTCGCCAGACTGCTACCGGCGAATTCCGTGATTTCGAAACCGGGCTGAAGGCGGAAGCCGGGAGTGGATTCGGCACAAAGCTGCTGCCACCAGAGCGCAACCAGTGCGAAGGAGAGAATTAGTCTGCGCATGCTTGTTCTCGAAAAGCCCACGGACGGAAGTCCGTGGGCCATCATCTACACGGTATTGGCCTGCAACTCCGCAATCTTCCGGCGCATTTCGTCCGGAATCGGCGCCTTGCGCTCACTGGCATAATCATATGTAACAATCAGACCCGACCCTTCCGCCACCAGCGCGTTCATCTTCTCGCTGATAATTTGATGCTCCAGGGTGAACCGGTCGTCGCCGATTTGCGATACGCGGGCGCCGATAGCGATGCGATCGGGCCACATGAGTTGCTTGCGAAAGCGGCATTGCGTGCTGGCCAGGATCGGACCGACGCCGGTCGGTCGGCCGGCCACGGGCCAGCCGAGCCGGCGAAAATACTCCAATCGGGCATTCTCAAAATAGCGGAAGTAGACGATGTTATTCACGTGGCCATAGGAATCCATTTCGCCCCAGGCGACGGCTTGCTCGATGATGACGGGCCAACCAGCGAGAAGTGAGAGATCCATCTTTTTCCTATTCAATGGCCCCGCAGGCTCGAAGACTCGCCTGC
>DATGHS010000273.1:0-3640 GCA_035307785.1 Gemmataceae bacterium
TTGAAGGCGGTTCGAGAAGCCGCGCCCGAGCAGACAAAACCTTGAGCATCCTTCGTCACGCTTCAGGAGTGGCCATGATCCGTATCGCCATAATTGCTACGTTGCTGGCGGCGAGCGTCGGATTCGCTGCGCCGCCGGCTACCCCGAAAAAGCCGGTGACCGATACATACCACGGCGTCGCGGTCACCGACGACTACCGCTGGCTTGAAGACTGGAACGACAAGAACGTACAGAAATGGAGCGAGGCGCAGAACGCCCACGCCCGGTCCGTGCTCGACAAGCTTCCCGGCGTCGAAGTTCTGCGCGAGCAGCTGACGAAGATCATGGCCGCGAAGACCACCAGCCACTTCGCACTCGCTGTCCGCGGCAACAAGGTTTTCGCCCTGCGCCGGCAACCGCCCAAAGAGCAGCCCTTTCTCGTCGTTTTGACGGCCGCCGACAAACCCGAAGATGCCCGAGTGCTTCTGGACCCTGGCCAACTCGACAAGAACGGCACCACGTCCATAGACTGGTTCGTCCCATCTCCGGACGGCAAACTGGTTGCCGTTTCGCTCTCGAAGGTCGGCAGCGAGGCCGGCGATGTTCATATCTTCGATGTGGCAACGGGCAAGCCAACCGATAGCGTGATTCCCCGGGTCAACAACGGCACGGCCGGCGGCAGCCTCGCCTGGGCCGTCGACAACCGGGGCTTCTATTACACCCGCTATCCGCGGAGCCAGGAGCGCCCAGCTAAGGACATGGATTTCTATCAGCAGCTTTATTTTCACGAACTCGGTACGCCCACCGAAAACGATCGCTATGAACTTGGCAAGGATTTGCCCCGCATCGCCGAGATCAAGGTCCAAGTCCACGAATCGAGCGACCGGGTAATCTGCACCGTGCAGAATGGCGACAGCGGCACGTTTGCCCATTTCGTGCGTTCTCCAGAAGGGAAGTGGAAGCAATTCGCCGACTTCAAGGATAACGTGATCGCGGCCGCGTTCGCGCCGAACCAAGACATTTACCTGATATCACGCCAGTCCGCGCCAAAAGGCAAGATCCTGCGGCTATCCATCCGCGATCCCGACCTCGCCAAGGCGACGGTAGTGGTGCCCGAAGGGACCGATACCATCGTGACCGATTTTTGGACCGCGCCTGGCGAGATGAGCATCTTGCCGACCCCGACAAGGCTCTATGTCACGTACCAGCTCGGCGGCCCCAGCGCGATTCGGTGCTTCGGCTATGATGCCAAACCGCTGCCGGGCCCGGACCAACCGGAGGTCGGCTCAGTCGGTGGGCTGATCTGGGCGGGTGCGGACGATGTAATCTTTGCTGCCAGCTCCTTCACCGAGCCGACCGCCCGGTACCGATACCGCCCACAAGCCAAGGAAATGATCAAACTCCCGCTCACCTCGCCGCCGGTGGTCGATCTCTCCGACGTGAAGGTCGTGCGCGAATTTGCCGTGAGTCGTGATGGGACGAAAGTTCCGGTAAGCATCCTGATCCCGAAGGGCGGAAAGCTGGACGGGACGAACCCATGCCTGGTCACGGGCTACGGTGGGTACGGCATCAGCCTGGAGCCGAGCTTTGTCCCCACGCGGCGAATTCTGTTCGATCATGGTTTTATTGTCGCCGTGGCGAATCTGCGCGGCGGCGGCGAATTCGGTGAAGAATGGCACCAGGCCGGCATGCTGACCCATAAACAAAACGTCTTCGATGACTTCGCCGCAGTACTCCAACATTTGATCGACCGCAAGTACACTGCACCAGAGCGGCTGGCCATCGAGGGCGGAAGCAACGGCGGCTTGCTCATGGGCGCTGCGCTGACCCAGCACCCGGATTTGATGAAGTGCGTGATTTCACATGTTGGCATTTATGACATGCTTCGCGTGGAGCTTTCGCCGAACGGGGCATTTAACATTCCGGAATTTGGCACGGTGAAAGATAAGGAGCAGTTCAAAGCCCTAAACGCCTACTCGCCATACCACCACGTTCGGAATGGCACGAACTACCCGGCCGTGCTATTTCTCACCGGGGCAAATGATCCGCGGGTCGATCCGATGCAGTCGCGCAAGATGACGGCGCGAATCCAGGCGGCGAATCCGAACGGCACCACTCTGCTGCGCACCAGCGCCAGTTCCGGGCATGGGATGGGCACGGCATTGTCGGAACAGATCGAGGAGAAGACGGACGTGTTTGCATTTCTCTTTGCACAGCTGGGCGTCAAAGTCAAGCGCTGACGTGCCGGGCACGAACGGCCCGGTGCAGCAAGCACCCGGGCCGCGAGGCTCGCCTCGGTGCTACTGCTTGATTCGAATCTCATAATATCGGTTCATGCGATCGCTTCCAGGAAGTGGATTCTCGCCGTGCAACGTGGCGGCGCCGTCTTTTACCGAGTATTCGAACGACTTGCCGGTGAAGGGATCGACCGGCAGCGGCAGCTTAATCTCGGCCAAGCTGGCCGGCAGACTCCCGCCATTGAGAAGCGCGTGCAGGCGCAGCGCTTCCATGACTTGCAAGTAGGCGATCCGCTGATCGAGCCGGGTTTGCGCCTGTTTCACTTTGAAGACGGCCGGGATTAACTCCAGAAAGCGCGATTTGTCCATGGCCATTTTGAGTTCCGCTTCGGCTTCGACCATCGCCGGCTTCGCTCGCCAGAACGGCAGGTTCAACGATTTAGTAACATCATCGCGGAGGCGCTCGTACAGCATAACTTCGTCGAGCAGCACGACGTGCAAGGGCGACCAGACCTTCACGTTTTCCGGCTTGAGGCCGGCTTCGATCAATCGGGCGCGGGCTGCTTTCGCCTCGCCTTCATCTTTAGCTCGTGCCTGCAGGCTGGCTTTCCATTCGGCCGCTTTCTTGTGGGTATCGCCCTTGCTGTGATCGGCTTCCATAGCGAGAAGTTTTTCGTACTTTTCGATCTTTTTCAGAACGAGGGAATCGGCCACTGGATCCGTCGCATTTTCCAGGGACTCGAAGTCGGCCCGGATAAACATCCGTTCGCCCTCGAATCCAGCTCTCAAAGCCAGGAAAGGATTCGGAAAATCGGTCAATGCCCAGAACAAATTGGGGCAACCCGGTTGCTGGATTAGTTCTTCGACCGCGTTGAGGGCAATCGTGGCGATGGCTACTCCAACCAGTTGGCCGATCAGCGTGGGGTGCGCTTCCATCGTCTTGGCCAACCCGAAGAATGTCTTCAGATCGTGGATGGCGCCGTTGAAATCTCCAGCCGCGATCTCGCCTCGGATCCGCGTCTTGAGGGCGCTGGCCAGGGCACGCATTTTTTGCACGTCGGGAAGCAAGGCGTAATACCCATCGCGGCGCACAAAATACCATACCTGCCAATCGACATTGGTCATTCGGGCCGCGTCATACATGTCACTTTCGATCAGCCTCCCGCCGTAATTCTTCAGCTCCGCAACCGGCAAATCCTTGAGCGGCATCTGGTTCCACTTCTCGCGCTTCTCCGATTCGGCCCGGCCGAAAAAGTTGTCCTGCTCCATGAAGCAGCGCAGGAACATCTGCACGCGGTTGCCGGGGATCGCTTCGCGCAATTCGGGAAGCAAATAATCGCGCGAAACGGGCCTGCGATAGGGTTTTGGCGTCAGCGTGACCTGGTAGACGACTTTGCCGTCTTTCGGTTCCGGATCGCTTTGCG
>DATGHS010000274.1:0-2305 GCA_035307785.1 Gemmataceae bacterium
AACTGGATAAGTACGGCCCGCTGGAGCCGGAGGAGCCTGGCTGGACACCGCTGGAACCGCCGTTGCCCGAATTGCCAGAGATGCCGGCCGAGCAGTTGCCCGATATGGAATTGGTCCGCACGAATTTGGCGATTCCCGATATTCCGCTGGAATTGCCGGCCATCGCGCGAATGCTGAAAGAAGTGGCCAGTGCGCCAATTGATCCGTGGTCATACGGAGGAAGCAGTTAACCCCCCGAACCCCCTTCCCTAAAGGGAAGGGGGGAACTGTCGGCTCCCCTTCCCTTTAGGGAAGGGGGTCGGGGGTTAGGTGAAAGCAGCACCCGTGAGCACTGATAATACTCCTGTCCCCACCGAATCGCTGCCAGCCCGTCCGGTGTCGCGGCCGGTTGCGCCGTCCACGATCCAGCGGTTGTGCGAAGAGATGATCGCGCTGCGCGAAAACATGAGCCGGCAATTGAAGTTCTTTGAGCAGTCGGTGCGGCAAGTGCGGGAAGAAAGCCAAGGCAATTTCCACCAGTTCGTACAGGAGACGAGTCGCGCCTACCAGCAGATGCGGCACGAATTGCACGGCGAAAAGCGGCACGCGCTTTCGCTGCAAAGCGAGTTGTTGGAAGTCAGCCTGGATTTGACGCGCATTGCCGCTTCTCGGCCCACCACCGATGATCTCAAGGCCTTGCAGGCCTGGAGCGAAAGCGTGGCCGTGCTGGCGCGCAAGGCCGAAGCCATGCTGGCGCGGCTGGGGATCCTTCCCTACGATGCCATTATTGGCTCGGCCTACAACCCGGCCTTGCATGAACGCGTGGGCAACAAACGCGTGGAAGGGATGGGCCCGCTTTTGGTGGCCGAGCAGATCGAACGCGGCTACGCCAGCCAGCAGCCGGAATTCGTGCTGCGACGGCCTAAGGTTTTAGTGTCGGAGTGAGTGGTGAGTGGTGAGTGGTGGGTGCAGAATAGGACCTATTCGAGCTATTGGTCCTATAAAGAATCAGGAGCCGTCCCATGGCATTCATCGGCATTGATTTTGGCACGTCGAATTCGGTAGTTTCAAACTTCCGCTTCGGGCAGGCCGAAGTGTTGCCCAACAAGGAAGGGCAAAAATACACGCCCTCCATCGTCACCATGCGGCGCGACGGCTCGCTGGCCTTCGGCATGGAGGCGAAGGAGACGTTCGATGAATCGCGCTCAATTCGCTCGATCAAGCGCATTTTGGGCACGTCGGAACGTGTGCCGCTGGTCGGGCAGAACCTGCGGGCCGAACAAATCGCGGTCATGCTCTTCAGCCTGTTGAAGAAAGATGCGGAAGCGGCGCTCGGCGAAGCATTCACCAAGGTCGTCGTTACCATCCCGGCAAACTCACGTGGCCTCGCACGGCATGCCACGAAGGTCTGCGCCGGCGCGGGCGCCATGCAGGTATTGACGCTGATCAACGAACCCACCGCGGCGGCGATCAGCTACGGCATCAACGCTCGCGATGACCAAACGGTCCTCGTTTACGACTTCGGCGGCGGCACGCTCGACGTGACGATTCTCCGCATTCACAACGGCATCTTCGAAGAAATCAGCAGCAAGGGCATCGGCAAGCTCGGCGGCGACGATATCGACCTTGCTGTCGGCGAAATCATCGCCAAGCGGTTCGAGGAGAAGACTGGTTACGACATTCTGAACTCGCCTTACCGCACGCCGTTCCTGCTGGCCATTGAGAAGGCGAAGATCGAGCTCTCGACTTCGGACAAGACCGTTGTCCGCGCTCCGCAACTGGTGCCGGAACGGCATCTGAGCTTGGAAGAGGAACTGGATCGCCTCACGCTGGAAAAAGCAATCATGCCGCTCATCCAGAAATCCGGCGAAGCCATCGACGAAGCCCTGAGTCTGAGGCATATGACGCCGCGTGACATCGACAAAGTGCTGCTCGTTGGTGGGACCAGCAAGATTCCGCTCGTGGGCCGATTCGTGACCGAGCGGCTTAACGGCAAGCAACCGGAGTCATTCGAGAAAGTCGATCCGATGACCTGCGTGGCCCAGGGCGCTGCCATTGTTTCGGCCATCCTGCAAAATGCCCCCGGCCTCGATCGGTTTGCTTACAGCGTCAAGCTCGAGCACTCGCTATGTGCCAACCCGATCAACGAGCGTAACGAGGTCTATCTGGACCCGATCATCAAGCGCGGCGCCGACATTCCGTGCAAATTCACCAAAACCTACTACCCCGTGGCCGACCCCTGCGAACGCGTGATGATTAGTGTCTTCGAAGGCGACACATACAACGACCCGGGCAACACGGAAAACGTGATGCTGGCCGAGATTCC
>DATGHS010000275.1:0-3834 GCA_035307785.1 Gemmataceae bacterium
ATTGGACAACGCAAACAGCGGCCGCACTTGGATTGGAATTCACGCTGCGGCCACGTGGCCGGCCAAAGAAACGACCCACGACGCCACCCGCGGCTGAACCGGGGTTGTTTGAGTAAAAGAATTCCGGCTGCCCCCTTTTTCAAGGTTCGCAGCGTCGAAGGACCTAATTCGTAAGACCCTTATGGTCGGGGGGAAGGCCTCCGGCAAGCCTGACAGCGCAACTACCTGGAATTCCGACCTTGAAGAGAAGCAGGTTACAGTGCTGGGAACCAACGGCGGGGCTGATGGGTATTTCGTTGTCAAGAACGTGAAGTCCAAGTCGGTCTTACCCGGCACTGTGGGCGTGTTCGAGCCGCTCAACATCGATTGGTACTGGTATAAAATGGATGACGGCGCAACCAAAAAGCAAGCCGCCGGCAATACGTCATCGCCGGTTTACATCTCGTACCGGCGGCCCACTCCCGGCCCTGGCGAAAAAGCTCTGCTTGCGCTAAGCCTGTCGGCAATCGATTATGGTTGCCGACTGGCGGCAGGGTCCAATAACCCCGGCAAGATTCTGCAGGGCATTTGGGATCGCTTTTCAAAAGACAGCAAAGGCCCGGCCAATGCCGAGCGCGTAGTCTTCAACGGCGGGTTCATAAACACGATAGGCGGTGACCTTTCGTACTACAAGTCTTGGCTTTTCCCGAACCTCGGCGGTGGCTACCACGGGCTTTTGCAATCGCTAGATGGCCAATGCGGCGATTGGGCGCGCTTCCTTGCGGTCTGCATCGCCTATCAGGGTCTGTCAGGCGAGTTTAGAATGAGGGTACGGGTTATAGTGCCTAAGCTCTCTGGGGCGAATGCGGAGGGCGTCCCTGGAAACGCAATGATCTTCAAGAATTGGGGCCCGGACAAGGAGAACGTCTACTATGACTTCATTGGGCCCCCGATGCCACCCCCCGTGCCGAATGCACCGCAGCAAGTGCTCAATGTGCTCCCGCCAACCATGGCGACGGGTGCACCTGTTGGCCTGCCGCAATTCGAGTATAAATTCGAGAATCCCTCGCCGTACAAGCTCAAGGCAGATGGCCCAAAAGCGCAGAACAATCCATTCCCGCCAACGATCGTCCCGAACCACGTCATCGTCTGGCTCGACAAGCCGCCAGATGGATTTAAGGATCAAAAGATTTTCGATCCAAGTTTCGGGAAAACATATCAGGGGGTCACTGCGGCGGTAGCTCTGTCCGCGTTCCAGAATCAGGCACTTTCCGCCCTTTACAGCGTCAAGGTTATTAACAACATGACCGGCCAAAGGAGCATGGCAATCAAGCCAGTGGCCCAGTACAAGTCGTACGATCTGCTCAAATTCCTCGACCAATAGTGAGAAGGTATGATACGGTACATTCAATTCAGAATTGGCATCTGGCCGACCCTCGGGCTCTTCCTTTGCACCGCTTGCCCTTGTTCGCACGCGCGGGCGCAGCAACAGTCCACCTTGCCTGCGCAAGCCATGGTCTGGCAGGGAAAATGTTACACCATCGGTCGCAGCACGGCGGATACAAAGGGGTTGCCGCTGCAAAGGCCCAAGACCCACTCTGGAGGAGCACTGCTACGAGAATGGGCTCTCTCCGGGTCGGACCGCGCGCCGCTTCATGGCTACTTTGCGTATTACATGTCGTCCGAGCAGCCATCTCGTTGGCGTATTGGGCACGGCTATGTTTGGGTTGTCGATCCGCGCGTAAAGAATGTCACGTACCAAGCTTACGCCGTCCCCCTCACCGACTTGGATATCCTTCTGGACTTACTCGACCCTGCAAGCTCCAAGGAGCGCGCGATCCTGACGCTTAGGCGCTATGCTGGACTCGCAACAGCGAACGAACCCCAGGTTACGCCGGATGGGCTACCAGTATACATAGGGCCTGAATACCGGTGGGGTCCCGTCCCTGTTCTCTGCTTGTTGGATAAGCTGATTCCTGTGCCCGAGGGCGACCTGCGAGACCGACAAGTTGATACCGCGTCTTATGACGTCCTGCCTATCGGGGGGTGCGCTTTAAATCTACTCATACGAAACAAGGAAGAAATGAGCGTCTGGCGCGGCAATTTAATCTGGGATTATTCAGAACCTTGGCACAAGTATTTTTGGGGAACGAAATGGACCGAGAAACCCATCGAACAGTTCAAGGTGGCCTTTAGCGAGCCGTTTTGGGTGGGGGGAACTGACCACCAATACTTGTTTGTCACGCAATCGGGCCAGTTGCACGTAGCTACTAAGACCGAAGACAATCGTAAGGTCGAACCCGCGTGGCGGCGGGGCAGCCAGCCCATCGTGGCCGTCATTACGGATGTTGCGGCCAACCGCACTTTCGCTTTCACCAAGCCGCTGCGCGACGTGAAGCTCGACGGGAAGCCGGTGTATTTCGAGCTAGGCCCCGATCCCAAGCCGGAAGTCTACGACCGTGACGCTATCCTGAAGGACACGAAAGACGAATCCGCTGCTCTCGCAGCCTTGGCCCGCTTTCTGGTCGAGCAGAAGAAGATTGTGCTCAAAGCAGATAGGCCGAGGTAAAGCCAGGAAACTAGTAGAGTCGCGGGAGCCCCGACCATTTCTAGATCTCTTTCCAAAAACCCAGCACCAAGCGTTCTCTCGAGGGAAACGGGGACATTCTTAAATCCCCTTGCCAATGGTTCGGCAGGCAAGGACAATAGGGGCCATGCCTCGTACAGCCCGCGCCACCGTCGGTGGCTACTGCTACCACGTTCTCAATCGCGGCAACGGCCGGCAGGAAGACAAACGGGGACATTCTTAAATCGCCTTGCCAATCGTTCGGCAGGCAAGGACAATAGGGGCCATGCCTCGTACAGCCCGCGCCATCGTCGGTGGCTACTGCTACCACGTGCTCAATCGCGGCAACGGCCGGCAGGAAGTCTTTCACCACGACGGCGACTACGCCAACTTCTGCCGACTGCTGCGGCAAGGGTGCGCCCGCATGCCGATGCGTTTATTGGGCTACTGCCTCATGCCCAATCATTTTCACCTGGCCGTCTGGCCCGGAGCTTCGACCACCCATTCTTTCTTGCGCGGAAAAAGGAAAATGGGGGCAGCCGGGATTCTTGTAGTGGAACTTTGTTGCGGCAGTGGATTCGATTTGGCACAATAGGGCCATGCCCCGTTCGCCGCGATCCTGGTTAGGCGGTTACTGTTACCACGTTCTCAGCCGTGGCAATGCTCGCGCCGAGGTCTTTCACGACGAGGCCGACTACGCGGCCTTCGTGCGGCTGCTGCGGCGTGCCTGCGCGCGTGTTCCCACGCGCGTGCTGGCCTATTGCCTCATGCCCAATCACTTCCACCTGGCGCGGTGGCCGGTCGGCGACGGCGATGTATCGCGCTGGATGGATTGGCTGTTGACTGCGCACGTCGGGCGTTATCGGAAGCGTTACCGCTCGTCGGGGCATATTTGGCAAGGGCGTTTCAAGGCATTCCCGATTTGCCAAGACGAACACCTGCTCGTGGTGCTGCGTTACATCGAGCGGAACGCATTGCGAGCCAACCTGGTGACACGCGCCGAGGAATGGCGCTGGTCGAGCTTGCACGAACGGCTACTGGGGCAGGCCATGCCGTGGTTAGACGCGGGGCCGGCGCCGCGACCGGGCGACTGGCTGCAAATCGTCAAGGAGGCGCACGCGGAAGCATAGTTGGCGCGGCTGCGGCAGAGCGTCCAGCGCGGCTGCCCTTTCGGTGGCCCGGATTGGACAACGCAAACAGCGGCCGCACTTGGATTGGAATTCACGCTGCGGCCACGTGGCCGGCCAAAGAAACGACCCACGACGCCACCCGCGGCTGAACCGGGGTTG
>DATGHS010000276.1:0-2614 GCA_035307785.1 Gemmataceae bacterium
GACGCTAAGGGTTGGGACGATTCCAAGCGCGCGAGCCTACGCGCTTCGCGCGACAATGAAGAGAATCTGGCCCAGGAATTGCAGAATTTGCAAAAAAACTTCGAATCGCTGAAGGTGATGACGAAAGTGCTGGATCAGACCCGCAATGCCATGCAGCAGGCAGCCACGAAAATCGACGAACGCTTGAAGGACATCAACAATCGCCCGATCGATGAACCGTTCGATCCGGCTCTGGAAAACCAGCTTCAAGAGGGTGTTCTGTTCTGGCAGCAGATGGCGTTGCGACGACTCGATCAATTCCTTGAAGCGATCAAGCAAGACAAAAATGCTGCTTCGGGAGACAAGAAGCCTTCCAGCGGCGGCGGGCAGCAGGGCCAACCAACCGGCGGCGGCAACCGGCCCGCTGGCGACCAGATCTCGAACCTCGCCCAGTTGAAAGCGCTTCGCTCGCTTCAGGCCGAAGTTTATGAATGGACCGAGCGCTTCGCCAAGGCGCACCCGGACCTCACGAAGCTGAAAGAATCGGAGAAGTCGGAACTCGACGCATTGCGGCAACTGGAAAAAGATGTGGGGGATCTCATTCGCGACCTCTCGATCAGCGGCGAACCAGAAGGAGAGAAGCCATGAAACCAATTGCAATCAGCTTGTTATATGTTTCTGTGCTGGTGTTCGCGAGCCGCGCCCAAACCCCGCCGCAGCCCAAGAAACCCGCCGATGAGCCAAAGCTCCAAAAGCCGCAGGACAAGAAGAAGGCCGAGCCGGAGCAAGACGGGGAAGAGGCGAAAATTTTCGACCGCCTCACCAAGAACAGTAAGAAGGCGGAAGAGAAGATCGGCAAGCCCGATCTCGGCGATGAAACGCGTCAGCTCGAGAAGGACATTCTCAAAGACATTGAAGAGTTGATCAAGCGAATGCAGCAACCGCCGCAGAATTCGCAGACTAGTGATTCGTCGCAAAGCGATTCTTCATCGTCATCGTCGAGCAGTGATTCCTCGTCTTCATCGAGCAGGGGCTCGTCCGGCAGCCAATCGTCTTCGCAGCCGCAAGGCGGCCAGAAATCCGGCGCCAGCGGCTTGTCGCGCCAGGAGCAGCGCGAACAGCGCCGGCAACAGCAGGGGAAAGGCTCTGCCGGCAGCAAGCGGGAGAAGTCAAACGGCGGCACGAGCATGGCGCAGAACACCGGTAACCCGAAGGCCGGCAGCGGCAAGCCGATGCCAATGAACAGCGGCAACCCGATGAAGCCAGACAACAACAGCCAGGCAAACGCCGGCGGCCCCTCGAGCCCGAAATCGCTCCCTTCCGACAGCCCGCCCACCGGCATGTATAAAGACGTGTGGGGCCATCTGCCCGAAAAGATGCGGCAGGAGATGGACGCTTATTTCAAGGAGCGCTTCATGCCGCGCTATAGCGACTTGCTGAAGGAGTATTACTCCACGATTTCGGAGCAGGGCAAAAAATAAGGGCCGTCCGGTGTTCGCTCTCGGAGAATGCCATGCAAATCATGCTGCCCCATCGCCGCCAATTCTTGCTGTCCGCAGCCGCCACCGGCGCCGTTCTTTGCCAATCTCGTCTGTTCGGCAAAGACGACGACCCCATAACCGGCGCGGCCGACTCGATGATCACGCCGGAGGCACAGCGAACCATCGAGCGCGGCCTGGAATATCTTCTGGGCAGCCAATTTCCCGATGGTTCCTGGGGCGGAGCAAATCAGTACCGGGGCAACGTGGCGGTCACCAGCTTATGCGGGCTGGCGTTCATGGCGGGCGGCCATCAACCCGGCCGCGGCAACTATGGCAAGGCTGTCGAACGGGCCATCGACTTTGTCCTCAGCAAAGAAGCCAAAGATCCGGATCGCACGCCCGGCTTCCTGCACAACCCCAGCGGTTCACCGTTTGGGCCCATGTACAGCCACGGCTTCGCCACGCTCTTCCTGGCCGAAGCCTACGGCATGCTGCCCAAGAAGGAATCGCAAAAGCGCCTGCGCGAAGTGTTAGAACGAGCCGTAAAGCTCATCGTCGATACGCAAAACAACGAAGGCGGCTGGCGCTACGATCCGAAGAAAAGTCAGGCCGACATCTCCGTGACGATTTGCCAGATCATGGCCCTGCGCGCCGCTCGCAACGTTGGCTTGCACGTTCCCAAAGACACCGTAATCAACTGCACCAAGTATGTCGTGCGCTGCCAAAACCACGATGGTGGGTTCAACTACTTCCGTACGCAAAAGAACCAATCGGCCTTCGCCCGCTCCGCGGCGGGGGTCGTGGCGCTTTATTGCGCTGGCGTTTACAACCGAGAGGACGTGGAGAAAAATAAGGACCTGAAGGAATTCATGAACGGCGATGAGATGGAGCGGGGCCTGAAGTACCTGAGCAAGTTCAAGCCAAACGGAGCGGGCGGCTACGGAGGCCGGGGCGGCATGGACAGCATGCACTATTTCTACGGCCAGTATTACGCCGCCCAGGCGATGTGGACGGCCGGGGAATCGTGGTGGAAAGACTGGTTCCCCGCCATTCGCGAAGAGTTGCTCGCGCTCTCCCGCCGCAACGGCAAAGGTGAGTGGACTGATCAAACCACTTGCCCTGACTACGCCACCGCCATGGCGCTCATCATCTTG
>DATGHS010000277.1:0-9023 GCA_035307785.1 Gemmataceae bacterium
TAGGAAGCGTTGAATCGGCGTGCCCGCAATCCTGATCTGGTTCATCTTGAAGCTCCTCCCCGGCGACACTATGATGCTAACTGATGTGCACTTATTTTGCAACTAGTTTCTAAATGTTTTTTCCCTGGCTAACGGGAGGGAGGCGAGCTCATGCAAAAACCAAGTTCCCTTGGGCAAGCGCTGGAGAACCTAAGAAAGGAATCCGGGCTCAGCCAGAAGGATCTCGCTGACGCCGCTGGGATTTCAAGAAACTACGTTAACCTGATCGAAAAAGGCGAGAAACGAAATATCGGGGACCCAATTCTCATCCGACTAGGACAGGCTTTACCAATGACCAGGGCGGATGCCGCGCGGTTTCTTAAGCTAGCAGGGGCAGGAAATCGCGTCTCGGCGGAAAACTTGGTTGTTCAGGAAACCCCAATTTCGGACGCCTTGATCGCTAAGGCATATTGGACGCTTCCACCCAAAATTCGTTGCGCCCGACAAGTTGCAGATGATCTTTTGACGAAATATAACGTGAACCTCGCTCCGAGTAGAATAGAAAAGGTGGTTGCTCGATGGGAAGAGAAGAATTGGGTCGAGCACCGTGTCTGGGGCGAGGATTGGACGAGCGAAACGCCGCGCCGGTGCGTCGATTTGGAACAACGCCTGTTGGAGAAATATCGCATACGCCACGTCATGGTTGCAGAGGTTCCGGACAAAGCTCAACTCGCTAAGGATCTTTCCGATCTAGAATACGATAACCAGATCCATCGCCATTTAGGGCGAATGGCATCGGCGGTCTTTTTGGCAGTTTTGCGTAAGGGAGATCGAGTTGCTGTTGGTAGCGGCCGTGGTCCTCACGAGTGCGTGGCGGCTGCCAAAGAGCGTTTGTGGGAAAACTATCAGCTCTTGGATTGCATATTGTCGGTAACAGGCCGAATGGATGTGCGCGAATGGGGAGCGAGCCGAGGCTCACCGCCGCTAGATGCCGACGACGTCGCGATGAACCTGGCGCAATTCCTTCGCGCCAAATCCTGCCAGACAGTTCAAAGACCTATCGTTATGAAGGAAGGCCAAGCGAAGCCCGACTATCTTGAATTCCCTTCCAAAAGGTATCCCACCCCAAACATTGCGCTGATCGGCGTAGGAGTATTATGCGGAGGGCATCGGCTTTGCGCGAACGAAGTGGGCGCAGACTTAGAAGAGATTCAGACAAAGATTGATAAGCTAAAAGAAATGGTCAAGGGCTTTGACAAGCATTTTCGCACAGTTGTTCCTCGATATTGCTGCGTGGCAGACGTTTGCAATCTTCTAGAATTCGTGCCCGCGCCGCGTGAATTAGACTCGAAGGAAAAAGCATTGCGAAAACAAATCGATGATTTCATAAAAAACGACATCAACCCAAGCCTAATCGCCCCCACTCGAATGCAATTGGAGGCCATCGCAGAGGATGGCGCTGTCATCGCCGTAGCGGGAGGAGGGTTTAAGCAACGAGCCCTTCAGCACATTCTCGGCGAACGAAATAAACCGCGTATCAGCATGTTGGTCTGTGACAGCTTGACGGCCAGCTGGCTTTGTAGCGCTGCGGGGCAAGCGACTAAGACTAAACGGGAAAAAGGGGCTACGAATTAGTCTGCACGGGAAATGGCGGGATCGGGGCCAATCGGGACATTGCCAATTCATTTTTTTCCTTTGGCCTTCCCCAATCCGGATCGTATCGTTTGGCGGCGCGGACTGCGCGCAGGAGCGGGATGCTACAGAATGCTACAAAACCGCGGCGTCTCGCAGCGCGATCAATCTGCCGGGATCAGCAGACAACACCCGCCGTGGTGTTCCGATTCCTTGCCTAGCCGGTAGGTTTCGGCGGCCGTCCGACATATTTAATCAGCTCGTCGCCGGGCAATACGATGGTCGACTCCAGTTTAACATGGTTCGGGTTTTCTGCGCGGGGCTGGGAAAGGAGAGTGACGGCCCCGCAGTTCCGGCATCGGACGAGTTGTCCGCAGACTGGGTTGCGCAACCGCAAAGGTTGCTGGCAGGCGGTGCAGTTGATGGTGACCATAGAAAGGCTCCCAATACTCTTAGCACACGACGAAGGAAAAAGGAAAAAAATGCCGCAAACCAATTTGGTTGTCTGTCCATTCCAAAATGAAATCAAAACCCGAGCGCGGGTTTCATTTGGTCAGCGTCTTGATAGTCGTTTCTTATGTGCCAGAAAAAGAGCAGCTTTGGCGCGAATGTTGACTCTGGTGCGGTGAAATGAGTCCGGAAAAAGCAACGGGCCACCTGCGCTTCATCTTCTCGGCAATTCCACACTTCGCGGACAGGTTTCTCGCTTCCATTAAACTGCATCGGCCGATGCATTCGAAGCACCCGACCAATCGGTGCAAAGCGATCCGTACTTGCACGACTCTAAGCCGGCGTGCCGGTGGGCAGCCAATCGTTTAGAATGGCAGGAATCGTAAACCCCTCAGGTGCAGCCGATGTCCGAGGTCACGCGCATCTTGTCCGCCATCGAGCAGGGCGACCCGCATGCCGCGGAGCAGCTTTTGCCTCTGATCTACGACGAGTTACGTCGGCTGGCGACGCAACGACTGGCGCAGGAAAAGCCGGGCCAGACGCTCCAGGCCACGGCATTAGTACACGAAGCCTACCTGCGGCTCGTGGCCAACGCTGGCGGAGAGGGCGGGGAAAAGGCGCCCCATTGGAACAGCCTAGGCCATTTCTTTGCCGCGGCGGCCGAGGCGATGCGGCGAATCCTCATCGAGAATGCGCGCCGCAAGAAGGCCGACAAGGCCGGCGGCGGCTGGCAGCGACAAGAGCTGATCGATGCCGAGCTTGCAGTAGACTCGAGCGGCGACGACATCTTTGCCGTCGATGAAGCCTTGTCGCGCTTCGCCAAAGAGCATCCCCGCGCGGCCCAACTCGTCCATTTGCGCTTCTTCCTCGGCCAAACCCTGGACGAGGCGGCTGCTCACCTGGGCCTTCAGCCGCGCACCGCCTATCGCGATTGGGCATACGCCCGGGCATGGCTGCGCCGCGAACTTGATCGCGATCGCTGAAGCGCGTAGCTATTCCCAAGGCTTTTCTCCAAATTCTTGAAAATGGATGTCAGGTTTTGCGAATGGATTTCGCACTGTGTACTGACAAGGGGCCTTGCCGTCCCTGAAAGGTACGGTCATGACCGAGCCGCGCTCCGAACAATCGATCTTTCTGCATGCGATTGGCTTGCCAACGCCCGCGGATCGCGCCGCTTATCTCGACGAAGTCTGCCGGGAAAATCCAAAGCTGCAGGCTGAGCTGGAGGCCCTGCTGGCCGCCCATGATCGGTTAGGCGCCGATCCGTCGCGAACCACCGGTTTCGAAGCAGACGCCAACCCGCCGGGGTCACCGAGTCGGATTACGCCTGTCAGCCACGTGCCCGAAAGCGCGGGAACAGTATTATCGGGCCGTTACAAGCTGGTGGAAGAGATCGGTGAAGGCGGCATGGGCACGGTTTGGATGGCCCAACAGACTGAGCCCGTCAAACGCCCAGTCGCGGTGAAGCTGATCAAGGCGGGAATGGACAGCAAGCAGGTGTTGGCTCGTTTCGAGGCCGAGCGCCAGGCACTGGCCTTAATGGACCACGCCAACATCGCCAAGGTGCTGGATGCAGGCACCGCGGCGAGCGGCCGGCCCTATTTCGTAATGGAGCTCGTGAAGGGCGTTCCTATCACCAAGTACTGCGATGAGCATCGGCTCACGCCCCGCCAGCGCCTGGAGTTATTCGTGCCCGTATGCCAGGCAGTGCAACATGCGCATCAGAAAGGCATTATTCACCGCGACATCAAACCATCGAACATCCTGGTGGCACAATACGATGGCCGGCCCGTCCCGAAGGTGATCGATTTCGGCGTGGCGAAAGCTGCCGGCCAGCAACTCACCGACAAGACGCTGATGACCGGCTTCGGCTCGGTCGTGGGCACGCTCGAATACATGAGCCCGGAGCAGGCAGAGTTAAATCAACTCGATATCGATACGCGCAGCGATATCTACTCGCTGGGTGTCGTGTTGTACGAGTTGCTGACCGGTTCGACGCCGCTCGACAAGAAGCGGTTGAAGCAAGCTGCCTTCGCTGAACTGCTGCGGGTCATTCGCGAAGAGGAGCCGCAAAAACCAAGCACGCGCTTGTCGAATTCCACCGATTCGCTGCCATCGGTTTCCGCTCAGCGGCAAATGGAGCCGGCAAGACTGACGAAACTGGTGCGTGGGGAGCTGGATTGGATCGTGATGAAGGCGCTTGAGAAGGATCGAAATCGCCGATACGAGACGGCCAACGGCTTCGCAATGGATGTGCAGCGTTATCTGGCCGACGAACCGGTGCAGGCATGCCCGCCGTCGGCCGTCTATCGGCTGCGCAAGTTCGTGCGCCGGAATAAAGGTCCGGTGCTGGCAGCCGCACTGGTCTTTCTGTCGCTGGTCGCCGGCATTATTGGCACGACGTCCGGACTGCTGTTCGCGAACAAGGCCTGGGGCGCCGAATCGAAAGCGAAGCTAGACGCCCTCGAAAAGAAAGGCCAAGCAGAGCGTAACGCAATTGCTGCCCAATTAGCGAACGAAGCGGCGCAAAAGCGGCTCAGCCAGCTGGAGAAGGGGAACAAGATTCTCGCTTCGATCTTCATCGACCTCAACCCCAAGGCGAACCAGACCGATGGGACCCTCCGAACGGCTTTAGGAGAACGGCTCGACGATGCGGTGCGGCAATTGCAAGGCGAGGCCGTTGGCGATCCGGTGGCGGTCGCCCGGTTGCAAGCCACTTTGGGCAGATCCTTGACCAGTTTGGGTTATGCGGATAAGGGAGAAGGACTACTGCTTCTCGCGCGGAAAACCTTCACGGACGAGCTCGGTCCCACAAATCCCGACACGCTGGCAAGCATGAACGACTTGGCCCTTACCTACGAGCACCTGGCTCGGTACGCCGACGCCATCAAACTCCACGAAGAAACTTTGGCACTGCGAAAAGCTAATTTCGGCGCCGATCACCCGGACACGCTCGTGACCATGAACAATCTGGCCAATAGTTACGCTTCCTCCGGCCAGCAGCAAGACGCGCTCAAACTTCGCGTGGAAACTTTGGCGCTGCGCAAGGCCAAGCTCGGCCCCGACCATCCCGACACCTTGATGACCATGCACAACCTGGCCAATAGCTACGAGCGCCTGGGACGAATCAAGGACGCGCTTGAGCTCCGCGAGCAAACACTAGCAAGCCGCCGACTCGCGCTGGGCCCGCGACATTACGACACCCTGACGACCATGAACAATCTTGGGGATAGTTACATTGCGGTAGGCCGGCTGGCTGACGCTCTCAAATTGCGCGAAGAAGTACTCGAAGCCTACCGCGAGCGTTATGGGCCGGACCATCCCGATACGCTGCTTACCAAGCATAACGTGGCGGTGTGCCTTTATGCGCTGGGCCGCTACGCGGATGCTCTGAAAGTTTTCGACGAGACACTAACTGCTTTGAAGGCCAAGCTCGGCGCCGATCATCCAATGACGCTCAATTGCATGAACGGGCTGGCCGCCTGTTTTGTAGATTTGGACCGGCCAAACGACGCTGTCAAACTATTCGAGCAGGTGCTGGCCCTGCGGCGCGTCAAGCTCGGCCCGCAGCATTCGGAGACGCTTGTCGCGATGAACAACCTGGCCGTCTGTTACACGGTTCTCAATCGGCCGGCTGACGCCAACAAACTCTACGAGGAAGCGCTGGAGATTCAAAAGCGCTCTATTGGCCCCGATCATCCCGAGACGCTTATCACGATGTACAACCTGGCGAACAGTTATGACGCCAACGGCCGTCGCGCCGACGCTCTCAAGCTCCGCGAAGAAACCGTGGCGAGGATGAAAGTCACTTTTGGCCCCGGCCATTTCCGAACGCTGACCGCGATGCGCGCGTTGGGCGCTAGCTACGTTCAATTCAGCCGGCATCCCGAGGCCCTCAAGCTTCGTGAAGAAATGCTGGCCGTGGCGAAAGCAAAGCTCGGCCCTGATCACGAAGTTACGTTGGTGAGCATGGACGACCTGGCGGAGAGCTATGCTGCTTACGCCCGGCACACGGAGGCGCTGAAGCTCCGCGAGGAAGCGTTGGCCATTCGGAAAGCCAAGCTCGGCCCCGATCATCGCGATACGCTCATGAGCATGTATAACGTGTCCCTCAGCTACGGCGCGCTGGGCCGGCAACCGGAAGCGCTCAAGCTTCGCGAACAAGTGCTGGCGCTGCGCAAAGCCAAGCTGGGTCCAGATGATCCGGACACGCTGGCGAGCATGACAGCGGTGGCCAACAGTTATCATGCGCTGAACCGGCATGCGGAAGCCCTCAAGCTCCGTGAGGAGACGTTGGCGATCCAAAAGAAAAAGCTCGGCGCCGACCATCCTTCCACCCTTATCAGCATGCATAACCTGGCCAACAGCTACACCGCTCTTGGCCGGCACGCCGAGGCACTGAAGCTGCTGGAAGAGACGCTGGCACTCCGGAAAGCCAAGATTGGCCCCAGCCACCCGCAAACGCTCGAAACGATGTGGGGAATCGCCTACTCGTTGGTACAACTGGATCGCGGTGCGGAGGCCGTATCGGTCATCGACGAGTGTTTGCAACTGGCGACTGGCAAACTGGTTGATACGCGTTTGTTCCCAGTGTTATTGGACATGCGTCTGCGTCATTTCGAGAAGGTTAAAGACGCGGCGGGTTGCCGGGCCACTGCCGTCATGTGGGAAAAGCAGGAGCGCAACGACGCGGGCAGCTTGTACAACGCGGCTCGCATGCGCGCTGTCACTGCCGCTGTTATCCGCGCCGGCGAAAAGTCCGACATGGCAATGAAGGACGCCGCCGCTGAGGCGGACCGCGCAATGGCCTGGTTACAGAAAGCAATCGCGGCTGGTTATAACAATGCGGACCAATTGGCAAAAGACAAAGACCTCGACAGCCTCCGCGACCGGGAGGACTTTAAGAAGCTCTTGGCGGAGATGGAAGCAAAGAAGAAGTTGTGACTACCGAGCGGCGAGCGATGAGTAAAAAGGGCCGACTCACGTGAACTCGGCACTAGTGAGCCCTGGCTCCCGATTCCTGATTCCTTGAAACCAAGCGGCCGGTGAGGTCTCGCCGCCAAGCAGATCCCTCACCGGCCCAGCCAGGCCCCGGCGCTCGGTCTGCGCGCCGGCAGCAATGGCGACTTCATTGTATCGCAGGCCAGTTCTCGAAAGGAGAAAAATCATGTCGTTCTTTTCCTGGCTGCGAAATAAGACGTCGGCTTCGCCCAAGCGCCACCGACCAAACCACCGTTGTTCGGCCGCGCGATTCCGGCCGCAGCTCGAAATCCTCGAAGGCCGCGAGGTGCCCAGCACTCTGACCGTGACCAATAACCTCGACGACGGCTCCGTCGGCTCGCTGCGCTACGAAATCAACAAAGCGCACAAGGGGGACACGATTGTCTTCGCCCCCAGTTTGGACGGCCAGACGATCTGGCTTCGCGGCGAGTTGGACATCGCTAAAAGCCTGACCATCCAGGGCCCGGGCGCCGGCCTGCTGACGATCAACGGCGGCGCCGACAGCGTCGATAATGCCATCGGGCACCGGGTGTTGGCGGTGGAGAAGAATACCAACGTAACTCTGAGCGGCCTGACGATCACCGGCGGCGACGGCATTCTCGCTCCGGGCTATATCAGTCCCTATGACAACGAAGGCGGCGGCATCCTCAACCTCGGCACGTTGACGGTCAGTGGTTGCACGATTTCCGAAAACCACTGCAACCCCGAGATCGGCAACAGCTATGGTGGCGGCATTTACAACGCCGGCACGCTCACGGTCACAGTGAGCAACATCTCCGGGAACTCTGTCAATCCTGACCCCAGTGGCTTCAGCTATGGCGGCGGCACTCCCCTGTCCGGCTACGGCGGCGGCATCTATAACGCCGGCTCTCTGACGGTCACGGGCGGCACTGTCTCGGGCAACTTCGCCGAGACTGACGGAGGCGGCATCTTCAACGCGGGCACGGCAACGATCACGAACACCACCCTGTCCAGCAACCATGCTAGCTCCCAAGGTGGCGCCATCTACAACTCCGGCACGCTGACGATCAGCGGCTGCACCGTGTCCAACAACTTTGCCGACAGCGGCGATGGTGGCGGCGGCATTTACAATGCTGGAACGCTGGCCGTAAGCAACAGCGCCTTCAGCGGCAACTGGATACCCGTCGAAACGACTCCGAACAACAACAATATTTCCGGACCGTACACCGACGACGGCGGCAACACTTTCATCTAACGTCTGGACCCCGAAATGGGGAACAAAGCGGCCGGTGAGGTCTCGCTGCCAAGCACATCCCTCACCGGCCCAGGCCAGGCCCCGGCGCTCGGTCTGCGCGCCGGCAGCGATGGCGTTTTCATTGTATCGTAGACCAACTTTCGAAAGGAGAACATCATGCCGTTCTTTTCCTGGCTGCGAAAACAGAATGCAAAGCCTCGAACCAGTCGCCGGGCGAGTTCGACGTTCCGCCCGCGGCTCGAAGCCCTCGACGACCGGTTGGTGCCCAGCACGCTGAAGGTCACCACGTACTTTGATGGCGGCCCCGGCTCACTCCGCTACGAGATCGCGCAGGCGAGGAGCGGGGACACGATCACCTTCGACAAGAACCTCGGTAGCCCGGTCGTCTACGTCACCAGCGGCGAGCTGGTCATCGACAAGAGCCTGACGATCAAAGGCCCAGGTGCCGGCGTGCTGGCGATCGAGCCGTACTTCGCCGGCACGCATGGGAGCAGCTCGCGGATCTTCGAGGTGGACGGGGCGAACACAACCGTCGCCATTAGCGGCCTGACGCTCGGCGACGGCGGCGGCTTCGCCAACGGCGACCTCCCCGGCTCTTCCCCCTACGACGGGTACGGCGGGGCCGTGCTCAACCTCGGCACGCTGTCGATCAGCAACTGCACCCTGGGCGGCTCCCTGTCCGGCAACTACGCCCGGAACGCCGGCGGTGCCGTGGCCAACTTCGGCACGATGTCGGTCACCAACT
>DATGHS010000278.1:0-29424 GCA_035307785.1 Gemmataceae bacterium
AGAACCCGCATTGACCAAATTCCCGGGCCGCGTTATTCTCCCCGCCGCAACTCGACGCTCTATCACATGAATTCCCCTCTTCAATTCCCGCTCGAGGATGACCCCATGCGGCGTCGAGCGTTTCTACGACTGGCTTTGGTCGTAATTGGCTTATTTTCTATCGCGGCGGCGGTTCTGGGCAAAATGATCCTGCATGAGCCGCCAACCTACGCGGCCATTTCAGTGCCCAGCGGTCAGGAGCGGCGCAATCTTTCCGGCCAATTCTATTCCGGCGTTTGGCACATGATGGATTCCGTGCGCAATCCGAACGACGAGCAATGGGGCGCCACGTTCAGTGCCGACCAGATCAACAGCTATTTCGAAGAAGATTTTCTGCGGGCCCGGCCGTTTCGTTTGCCGGATGAAATTCAGTCCCCCCGTGTGCAGATCGAACCCAATCGGCTCTGCCTGGCGTTTCGCTATGGCCAGGGATTCTGGAGCAGCGTGGTGACACTGGAATTGAATGCGTGGCTGGTCGCCAATGAGCCGAATGCCGTGGCCATCGAGGTGTTGGGCTTTCACGCCGGTTCCTTGCCGTGTTCCACCCAATCCCTGCTGGAGCGCGTTGCGGATACTGCGCGCCAGTGGAGTGTGGAAGTGACCTGGTACCGCTATGACGGGCATCCCGTAGCGCTCTTGCGTCTGCCGTCGGACCAGCCGACCCCGGCAGTGCTGCTCCAGCGCTTGGAATTGCAGGAAGGCAAGATCGTGATTGCAGGCCGCTCGACAGACGGGGCGCCGCGCAATTTGCCGACGTCGGTAGAGCCTGGCGGGGAATGAAATTACTTACGAATTGAGCCGGGAGCGCAAGCGACCGGATGAAGGAGAGCGTCCCTCATCCAGTCGCTTGCGCTCCCGGCTCCCCGTTTCTTACAGCACGCCATACTTGCGAAACACCTCGGTTGCTTTCGCGCCGGCGCGAATCTCGTCGCGGACCACATTTTCAGCATGCACTTTTTCCCATGCCAGGCGCAGCGCTTCCTTCTCAACTTCACGCGGGACTACGACCACGCCATCGTCATCGGCCAGCACGAGATCGCCCGGGACGAATTCCACGCCGTCAATTTCCACCGTCACGTCGAGATCAATCACGCGCTGGCGATTGCGGCTGTCGTAGATGCAGGTGCCGCGGGCGAAGATAGGAAAGCCAAGCCGGCGCATCGCGCTGGTGTCGCGCACCGCGCCATCGACAATGGCGCCGACGCAACCTCGATTGAGCGCCGCCGTGGAAAGCAGCTCGCCCCAAACTCCAGAGCGAATCGAGCCGCCGGCCGCGGCGATGACCACGTCATTGGGCTGGCAGCTGTCGACCGCGCGAAGTTCCAGCTCATACGGCTGCGGATCCTCGTGAAACATCTCCGCCCAGAGCGTGGTCTTGCACCGGCCCACCAGAACGCCGTCGGCGGTAAGCGGCCGGAGCGAAACCCGCGGCGACTGCTGGGTGAAGCCAAGCGAATCGAGCACATCGCAAACCACGGCGCAATAGAGCGACGTGCGGATGGTTTCGAGGCTGATTTCGGAAGAAGGATGCGACATGATTCCTACAACCCCGGCGTCGAGCTCGCGCTTATGTAGCGGAATTCGCAAGAATTCCGGTAGTGGGCGAAGGCGGAATTCTTGCGAATTCCGCTACAACAAATTGACGCTCCGCCAAATGCACATGGCCCGCGGCGCATTAAGGAACGGGCGATGCGCACGCAGGCCATGGCAGATTCAAGCTTTTTCTCGGGGCTCGTTCTCGTCGAACTGGATCGCGGTGTAGTCGATCTGAGTTCGGGGGCGACGGAACATCGGAGATGTTAAAGCGTGCCCATAGCCGAACATGTCGAAATCCAACGCGGCGAAGAACCCCGTTCAAACGAAGTCGGTGGTTCTATCTTGCACCTCCTCGACATGCTGCCCAGGCAGGCGAATCTGGAGAAACTTGCTGGCCTGTCGGCAAATCCAGGCCGCAACCGAAAGAAACCAAGGCCTGGTTTTGCTCGTCGGTCGTTGATCCAGAACAGCCGGCCAATGAACCGGAGGTCGAGAGCGCCGCTCCTCCTCGTTGATGCAAGCGGAGGAGAACACCTCACGTTGGTGCGTCCGGTTGAACTGCTCCCGACGCGGCACCTTCATTGGTTAGATTAAACCCGCCACGGCGCGGAAGTCAAGAAAAAAATGGAGAAAAAAATGAAGGCAATGGCGTACACCGTTGAGCCGTGAGGCGGAGTCTTCGGAGCCGAGCGCCGCAGCGCGCTAAAACACCCGCGGCTCCCGCATATCAAACAAATACGCCGACCCAAACGCCGCCGCATCCACCAGATCATCGTGCTTCCCCACCGGAAACGCCAGCATCTCGTCCAGCAACGCTTGCTGCCCCGCGTCGACCAAACCGTTTTCGCCCTTCAACAGAAACGCTCCGTTCTCCACCCGCACGCTGAATGAATGCATGCGCGCAAACTTGTCGCTCGAATGCGTAATCTCCTTTACCTTCGAGCCAAAGCGCGCATGGGCCGTGATCAAATCCTTGATGCCCTTGAATGCCGCATTCGACTCGAAAAGAATCACATTCGGCTGCCAGCGCCGCTCGGCATCGTCGATGAGCTGCACCAGCTCCGGTGCCGCCACCCGCCGCGCCGTCGCTTCCAAACAAAACACCCGCCCACCCGCCTTCACCAAAGTCACCAGCGCCGAAGCATCCGCCGTGCGCTTTTTCGAAACCGCCGGATCAACCGCCAGCACCACCATACGCCCCTCACCGTCATCGCTGGAGTCCTCCGTTTGCCCCTCTCCCCTCGGGGGAGAGGGGATGGGGGTGAGGGGGGAAGCGCCCGCGACCGCCTCCACGAATGTCGCATCAGTTATTGTGGCACGGTCTCCCGACTTTGTTGTGGCACGGTCTCCCGACCGTGCCACCAGTTGCTCGCCCTCCCAAAACCGCACCCACTCCGCTCGTATCAAGCAATCCTCCTCCGCCAGCGTCCGCAAGCGAAATGCCCGCGCAAAGCTCGACTCCCCAATCTCCCGCCGCCGCTCCGCCAGCCGCTCCCGCGGCCACTTCTCCGGCCACACCGGCTCCAGATCATCGCCCACCGCCCGCCGAAAATGCGCGTAGCCCGGATTGTCCTTCAATTCCGAATTCAAATCGCCGGCATGCCACGGCGTGAACAACAGCCACGCTCGCCCGCCCGGCTCCAGCAGGTTGACCAAATTCTCGCGGAATATTTGCTTCGTCTTCTCGCGAAGCGTCTCGCTGCGCAGCGACTTCACATCCACCACGTCGTCGCACACCAGCAAATCGGCCCGCGCTCCGGTGGCCGACGTGCCGTTGCCGATCACCACCACCGAGGGGCTGACCGAATTCCCCGGCCGCCGCACCCGAAACGCATTCGCCTGCCACGGCCGGTCGGGCACCAGATGCGGAAACACGAGCCGCACCCGCGGATTGAGCGTGATGGCATCGCGCAGGAACCGCCCGCGCTGCACTGCCAGCGCCCCGGAGCCGCACGCCACCAGCACCCGCAAGTTCGGATCGCGGCCCAGTTCCCAGATCACGCGAATCATGACCTGCACGGTCTTGCCATGATCGCGCGGCAACTCCACCAGCCCGCGCGCAGCCGATGTCAGAAACGCCTGCAACTCGCGATGGACCATTGGCAGCCGCAACCGCCGCCCGCATTCATCCATGAACGCGAACTCCGCAAACGCCACCGGATCCCGCCGCGCCCGCCGCGCCTTCCGCAGCAGCACGAGCAGCTTGCTGGCAACGGGCTCCGCAACGGTTGCAATTTCGATCTTCAACATGATGGCACCTTAAGCAGATTGGCCACAGAGATCACAGAGAACACAGAGTTAAGAAAAGATCAAACAAAAGGAAACGAAGGAAACGAAGAAGCAATGAAAGAGCACCAATGGCTTTTTTTCCTTTGTTACCTTTGTTTCCTTCTGTTCAATTCCTGATTCTCTCTGTGCTTTCTGTGTCCTCTGTGGTTAATTTTCTTCCGTCCCCCGCCTTCATCTCTTCGAAGAACTCCGCCATATACTCATCCAACTCCGCATCGCTCATCTCCTCGGCCGCCGCCAGAAACGCCGCCAAGTTGGCATGCGGGTCAGGCGGGGGCAGCTTGGCCCTCTCCTGAATCCTCAAGCGCGTGAGCCGCTCCGCCGCCGCCAGCCGCGCCTTGGGCTCCTTGTTGCGCAATAGCTCGCGCAGCACCGCGCGCGACTCATTGTTCGCCTCGCGCCCCAGCCGCTCCTCAGACTCGCGAAACAGCCGCTCCCACTCCTCGGGATAAACCTTGGTCCAGCGCCGCAGCAACCCGGCCCGCCGCTGCACTTTCAGGGCCGCCGTCTCCCAGGTCGCCCCCGCCGCCCGCAGCTCGGCCACAATCTCCATGTCGCGGCGTGTTCGTGTCGTTGGAATCTTCATGGTGGGTCTCCAATAAGAGGTGTGGAATCAAAAAGCGTCGAATCAAGAAGGTCGAATTCGGCCCGCAAGAATCGCCGGCCGGAAATGTACCTATGTACACATACGATCCCGTTTTCGTTTGTCAAACAAAAATGGAAGAATTTGCCGCCCTCTCGCCTGGAAACCGGAATGAATTGGCTCCTGCCCAAAGAAGCCCCACGCCATCTCGCAAATGATATAATGGCAAAGAGTCTCACACGGAGTTTTCCATGGCAGCGACCGATGCGAATGGCAAGGACTTGTTGAATGCTGTTAAGGAAATGCCGCCCGAAGAATTCGATGCTTTCCTCGAAGCGGCGTGTCGGCTGCGAATGCCGGCGCCGCGGTCGACGCTGTCCGCCAAAGAAACCCACCTCATTGAGCGCATCAATCGCGGCCTGCCGCTCAAATTGCGCGAACGTTACGAGCAACTTCGGAAACAACTCAGGCGTGGTCGGCTTCCAGCAAACGAGCACGAGGAATTGCTGAAAATGACGCACGAAGCCGAAAGCCGAGATGCCGAGCGCGCGGCCGCGCTGCTGGAATTGGCCAAGCTGCGGCATGTGCCGGTCCGCGTGCTGATGAAGCAAATGGGCATCGAGGCCCAGCCGATCAATGGCTAAACGCAAGCTCACGCTGCGCGAATTGGTGTTCCGCCGCGCCAGAGGCCGGTGCGAATACTGCCGCCGCCCCGCCGCCTTTGCTCATCAAAGCTTCTCGTTGGAACACATTCGGCCGCGAAGCCGCCAGGGCAAGCGCTCGGCCGACAACTTGGCTTTGTCGTGGCAGGGTTGCAACAATCACAAATACAATCGAACCAAGGCCCGCGACCCGGTAGCGGGAAAGCTCGTGCCGTTGTTTCACCCGCGCCGCCACCGTTGGGCCGATCATTTCGCCTGGTCCGACGACGGCGCGCAAATCCTCGGCCTGACCCGAATCGGCCGCGCCACCGTGGAAGCGCTACAACTCAACCGCGAAACTCTCGTTAATCTTCGCCGAGTGCTGGTGCAAGCCGGCGAACACCCGCCGGAGGAGTGATTCGACAGGCGAAGCGAGTCCTCGGTTGTGCCCAAATGGACAGGCAAGCGGGCGAATTTAGTAAAGTGCTCCCGGATGCAACGACGAAACCTCGGATGTTCCGGAATACGCAGGTGGGAGTTGCACCCAGTGAAGAACGACGCCTTTGCGCGGCGCACGGCCATCGCAAATTTATTCGATCAGCCGAGGAACCCGTGGAAGATGGTGACAGGAGTCGTTCATGTGAGCTACTTCTTAGGCTGGAGTGTCAGGTAGTCTGGAGTGTCGGGAACCATTTTCCCGAGCCGAAACCGTTCCTGACACCTCAGAGCAAGATGTATACAACGGGCGACTTAGCCCATCAACCGGAGACCGCGATCGCATACAATGCGGTTATCGCCCCGATTCTGGAACGCCGACACGGCCCCGTCTTGAGAGATAACAATCGCGAACGAGTCGGGCACTTTCATGACGAATGACAAGGCTGATTTGTGCCTTGATCCTTTATTTTTGAGTAGATTCTTCGGGGTGCCCAAATCGGTTCCGTCGCAGTCGACATACTGAAGCCCCTCAACCGTTTCCCCCGTAATGATCGCGTTGAACCCGACGACCTTACATTCATAATTCAGGGCGATTGCTCCGTCCAATCGCGAAAGATTCGCGACAGCCTGAATGCACTTTACGAGCGTGTCAGTTTTTCCTGCTACAACCAGAGAGTTGCTGGTTCTCGCCTCTGCCACTGTCTTCGGCAGCCGGCTCTGGCCACCGACGCTATCGAGGAGCTCTTTGACGCTCTGCCAATATTTGTACAGCACATCTTGCAAGAGACGGGAATCAAGTCCTTGCACCGAGGAAAAGAAGAATTTCTTGTGCGGGTCTGCGAATAGTATCACTCCACCATGCCCGATCGCCTGAATCCCAAGGGCAAGGTCGTGAATCACATCCTCGACGATCTCCACTGTCCCGTCCGCGAACTGCTTCATTTCCTTTTTGATCCGAGCGGCCAATGATTCCATCAAGGGGCTGTGCAAGAATAGGGATTCCTCGGAGATTTCGCCCTTATTGAACACAAGTGCGATTCCACCGGTGGACATCTCAAGATGCCCGGGGCCGAATATCGTCACGCGCAGCGGGTTGCCAATGCGGAATCTGCTATACCCGAGATCCGGCCTGTCGCCCAGCCGATTGACGTGAAATCCACTGATACGGAGTCGCCCGTCTTTGCTTGTGCAGCAAATATGCGAATCGTTCGCCGCCGCATGGGAGAGCTTTGCAATCTCGTGCGCCGACACCTCCAGTGATTTCTCAAAAAGTACATGCACGCTGAACTTTGCGCCTTCGGGGTAGCACATGATCGACGAGCGAGGAAAGCGACCTTCGTCTGCAGTCATGCTCGCGTAGAACGCACACTTCACGAGATGCTCGACCGCATCTCTCGATAATCCTAGATTCCAGCGCTCGTTAATCCCGTTCTGCGCTGCGGAAAACTTCTCCGCAGCTTGCGCTGCAAAATCAGCGATGTCTTGCATGAACAATTGCTCCTCTCGACATCATAGCGGCCTATTCGACCGGCCGGAATGTGGTCGCCATAACTGAGGGAAGGAAAAAGACCACTCCGGGTTATCGTGATTTACTTCAAACCAACCAGGAACGGCCCGCTCTTGGCCCTGAATCATTTCTGCGGCAATTGCGATTCCAAGGGCGAGCGCAAAAATGACAACGGCGCACGAGGAGAGGGAAGAGGCGCTCGTTCATCGCTTAGTAATTACGCAATTGGGCAAAGCCTCCTGCAATCTCGCGATGCCGCAATCGGTTATGCGGGCGCAATACGATATGTTCAACGACCTTAGTTCGGACAAACTACTCCAATGCTCCAGGCCGGCGTCCGTAATATGTTCACATGCGATTATGTTGAGAGTTTGAAGCCCGGTGAGGCCACCTAAGTATACCATAGCCGCATCCGTGATCTTCAAGGCGCCCAAGATCAGCGTTTTCAACTCTGCAAAACCGCAAATATGAGCCAGACCATTGTCGGTGAGTTGCGGTCCCGTTATGCGCAGGCATTGCAGCGCGACCAGGCCGCGCAGTTTCTCCAAGCCCGCGATTGCATCGTCGCTAGCATTGTCGATAGCAAAAAAGTAAGCCCAATCCGATTGGATACTCACTGTTGCCGGCGTCGTACAGATTTCCTGCCACTCTGCTTCGGGATCCTTACTTGGACGCGATTGCCACGCACCCTGGACCGCGATTTCAACGTAAAGTATTGGAGGAACGACTATCGACTGGCCGACATGGTTCACTTCTCGTTCAAGTGCGCGTTTCCCCAGATATTCCCGTTCTGGCGCATGTGCCTCGGCAATCTTCACGTACAACTTAGCGGTTTCGATTATTTCCGCGTGCGTTAGCTCCCTCCCCAGTATTGCCCCACGCTCCATCAGCATTCCGGTCAATGAGTAGTCTTCTCGCCCGCGCGGCCATCGGCGATGCATACGCTCCGTGCTGGCCACACGCGTTATTTCGGCCAACTCCTTAACGATCCCTTTGAATCTGTCTTTGTCGAATTCCGGTATTTCAGGTGGGAAAAGCCTTTTAATTTGCTCGTCAAGCCATCGCTTATCACAGAGGGTAATCTCAGAGCCGGTCCCGGCCAGTTGCACGGCCGCCTGGGTAAACGTACTATTCGTCACCACGACCCCGTTGTTGCGGCCATAATGGCGCATGGCGCCCAGGAGCTCTTGTACCGCCTGATTGCCGACTTTCCCTGTCCAACGCTTTGCTTGAACGACGACCGGTACGCCATACGGAGAGACGCACAAAACATCGCCGCCCTGGTCGTTCGCCGGTGTCAGCCGGATATCCGTGTAACCCATGCGTGAGAAAAGACGCGCTAGGAACTCCTCGAACTGCCTACCGGTCATCCTTGACACGTCGTCCATGTTTTTCGATTCGTAGTAGAATCTCCAAATGGCGCGAATGGCCGCTTCCTCAGCCTCCTCACGCGCGCGTTCTTTCGCGGCCTTCCACTCTTGCCATTTTCCCTTGAGGTAACTGAATACCATGGCCGCACGACAAAGAAGGGGCGGGGTCGAGCATTCGGGGCATCGTCAATTTTCATTAACGCGTACATTCTATATTGAGCCGAAGGGGAAACAATCGGCGATGGTTTTCGGCGGCAATCGACAGAGGGGAAATTCATAAATAGTCTCACGTATATTGGCAAACAACGGTGGGAAACAACGCCGGCTGGGACCTTTCCGTCGATTTCGAAACATCAAAAATTCGTGTACCACCGATCGTCACCTTGCGCCAAGGCAAACATCGCAATCAATCTTCAAGTCTCGGAAACGCCGAAAACCGCACTGCGGCCTGCCCGCGAGGACTTGGACATGAAATGGTTCCGCAATCTGTACGGCCAGTTGTCACGACCCCGCAAGCACTTAGCCCGCCGGCCCGCGTCGTTCCGGCCCCAGCTGGAAACCTTCGAAGAGCGCATGCTGCCATCCGCGCTTTCGGTCGCGCTGGTCTCGTCTGCTCTCCACGTGGTTCAGGCAGGGAGTGCTTACCAGAGCGGCGATGTCGTTTTATCGCCCTCATCCCCACCGGCCGGCCCTATTCCGGTTCCCTACCCCAATTTCGCATAACCGGGCCATTAGTCACATCATTTTTTTCGTTTGCCTCTTCAAAACCGCCTGGCATTTGGTGCCCGGAACCGATTCCGCCTGTTTTCGGTGTTCTCGGTGTCCTGCGTGGCTCATTGATTGACAGGGTACAATCGGCGGCTGGAGCCGTAAATCCGTTCTATTTCTTGATCGTTTCGAACTCGGTACTCTTGCTGTTTTCGCCCACCAGGAAAACGGCGAAATTCTTAGATACTTTAAAGCAAAATCAAAGAGACCTTTTCGCTTCTACCTTTGTTCTGCCGCCACCGCCAAACACAGCACATTCTCATTTCAGCGAACCACGGCGACCACGAAACCGTCGTAGTCTCTCGCCTTGGCTAGACCGAAGGTCTGCAATAGTTTCGCAGACCTTCGGTCCAACCAGTGATTCTGGTTACACCCGATTTTCGATTTTCGGGTGATAACGGAACTCGATTTGACAGCCATTACAAAAGGCTGTACAAATCAGATATCGTTTTCCAGCGTCACGTCTTGCGCCGGATCGGCATCATCACAAGTCAAGATGCTTGTGGGGGTTCCAACGATAGTTCTCTCCGGCCATGTCAGAAAACACCGACCGCGATCCGCAAACGGCTTTGCTACCGTCATGCCCGCATTGTGGAACCCCGCTTTATCCTTACGGCGGGATCGTTGAAAAGTACGGCTCCGTGCTTTGGATTGATGCATGGCATTGCCCGACGCATGGCCCTGTTGTTCCACACGGCGAGGAGAACGCCAAACTGAAAACAGACAATTAAATTGCCACGGGGCCAGTTGTGAATGGAACCCAACGCTATCACTTGCTGCTGATGCAGTATCGCTCGCATTTTTGAGGCGCTCTATGTTCACCCTTTACTGCGCTGCTTGCGATCAAGCTCTGCATCTACCTGATGAAGTAGCAGGTAAAACTATCCGTTGCTTGAAATGCAAGGCCGTCATATTAGTTCCCATGCGGCCAGATGAGAACTGTGATCACTCCACCGCCGACGTTCCGATCAATGTTGTATTCGATGAGAAAGTCATGGAAACCGAGAACAAGCCCACGCACACCGCCACGTGTACTTATTGCGCCAATCGGTTTGAAGTTGATCTTAGTAATCCCGCGCCCGGAAAACTCAGCGACCCAAAAACCGGGAAATTAAAAGCGGTACTCATTCGATGCGAGAAATGACGTAATTGCTTTCTTAGCCCAGTTGGGGCTGAAAGTTGATCATGCGAGGCACCGTTTCCGCTCATTCAAACGAGAAGATTCGGCGGATTCGGAGCGGCCCCAAGTTGATTTACGCCTTGCACCAAATCGCCATTATGCGGCCACCTTTTGCTTAGATTCCATTCCTTGCATTTCTCAATCCGGATCGCCCCTTAGCTGGACCGAAGGTCTGCCGGTAACATCGGAAACGTTCGGTCCAGCCAGCGTGCGGGTCAGGAGAACCGCCCACAACGGACTGCCCACAACTGCGCCCGCGAATGCCCACTCCCTCGCACGTCCGCCTGACGGCTCGACGCTCGCCATATCTTGCCGCTCGTGTGGCACGGGTCTCCGGACCGTGCCACCTATCGCAGCCCGAAGGTCTCCAAGTCGCTGCCGTGGCCGGGTCAGGAGACCGGCCACAACATGGGGCTGCCGTGGCCGGGTCAGGAGACCGGCCACAACATGGGTCGCTGCCGTGGCCGGGTCAGGGAGACCGGCCACAACATGGATCGCTGCCGTGGCCGGGTCAGGAGACCGGCCAACCTTGTTGTGGCACGGTCTCCGGACCGTGCCACTTATCGCGGACCGAAGGTCTCCAAGTCGC
Source organism: Gemmataceae bacterium (assembly GCA_035307785.1). Lineage (GTDB taxonomy): Bacteria > Planctomycetota > Planctomycetia > Gemmatales > Gemmataceae > DATGHS01. The sequence continues at coordinate 10,941 of DATGHS010000278.1, forward strand.
TGCCGTGGCCGGGTCAGGAGACCGGCCACAACATGGGCCGGGTTAAGAGGACGGCCACGACATAGGGTGACGAAAGCCGGTACTTCAAACGGATTTGACTTCCCCAAACCGGATCGTATCCTTCGGCGGCTTGGAGTGCGCGCGGTACGGGAAATCGGTTCAGATGTCCCAAAATTGTCGCAAAATGTCCCAGAAAAAAAGATTCTGCCGGCCCGCCGGTCAAGCAGCAATGAATTCAGTAATCCGAGACTTGGTTTTTTGCCAAAACGCACCAGCACCAGCGCGCGCTCAAGCTCAAGCTCAAGCTCAAGCACCAGCGCGCGCCCAAGCACCGCTCAAGGCACCGCCCTCCACCCCGCTCAAGGCACCGCTCTCCGCCCCGCTCAACGCTCAATTAGCTCAAGTTGTGCGAAGGCGCGGCTCGGACTGCCGTATGTTATTAATGAACCTGAATGTTACGGCAAACGCGATTAGCCCCAGCAAGCGCACTTTGAGCGGTTTTGAGCGCTCGCTCCATCTGGACAGAACCTGCCGCAATCTTCACAATGCGCTTTTTGGGACTGGTGATCGGCGTCGAGGATCGAATGTGAAACGTTCGTGGTGGAAGACTCTCCTGAAATACGGTATCGGCTTCTTGTTGTTGGCGCTCGTGATTTGGCGCAACTGGCAGGCGAAGCCGGGCCATCCCGGCACGGGCCTGGAAGACATGCTGCACCGGCCGATGCAGGTGAAGTGGTATCTGCTGGCCGCAGTTTTGTGCGGCCTGAATATCTTTGCGACGCTCGTACGCTGGTATGTTCTGGTGCGCGCGCAGCAACTACCGTTTTCCTTCGGCAGCGCCATGGGCATTGGACTGGTCGGTTACTTTTTCAACACCTTTCTGCCCGGCTCGGTGGGCGGCGATCTGGTGAAGGCTGCATTTATCGCCCGAGAGCAGTCGCGCCGAACAGTGGCCGTATCCACCGTGGTGATTGACCGCGTCGTCGGCCTGTGGGGTCTCGTCGCCCTCATTGCCGCTATCGGCGGCATCTACTGGATCTCCGATCCATCGTTTATTCAGAGCAAGCCCACGCTGTTGATTTGCGTGAGTGCGGCCATCGCGGTGGTAGCCGCGTCGCTCGCTGTTTGGTTCCTGCTCGGCTTCCTGCCGGAACGGCGGGCTATTCGCTTTTCCGAGCGCCTGCATTCGATTCCCAGGATTGGCGGCATCTTGTCGGAATTTTGGCAAGCGGTGTGGATGTATCGCAACCGCGGCCTCAGCATATTAGTGGCGCTTCTCCTGTCGTGGGCCAGCCACCTTTGCTGGGTTAGCCAGTTTTATCTCTGTGTGCTCACGTTCCAGCCAGCCGGCATGCCTGCAGACATGCCGTCGCTCGCCGAGCATTTCCTGATTGTGCCGATGGGCATGATCGCGCAAGGTTTTATCCCGCTCCCAGGCGGCATCGGCGGCGGCGAGTTTGTATTCGGCGAATTGTACCGAGTGCTGGGTCATCCCGAAGCCATCGGCGTCAGCGGCAGTATGGGCTGGCGCACGCTGGCTTGGAGTTTCGGGCTGGTCGGCTACATCACCTACTTGCTGATGAAGCGCGGCGCCGTGCCGCTGCCCAAGGCGACGAATGCTGCTTCCCCAGCACCGTCGGCGCCAGCGAATGCGACCGGGCCTTAAGTTTTTCGTGAGATGGATTGCGCACGTAACTGCGTTCGTACAACACAGCGAGTTAATTGGATGGGGCAACGATGGCGCACGATTTTAGCCACGGCTTTAATTCACTGCCCGTTGAGCTTGGCCTCGTACTTCGAGATCTTGTCCACGCGACGGGCGTGGCGGCCGCCTTCGAAGGGCGTTTCGAGCCAGAGCTTCACAATGCGCTCAATCATTTCTTCGCCCAGCAGGTCGGCGGAGAGGCAGAGAATATTCGCATCGTTATGTCGCCGGCTCATCTCGGCGGTGACCAGGTCGTGGCATGGGGCGGCCCGCACGCCGGCCACTTTGTTCGCGGCAATGGCCATGCCGATGCCGGTGCCGCAAATCAAGATGCCGCGCTCGCATTCGCCGGAACCTATCCGTTGGGCCACGGCCATCGCAAAGTCGGGATAATCCACGTATTCGTTGCTGAAGCAGCCGATGTCACAGACGTCATTGCCGTGAGATTCAAGCAACTTCAACATCCGCTGCTTGACACCAAAGCCGCGGTGATCGCAGCCGAGCGCAATTCTCATTGGGGAACAGCCTCCGCCAGCCAGCGCTGGATATGGTCGCGAATGGCCTGGGCACATTCGTCGTAGGTATTTTGGTCGCAGCCGAGCGGGTCTTCAAGGTCAAGGTCGCCGCCCAGCAACCGCGGTGCAAGTTTCAGGTCCGGATATAACTGAGCCAGCGACTCGGCGTGGCCGCGGGTCATGGTGAACAAATAGTCCGACTGGGCCAGCAGTTCCGGGTTCACCTGCCGGCTCGAATGCAGACTCAGGTCGGCGCCGTAAGCCTTTACGGCTTGCAGCGCTTCGGCTGCCGCCGGCTGGCCGCGCTCGGCCGCGATGCCGCCCGACATCACGAGGAAGCCACGCAACGGCAATTCGTCTTCGCGACACCCCAGCCGCTCGGCCAAGAGCTTCCGAGCGATGGCCGCCGCCATCGGGCTGCGGCACGTGTTGCCGGTGCAAACGAAGTAGACGAAGCAGGCAGAGAGCCGTTCGAGTTCTTCCTGGCTATAAACGCCCTCACGCTCGATGCTCCATTCGTTTGGCTTGATCCGCACCCAGGTCGGCGGTTGCGGAAAGCGCGGGGAATCGTCTTCCAGTGCCATGCTGACGGCCTCGCCCAAGGAATGAATCCACACCGGTCCGGATTCGTCCGCGCCCTCGGCCAGGAACAACGGTTCGGACACTTGACGGAGCACTTCCAGAAAGGCTTCATGGGCGGGAATGCGCACAGCCAGACTTTCCTTCTGCAACACACGTTCGCGGGCCGGTCCGGAAAGCAAAGCGAGCTTTGCGGGATTCAACATTCCTTGCAACAGCAAGCGCAGCGGCCCCGGCCAGCAGCGGCGCGGCAGCCGAAGCGCTACGAAGCCAAGATCGATGACCCATTCGTTGATCGTCAAAGGCCGGGGGAGCGCCAGCGACCAGTTGGCCTCGGCAACGGGAATCACTTTCGCCGGCGCCGCCTCGCCGGCCAGACCCGCTACTGCATACCCTGTCTCGGTCGGGAACGCGACTAGCTCGCCACGCCGGATCGCATCCACTGCACTGCCGATGACGGCCAACGGATCAGCCGTAGTCTTCCAATCGACGAATTCCGGCATGGCGGTCCTGGGTTTGGGGAGCGATTCCTTTAGGTTTAGGGTATGGGCAGTGATAATTGATGACAGGGTGACAAGGTGACAAGGTGATAATCGAAGCCGTTGTCACCCTCTCACCTTGTCACTTCCGCGCGAAGGATTCCGCCGACTCGCAACAAAAGATAGGAAGAGGAAAACAGATGAGCGAGGCCGACCGCGTTTGGCGCGAGCGGGGCCTGCGCGAAGCGGTGCTGGCCGGCGACGAGCGCGCCTGGCGAACCTGGTACGACGAGTCGTTCGCTGCGCTCGACGCCTACGTCGCTTGGCGCTGTGGCGGTCTGCGCGACTTGGCCGACGAAGTGTTACAGGAAACCTGGCTGGTGGCGGTGCGCCGCGTGCGCGATTTTCAGCCGGATCGCGGAGCGTTTCAAGCCTGGCTGCGCGGAATCGCGGGCGGCGTCATTCGTAATCGGCTGCGCCGCCGGCAACGTGATCGGACCGTTGTGTCCCTTAACGGAGACGTGGCGTCGGGGCAGCCACACACCGATAAGCGTGAACGAAAAGAGCGCGTTGCCGAGGTGCTTGCGAAATTGCCGGAACACTACGAGGCGGTGCTGCGAGCCAAGTATCTCGATGGCAAAACGATGGCCGAAATCGCCACGGAGTGGAACGATTCGCTCAAATCTGTGGAATCGCTGCTGACGCGAGCCCGCGACGCCTTTCGTCAAACATATTCTGAGGAATGACACCATGAGCGATATGCCGGCACCCGACGACTTAGAAGCGCTGCTGACACCAAATCTTATGCCGGCTTCAGCCGCTGTACGGGGGCTTATTGAGCGGCGGAGTTCGGGTGCCGTTCGCAGCCGATTGTGGCTGCGGCGCGGCCGGCTTGTGGTAGCGCTGGCTGCTTGCTACCTAGCCGGCATGGTGACAATTGATTTTTTACGCATGCGCCCGGACATAGTTACGGTTGGTGTGCTGCGCACGTTGCCGGAGAGGATAGTTGTAGTCATTCCGGCCGAAGCCCCCCTCGCGGTGGAACTGCGGGCCGAGCAGGCGTTGCCGCCGGAGCAAGCCCAGGTTTACTTTACGGCCGGAAAGCGCTATGCCACCGAAGCCGGCGACTGGGATTCGGCTCTGCGCTGCTACCGAAATGCGCTGGATGCCGACCCGAAACAAGCAGAACGAATCGATCCAGACAACGATGATTGGTTAACCATGGCGTTGAAACTCGATCGCCAGAAGGAGAAAGAAAATGCGAAGCATGAGAATTAGTGTGCTAACCATGCTGGCCGGCTTGATTGCCTGCCCGGTCTGGGCCCAGCCGACGACGCCCGGCGCAGCGCCCCCCGGCGGATCGTCGCCACCGAAGGCGACAACACCCAGCAATGAATCGCCCAAGACTGCACCCGTGGCGAAACCGCCAGCCGGCAGTCTGGAGGAACTGCTGGCGACAGCCCTGCGCAACAACCCTGATATTCGCGTCGCCGAGGCCAAGCTTCGCGAAGCCGAGGCCAATCTGAATAAAGCGCGCATCCAGGTGATGCAGCAGGTAGTTTCGCTGAAGAACGCCGTAGATGCCCAAAAAAAAGCTGCGGAAGTAGCCGAACAATCGCACAAGCGCATTCAGGAATTGAAGAAGAGTAATGTGGTCCCGGAAGCGGAAGTCACTCAGTCGGAAGCGCTGTTAGCCAAGGCCAAAGCCGACCTCGCAAAACTCGAGGCGGACCTGGCGATTCCGCTGGGCCGCTTGCCGGGAAAATACGATACAGTGGATGGAGGCTCAAACACAATCTTTCAAGGTTTGAGCAGGAACGATGCGATTTGGCTGGATTGGAGCAATACTCTGAACCTCAATGCGTCAAACAATCCCTGGACGTACCCACAGGCAACATATCCGGGCCAATGGACGCCGCAGGCCCAATGGCAACTCAATAACCTGGGTTCGGGCAATGTAACGAATCCTTACCAGATACCCAGCACGATCCGCACGGTCGTCAACCTGCCTGCTGATTACTCCGGAACAACGAAAGCAGCGGCCGGCAGCGTTGCCGACAAAATTCGCACTGCACTGGATAAGCCGATCAAGATCGAGTGGAAGCAACCCATGCCACTGAACGATGTGATTGAGTTTTTGCGGTCCAAAGCAGAGATAGATGTACCATTCCGCATCTTGCTTGACAACGATGCCAAGTCCCGCATCGATTTGATGACCGGCGAGTTGCCGCTGGGCGCCTGGCTGCAAGCAGTGGAAGACTCGATTCCGCAACTAATCATTGTGGTGCGCGACTATGGTCTCGTGGTGACCACGCGCGGCCGTTTGCCGCAGGACGCCGAACCGGTGCGCAGCTTTTGGCAGCGATCCAAAGCGCAACAAAAGGCAACCACGGCGAAGGAGCCCGAGCGAGTGACCGCGCCGCCCAAGGCGAAGTGATATTGAAAACCGGTTGCGGTTTAGCTTGCTAAGCCGCAACCGGCTATTCGCGCGCCTTCAACATCGCTTGCTGAATCAGCGTCTTCGCTTTTTGCAACGTACGCAGCAACTCCACCACGTCGAGCGGCGGCTCGCCCGCCCGCGGCCCCTTCTCTACGCGGCAATACACGGTATGCTGGCCCACGGCCGCCATCACGTCGGTAAGCTGATCCAATGCCAGCGCCAAATCTCCGGCTGGCTCGCCCATCATCGTGCGGTAATCGTCGCGCTTCGTTTGCTCTTCAGGGGTGAGATCGGACATCGGTGTTTCTCGTGGCAAATTGCTTCGATCCTCGCAAAGACATATTGTACAATTCGCTTCAGCATACGTTTGTTGCGCCCCGATTTATCGGGAAGTGAACAGGCCGCATAAATGCAGCCACTACAAACGCCATAGGCTTGCGTGATCCAGTCCCTGTGCATATGATCGAAAATCATCGTACCTGATTCCTGTGCGGGAGGCGCATTCATGAGTTGGCAATTGAACATCATCGGCGGGCCGGATAGTGGCAAAACGCTGACTCTTCAACCCGGTGCCGATATGATGGTAGGCCGGGGCGAAAAATCCTTTTATCGTCTCAGCGATCCGCGTGTCTCGCGCTCGCATTGCCAGATCACCATGGAAAACGACATCGTCACACTCTCGTGCCACGGTGGCTCGGGCGGCACCCGGGTCAACGGTAAAACCATCACTACTCAGCTACTGAAGCTCGGTGACGTAATTCAAATCGGCGACACGCAATTGCGCCTGCAAATGGGCGATTTCCCCGTTTCCGTGGCCATGGGTGCATTGGACCCCAACGCTCCGAAGGCGGGCGGGCAGAAAACCTCGTTGGCCGAGGTCGAGGCCCTGGCCGGCAAGAAAATTGGCCGCTTTGAGATTGGCCCGATGATCGTGGGCCGGGGCAACTCCAGTGTTGTCTTTTTCGCCAACGACACCGAGCACGGCAACCGGCCGGTCGCGCTCAAGGTGCTCAAGCCGGAGTTTGCCGAAGATGAAGAGGAAAAAGAGCGCTTCATTCGGGCCATGAAGACGATGATGCCATTGCGCCACCCGAATCTTGTGGCCCTGCACGGGGCCGGCAAGAACGGGCCGTTCTGCTGGGTGGCGATGGAATACATTGCCGGCGAAACACTGACCGAGGTCATCAAGCGCATCGGCGTGGCCGGCATGCTCGATTGGAAGCACGCCTTCCGCGTGGGGGCGGAAATTGGCCGGGCCCTGGATTATGCACACTCGCAAAACGTCATCCACCGCAACGTTACGCCCGATAAGATTCTGCAAGACGCCACATCGAAGACCTGTAAGCTGGGCGACCTGATGCTGGCCAAGGCGCTGGAAGGACCGATGGCAAAGCAGATCACCCGGCCCGGGCAGATTCTGGGCGACGTACGCTACATGTCGCCGGAACGCACCCGCGGCGTAACGGAGTTGGACGCCCGCGCCGACCTCTACGGCCTCGGCGCCACGCTCTACGCCCTGCTCACCGGCCACCCGCCGTTCGAAGGCGACACGCTGGTCGAGCAAATCGCCAAGATTCGACAGAACGACCCGGTGAAACCGACCAAGTACCAAATGTCGATCCCCAGCGCCTTCGAAGGCCTCGTGCTGAAGCTGCTGGCCAAGAAGCCGGAGGACCGCTACCAAACCGCGGCCGATATGCTGAAGGACCTGGAGCGCATCGGCAAATTCAACGGCGTAAAGATGCCCGGGTAGAAATGCGGAATGCGGAACTCGGAATGGGGAATCCTCTTCGTCTGGTTACCACGCAGAGCGTGGTAACGGGAAGTAAGCGGTCGGTGCTTTATATCGATTACAAAAGCTCCTGAAGCAACTCTTTCACTTTGCTCTCAATCAAATCGCGCACTTGGCGGAAATGCTCCGGCGGCATTTCGCGTGGGTCGGGGATTTGCCAGTCGATGCGGTGCTTCGCTTTGGTGCCCGGGCAGGCGTCGCCGCAGCCCATCGTGACGGCCACATCGAAAACCCCATCCGGTAAATCATTCAAGCTCTTCGACCGGTGCTTCCTCAGATCGTAGCCGCGCTCGCGCATCGCTTCGACGGCCTTTGCGTTGATTTTTCCGGATGGCCGCGAGCCGGCACTATATGCTTCGACACCGGCACCGCCGTGCAGGCGCGCGAAGCCCTCGGCCATCTGGCTGCGGTTAGAATTCTCCACGCAGACGAACAGAAGCCGGATCGGTTCGCTCATGAGCAGGCCTCCCGTGCGGTGCAACAACCCGGCGCTTGGATCACGCGGCAAGCGCCGACCGCCAGCAGCGCGCCCAATACCGGAGCGGTGAGATAAATCCACAAATGCTCGAAATGAAGACTGAACGCAGCCGGCGCCAGCGAGCGAGCCGGGTTCATCGACGCGCCGCAAATGGGCCCGGCGAACATCGCTTCCAAACCAATCACGCCTCCCACAGCTACTCCAGCCATGAGTCCTTTTTCCTTGGCGCCGGTGGAAACGCTCAGGATCACGAACATTAAGAGCATCGTAAGAATGAATTCCAAAATGAAGGAATGAAAAGGCCAGCCAACGGGCAGTGTCGCGCCCAACGTAGCGTGCTGTGAAAACAGCAGTTTTAATACGGCGCTTGCCAGAAGTGCTCCGGCGCATTGCGCCAACAGATAGGGTAGCACCTGCCGGCCCGGAAACCGACGCGCGGCCCAAAAGCCGATGGTGACCGCCGGATTCAAATGGGCGCCGGAGACATCGCCGAGAGCGTAGATTAGTGCCAGCACCACGAGACCAAAGGTCAACGCGATGCCCACGTGCGTGACGGTGCCCCCGCTGATGCCGTTAATAATGATCGCCCCCGTTCCAGCGAAAACCAGAGCGAACGTTCCGAAAGCTTCCGCCGCGAGTTGCCGTCGCATGAAAATTCAATCCTTCGTGGTGTCCTGCTTCGATCTTCCCTGCATATCATACGACTCATGCCCAACTTCGCCTTCCCGCATTCCCGCGAGGTCATTCGCATGTTTGCCCGAATGTCTTGCTCTGTTGCCGTGTAGATAGCGCTTACCTTAGGGGCACGCGCCGACAAGCCGCCGGCACCGCCAGTGGTGATTGACTTGCTGCTTGTGAACGGAAAGATTTGGACGGGCGACCCGGCGAAGCCGCAAGCGGCGGTGGTGGCTACAAACCAGGGGCGCATTCTCTTCGTAAAGACCAATGCGGAGATGGAGTTGTATCAGGAGGATTTGAAGAAACTCATGATCCGCCGCACGGTTGATCTGGGGGACCGCCGGGTTGTTCCCGGCTTCTACGATTCGCACGTGCATTTCTTTTCGTCCGGCCAACTGCTGGGCCAGGTGATGTTGAAGGATGCGAAGGACGAAAAGGAATTCGGCCGGCGGCTACGCGAGCAGGACAAGAAGTTGCCGAAAGGCCGCTGGATGCTGGGCGGGGACTGGGACCATGACAGGGCGCTCAATGGCAAGCTGCCCACAGCCAAGTTAATCGATCAATTTGTCGCCGACCGGCCGGTGTTTCTGCCGCGCTACGATGGCCACATGGCGATTGCAAATACGAAGGCGCTACAACTGGCCGGCATCAACGAGAAGACGCCGGAGCCGGCCGGCGGCGTGATTTACAAAGATGAGCACGGCAAGCCGACGGGCCTCCTTCGCGACAACGCAATGGACCTCGTGTACCGCCTGATTCCGCCGCCGGATGACATTGAGATTGCCGAAGCCGTGCACGCCGCGATGGCCGAGGCGCGCCGCGTCGGCGTTACTAGCGTGCAGGACATGGATGGCAGCGATGCGGTTACGCGGCGCAAGCTTTTTCAGTTGTACCAGTGGTTGGCCCGCGAAGAAAAACTCACGCTACGAATCGACTTCCGCTGGCCGCTGGCCCAGTGGAAGGATCTGGCAAACCTTGGCGTTGAAGCGAACTTCGGCAACGAATACGTTCGCATTGGCGGGGTAAAGGGCTTTGTCGATGGCTCGCTCGGTTCCAGCACCGCGAAGTTCTTCGAGTCGTTCGTCAATGAGCCGAACAGCACCGGCATGTGGGTGACGCCGCGCTCGAAGCTGCTGGAGTATATTCTCGCCGCTGACAAGGCCGGGCTTTCGGTCGCGGTGCACGCGATTGGCGATCAAGCCAATGCCGAGCTGCTGGATATTTTCGCGGAAGTGACTCAAAAGAATGGTCCCCGTGACCGGCGCTTCCGGATCGAGCACGTGCAGCACCTGCGGCCGCAGGAGATCAAGCGATTCAAGGAACTGAATGTGATTGCTTCGATGCAGCCATACCACGTTATCGACGATGGCCGCTGGGCCGAGGGCCGCATCGGCGCGAAGCGCTGCGCCGCGTCGTATGTGTTCCGCTCGCTGCTGGATGCTGGGGCGGTGCTGGCCTTTGGCTCCGATTGGTCGGTCGCCCCGCTCAGCCCGATTGAGGGCATTGATGCGGCCGTAAATCGCCGCACGCTCGACGGTAAGCACCCGGATGGCTGGTTCCCGGAGCAGAAGATCACAGAGGAAGAATCGCTGCGGGCCTATAACTACGGCTCCGCCTACGCCGGCTTCCAGGAACACGAACGCGGCACACTGGAGCCGGGGAAATTCGCCGACATCGTGGTCCTTTCCCGCGACATTCTTGATCCGTCCGAGCGCGACGATATCTCGAAGACCGAGGTGATGACTACGATAGTACGCGGGAAGATTGTGTACGAGAAGAAGGAAGAATAGTCTCACCGCAAAGACGCCAAGGACGGAAAGATTCCTTATACATTAGCGTTCTTTGCGTCTTCGCGATTGATATGGTAGTCCCATGCGTGTCGCACTCAAGCTCGCCGCCTTTTTCCTCATCGCCGTTTTCCTCATCGGCATGCTGGCGACGGTCATCTTGCGCATGCGGGAATCGGCCAATCGCTTGCGCTGCCAGGACCATTTGCGGCAGGTCGGTTGGTTCGCGCTGTGGGACTATACCGACCGCGATCTGGCATTTCCGAAGGATGCGCCGAAACCATTTCAGTTGCCAATGGATGCCAAACCGAAGGCCGACCTCATGTTTCCACCCGGCACACTGGCGAATCCCAATTTACCCCCCGAGCAACGGCTAAGCTGGGAAGTGATCCTGCTGCCGCACCTGGGCCGGGAACCGTTGCAGAAGCAATTCGACCTGTCGCAAGGCTGGCAGGCGGAAGCGAACCACAACGCGGTTTGCACGCTGGTGCCGCTGTATCTTTGCACATCGGTGTATCGGCCGGTGCCGCCGGACCAGCCGGCCCAGAATAATTACATCGGCATGGCCGGGCTTGGCTTCGATGCCCCGAAGCTGCTGCAGACCGATCCGCACGCCGGCTTCTTTCGGTACGACGACGCGACAAAAATCGGTTCCATCCAGCGTGGCCTCAGCTACACTATGACGATCATCGAAACGACGAATGAAATTGGCCCGTGGGCCGCCGCCGGGCCGAGCACTGTGCGCGGCCTGGATGCGGATGCCCAGCCTTACATCGGCCGTGGCCGGCAGTTCGGCGGGGCGCATCCCGATGGTGCGAATGCATCTTTCGCCGACGGCTCGGTGCGGTTTCTGAGATGGAACATGAGCGCGAAGTCGTTTCAAGCGATGGTGACGCTCGCAGATCGCGGGCAAGAGTGAGCCCGCAGCGCCAGCAAGGGATGTCCCTTGGTTGCGCTGCGATGCTATCCGTAATTTTCTTCTTGAGGCAAGAAGATTCTATGCCGCCGCCGCCAGTTGAGCAGCGTCGGCGGCGTGGGCAGCCAGTAACGCGGTGAGGATGCGCCGGCCTGGGGCACTGACCTGGTAGCGGTGGGTCTTTTGCACTTGGATGATCAGCCCATGCGCCCGCAGCAAGCGTAGTTTGCGGGTGATGGCAGCGGCTTGGCGGCGTTGCGCGATGGTATCGGCCGTTGCGCCCTACAGAGCCAAGCGGAGGTCGCGATTGCGGAAGCCTTGCAGCAAAAAGTCGCCGCGAGCTACCGTTCGTAACAGTTCGCCATCGGCCCCCGTGAGCGGATTGAGTGCGCGGCAGCGGTAGCCGTTCGGGAACACCGGCCGTCCCAACGGTTCCAGAAGTTGGCCCAACGGGGTCGTGTCGGCGACGGTGGCTAAACTCTCGGCTAAGCGTTCGTTGGCCCGCTGGCTGACCTCGGCTTGGCGATGCAGGTCGGCCACGCCCTTGCGCAGCGGCTGCCACGAACGCGGACCGCCGTTGTCGCCTTCCTTGGTCCGGTAGACCTTGAAGGAAGTGGCTTGGTTGATGGTGGTTTCCAGACGTAGGCCGCAGCCGAATTTGTCGTACACCTTCAACGAGTTGACATCGTACCAGAGCTTGGCGCGCAGTCCCTCGCGGCGTTCGCGATAATCGATTTTGACCTCGGCCTGGCAGCGCCCGAAGCCTTCGGCGGGAACGGAGCGGCCCAAGAAACGCAGGACATCCCGGCAGCCGAGGACCTCGATGCAATGCCGGTTGAGGCGAGGATAGAGGTCGGCCAGGTCGTCCGGCGCGCGGAAGAGAATGTCGGTGGCCCATTCGCTCTGCTCGGTGACCCAATAATAGGGGACGCGGGCGTCGTCGCGCAGGTAGGGCAGGAGCGGATTGGTCTGCACGGCCAGACTGTCCAGCAGCGTCGGCCAGTCGGTGTGGCATTGGTCATCCAGGAGCTGTTGGGCGCGTGGCCAATCCGCGACGGCGCGCAGGAGGTTGTCCTGGCGGCGGAAAGGGATGCCTTCCCGTTGCAGTTGGCGATAGAGCCACTGGCGGCCGTTGATGCCAATGCGCAGGGTGAAGGGGAACCACGTCTGCAAGCGGACGTAACAGAGGCCGAGTTGGTCGTGCTGGAAGTAGTGATAGAAGTGCTGACAGCGTGCGGGTTCGGCGGCGAGGTAGATGTGGCCACGGTCGTTTTTGCGGATGCGGAAGGTGCGGCAGCCTTCCACACAACTGAGGATGGCGATGCGGCCGGTGCTCAGGCCACGCTCGTGGGCCAGCGCTAAGGCGGCGGCTTCCTTGTCGGTGTTGGGGCTGTTGAGGTAATAGATGCGCTGCCCCGCGGCGGCGGCCAAGGCTTCGGTACCACCGATGAGGTCCTTGGTGAGTTGTTCGGTATGCTCGCGGTACTGCTTGAGGAGGACGTTGCGCTGGTAGAGGTAACTATCGACCCCGCGCGGGTTGGACAGCAGGCGACTACAGCCGCGAAAGCGCAGACGATCAAAGCCGCTGAGGACCGAGAGGATCAAAGCACCGAAGCGCGATAGAAAAGATTTCATGAGCGTGCTCCTTTGGTCGAGAGGATGCTGTTGAGAACATCCACTCTAAACCAAAGGACACGCTCTAATCAGCCCTTCATTGCGGCTCGGCCGCTCTGGGGGCTCCATGATCAGCGGAATCGCTCCTCGACCCAGGGGTCGCCGCGCAGGTGGTAGCCACCGTGCTCCCAGCTTTCCCAGAAGCCGGGGTGGTCTTCGGCCATGAACTCGATGCCGCGCACCCATTTTGCGCTCTTCCAGGCATACAGCTTCGGAATTACGAGCCGTAGCGGGTAGCCGTGATCGGGTTCCAAGTCCTGGCCGTTGTGCTGCAAGGCGAACAGGGCATCCTCGGAAAAAAAATCGGCCAGCGGCAAGTTCGTGGTGAAGCCGTATTCGCAATGGATCATCACGAATCTGGCTTCCGCCAACGGTTCGACATGCTTCAAGAACTCGCGCGTGGCCACCCCTTCCCACAAGTTGTCGAGCTTGCTCCAGTGGGTTACGCAGTGCATGTCCGCCAGCACTTGCACGCGCGGCAACGCGCAGAACTGCTTCCAAGTGAAGTTTTTTTGCTGTTTCACGAAGCCGAAAAAAAACAGGTCCCAAGTGGCAGCGTCGAACGGCGGCACCTCGCCTGCATGGAGAACAGGCCATTTGTGCGTGAGCTTCTGGCCGGGCGGCAAACGCTCGGGTCGCTGGGTATCGGTGCTGATGATAGATTCAGCCATGTTGCAGACTCAATAATTCAGCCCGTTCTTGCGAATGTGGACCCACGGCCGGCCTCCGCCGCGCAGCGTGCCTTCCTGAATCCGAGCAATGAATAACTGGTGGTCGCCCGTTATGTAGGTCGTGATCACTTCGCATTGAAGCACGGCCAGTGCCTCAGTGAGGAGCGGCGGTTGGCCATCAACTCGCTGCACGCCGGCCTGGTCGAATGGCGGATCGGTCAGCTTTTTCCCCTGGGCGAAGTGCGAGACGATGCTGCTCTGCCCTTCGGCCAGGATATTCACCGCAAACCGCGTTCCTTCGGTGAGCGAGGCCGCGATGTCCCGACCTTTCTTCACCGCCACGCTCAATAGCGGCGGGTCGAACGAGCACTGCTGCACCCAACTGGCGAGCATCGCGGGCTCGGCATCGTCGTGGCGAAGGGTCACGATAAATAGACCGCTGGGGATACGGCCAAGGGCAGATGCAAAATCGGACATTCCGGTCGATTCCTTCGTAGAAATCCGAATATCGAAATTCAAAATACGAAACAGATTCAAAATTCAAATCTCAAAACGCTCTTGGCACGGTTTGGAATCTATTAATTTGAATTTTGACATTGTTTCAGATTTCGAATTGGGAATTCGAATTTAGTACTCCATTCATTGTTTCAGTGCCTCGACCACGATTACTTCCACGTCTTTATAGTCTACGCCGTCGTGGTAGCGCTTCAGCAGTTCGCCCTTGCGGCCAAAGACGAAGACACAGGGCGGGCCGTCGATCTTCAACTTTTGCTGCCAGACTTCCGGCTTTTCGTCGAGAATGAAGTTGGCAAACGTCGCTTGCTGTTTCGTGAGGAAATTCCGCACCCGGTCACGCGTTTCGGCATCATGCGTGCCATCGAGACTTACCGAAATCGCGGTAAGGCCACTGTTAGCATATTTCCGGTGCAGCTCCACGAGTTGCGGGAATTCGCGCTTGCAAGGGAAACAATAGTCGGCCCAGAAATCGACGACAATCACTTGCCCGCTTAGCTCTTTGACGCAGCGCGCTAAGTCGGCATAACGAATGTCGCGAACTTCCGCTGGCGGCTCATTCCGTGGCGAAGCGCCGGGGCGGTTCACCGCCAGCGCCGCGGTTGCGCATAGCACCACCGCCAGCAGAAACACCATTCGAATCCTTCGCGCGTCCATACGAATTACTCCTGGAAGGACGAATCCTCTGCTGCGATGTTAGCCGGAAATCCGTGGCTTCGCCAAGATGAGAACGGGCAGAAATGAAAAAACCCAGGGACGGCCGTCCCTGGGCGATATTCGTTCACTTCGCTGGTATCTGAATGCCCGGCGGCGGCGGTTGCGTCGGCGCGGGCGGCGGTTGGAAGGTTGGCGGCGCCGGATACTTGGCGTCCGGCTCGCAGCCGGCTGGCTCGGGCAGGCATTTCAACCAGCGGGCCGGCGGGAACCAATAATCCTTGAGCGGCGGATGGCGATCCACGTAGCCATTCTTCGAATGGTCGAAGAACAGTTCCCGAGGCCAGGTGGCTATAGGCCGAGTGGTCTCTGGGTCCATGTAGCCGGCGTAGACACCGCCTTCCAAGCCTAACTGACAGCAGTAGTAGCGAATCCGATTTGGGCCTTTCGGCTTGCCGAACCAGTTCAACAGCAGCGGGTTCTTGGTGCGAATATGCGTAAGTTGCCAAAACATACGCGGGCCGGCAAAGTGCTTGCCGTCTTCCATTTCTGCGAATTCTGTTAAACGGGCCGATTCTTCCGGCGTCAGCGGAACCTTGCGCTGGCGAACCCACACGCGGCCGCCCGGTTGGTCTTGGTAGCTGGTGAAGTGATAATAGGCTTCAAACGTGCGAATCCAACGCGTATCGTGTGGGCCGGCTTCAAGCACGGCCCACTCACCGTTGGAGCGCTGAAACACGGTGCCCGAGTGGTGCGGGTGACCCGAACCGACTAGCTTGTACCCAAACCCCCAAAAAAATCGGCTATCGGTGCCTAAGAATACATCACCGGCTTGCGGGCAATAGTAGCGTGGTTGACCCTGCGGCGGCGCATCGATCTCGTAGGACGGGTCGAAAATATATCCCCAGAAGCCAATGGACGGATGCGGCTTGTCCATGTCGGCCGGCGGTCGGCCACAGTTCCACATCAACGCCAGCATCACCACAGTACTCATCTGTTGCCCCTTCCTTGGGAATTGGAATGCAGAGAGTGCTTTTCCTTACCCCTCTCTTATCTGTTTTAACCGTTGCAGAGGTTTAAGAGGGATCGGTCGAACCCCGTGACAATGTCGACGGGCGCACCGGGAAAAAGGGTTGTGCGCGTTTTTCGCCGCAATAGGATGTCCCTAAGGACCGCATGATACCGGTACAACCGGCACGATTCCTACCGCCTGAACGATGGTGAAAAACCGTTAAGGGCAGCAAACTTTCACCTGGTTTACTTCGTCGGAATTCTTGTCGCACTCTCTTTGCTTTCTCGAATGGAGGTCCTCTGATGCGCCGCGTATTATGGCTCTTGCCGGTGGTCGGCCTGATGGCGTTGGCCGCGTTTTTCATTTGGAAACCACGGCCCACCACGGCCGGTCCCAATCGCGAAGACCCGGCGGCGCCGGCCGCTGCTTCGTTGCCCATTCGCAAGGTGGTGTTGTTCAGCAGCGGCGTGGGTTACTTCGAACGCAAAGGCGAAGTGGACGGCAATTCGCGCGTCGATCTTACTTTCCAGGTGCGCGACATCAATGACCTGATTAAGAGCATGGTGTTGCAAGACGAGAAAGGCGTCGTTTCGGCCGTCAGCTACGATTCGCTCGATCCGGTCGATCGTACGCTCCGAAGCTTTGCGGTGAATCTCACCAATAACCCGACCTTTGGCGCTATCCTCACCCAGATGCGCGGCGAGCGCGTGGAAGTCGTCTTGCAACAGAATGTCGCGAATCAGCCCGGCACTATCACCGGCGCCATCATGGGCATTGAGCATCATCCGCAGGTCTCGAAGGAGGGGACCAGCGATGCCGAGGTGCTTACCTTGTGGTGCGCCGAAGGCGTGCGGGCGGTGAAGCTATCCGACATCCAGCGGTTGCGCTTCCTCAGTTCGCAAATCGAAAGCGAATTCCGCCGCGCGCTCGACACGCTGGCCCTATCACACGACGCGCAGAAGAAAGCAGTCACGCTGAATTTCGTAGGCGATGGCAAGCGCGACGTGCGCGTGGGCTATGTCGTCGAGAATCCGATCTGGAAGACGAGTTACCGCCTTGTGCTTGATAAGGACGGCAAGCCGTTCCTGCAAGGCTGGGCCGTTGTGGATAACCCGACCGATGAGGACTGGAACAACGTGGGCATGGCCCTCATCTCCGGTCGCCCGATTTCCTTCCAGATGGATCTGTACCAGCCGCTCTATGTGCCGCGACCGGTGGTGGAACTGGAACTCTTCCAGTCCCTACGACCGGTGGCCTACGGTGGTGCAGTGGAAAAACAGCAGTTCGTGGCTGGGTTGACGCCGCCGGCCGGGCCGATGGCCGCCAAGGGCGCCGGCAAACCAATGGACGCTTCGGACCGCGCCAACATGCGCAAGGCGGGTGCCATGAACGGCTTGGGCATGCAGACCGAACAGACCAAGCGCCTTTCTGAAGAACTCGAATCGCGCATGGACCTGACCCGCGGGGTGCAGTCGGCCGCGACGGCTTCGCAGCTGGGCGACTTCTTCCAATATGTGATCAACACGCCGGTTACCTTGCCACGGCAGAAGTCCGCGTTGTTGCCCATCGTGAACAAGGAAGTCGATGCCACGCGGCTATCGATCTACAACGCGGCCGTGCATCCAAAGTTCCCGATGCTCGGCCTCAAGCTCAAGAACAGTTCCGGCTTGCATTTGATGCAAGGGCCGATCACCGTCTTCGAAGGCTCGACCTACGCCGGCGATGCCCGCATCAACGATTTGCCGCCGAACGACGACCGGCTCATCAGCTACGCCGTCGATCTCGGCACCGAGGTTGAAGCCAAGAGCCATCGGGCGCCGGATCGGTTGATCGCCGTGCGCATCGAACGCGGGCTAATTATCAAGACCGACAAGATTCGCGAGGAGAAGACTTACACTGCAACGAACCGCTCGGGAGCCGAGCGCACGCTTTGGATTGAGCATCCCTACCGGCCCGATTTCGAGCTGGTTAGCAAGCTGGAGCAAGCGGAGCGCACGCAAGACTTCCGCCGCTTCGAAATGAAGTTGCCGGCCGAGGCTAAGAAGTCGGTGAGCATGACGATCGTGGAAGAGAAGAACCTCAGCCAGTCGATCGCCATTTCGAACACGAATGACGACACCATTCGCTTCTTCATAAACAACACCATTTCCAGCCCCGAAGTGAAGCAGGCACTCGAAAAGGCCTTGACGTTCAAGGCCGAGCTGGTGAAAGTACAGCAGACCCTGAGCGACGTGAACAGGCAGCTGCAGGTGATTACCGAAGACCAGGGCCGCTTGCGCGCCAACTTGCGTGAGATGCCGCAAAGCGCCGCTGCCTACAAGCGCTATCTTGAGAAGTTCGATAAGCAGGAGACGGAGATCGAAGACTTGCAGAAGCAGCAGAAGTCTCTGCAAGGCAAGGAACTGCAAGCGCGGCAGGCGCTGGATGGCTATCTCAGCAGCCTGAATGTGAAGTAGGAAGAGTTTTTTGAACACAAGGTAACGAAGGAAACGAAGAGAAATCTAAGGCAACAACGGGTGTTCATCCTAATATTCTTTGTTGGCTTTGTTTCCTTCTGTTTAACTTCTTTGGTTGATACTTGAATGGAATCA
>DATGHS010000279.1:0-14211 GCA_035307785.1 Gemmataceae bacterium
TCCAAGCCCGCAGGCGAGTCTTCGAGCCTGCGGGATCACTGCGGGGTCACTTCGGGTCACAAATCCCCATGATCGTCCAGCGCACCGGCGTCTTGCGATCATTCACCAGCGTGCGGGCGAAAGCGCCATCGCTGGAAATGACCACGATATCGTGGTGCCCCGCGCCCGCGGCATCTACGGCGATGAGCGGCTCACCGTCGGGCTTGCCTTCGTGCATAGGCTGCACCACGAGCAACTTTCGGCCATTCATGCTCGGATGCTTCACCGTGGCGACCGCCTGGCCGATCACGCGGGCTAGCTGCATAAGAAAATCCTTTCAGAGCCGCGCACGCAGTAAGCGGCTCGTCGCGCCGCTTACTTCGTGCGCGGCTCTGACAACTACAGAATTCTCATTGATCCCGTCATGGTAAACCGCCGTTGCCGCGTGAACGTCAGCGGCGACGTCACGCCTTCGCCGGTGGGCGTGGCGATGCTGTAGCTCAGGAAGCCTTCACCGCCCACGCCCAAACTGGCGGTGCAGGGGCCGTTGGCCACGAACAACGTAGTGTTCATTTCCCGGCCCATGCGGGTGATGGTGTCCACATTGCGCGAATGAATGATGGCGGTATGGCGGAAGCCATGCTCGTATTTCTTCGCCAGGGCAATCCCTTGATCCACGTCTTTGACGCGCACAAAGGGCACGAACGGCATCATCTGCTCGTGATCGACGAACGGATGCGACTCGTCGGTCTCGCCGTAAACGATCAGCGTATCGGCCGGCACGCCGACACCGGCATGCTTCGCCAGCACCGATGCGTCCCGCCCGATTAGATCCTTGTTGACGATAAGCTTGCCGGCTTCGCCTTCGACGGGCACAAACGCCGCTTTGGTGAGCGCGGCAATTTCGTTGGCCTTCAATCGCACGCCCTTGTGCCGCGACATGGCTTCCATTAATTCGTCGAAAATCGACTCAACGGCGAAGACTTCTTTCTCGCCGATGCAAAGGAGATTGTTATCGAAGGAACCGCCGGTGATGATAGAGCGGGCGGCGTTATCGAGATCGGCGGTTTCGTCCACCACGACTGGCGGATTGCCGGGCCCGGCCACGATGGCGCGTTTGGGACTGCGAAGCGCTGCGCGAGCGACCGCCGGACCGCCGGTGACGCAAAGCAAGCTAATGCCACGATGCTGAAAAATCGCCTCGGCCGATTCCAGCGTCGGCGTTTCGATAATCGTGATGAGATTATCGATGCCGATGGCTACACTGATCGCCTGGTTGAACAACTGTGTTCCCTTGCAGGCGATGCGGGCAGCGCTGGGATGCGGATTGCAGACCAGGGCATTGCCGGCTGCGAGCATGTTGATGGCATTGCCGGCCAGCGTGGGCAGGGAATGCGTGACCGGCGTGATGGCCCCGATCACGCCGAACGGCGCGTATTCCACCAGCGAGACGCCGTAGCCGCCGCTGAAGGCATCCGTCTGCAGCGCCTCCACGCCCGGCACTCGTTCGCCGGCCACGACCAGCTTTTCAATCTTGTGCTCCAGCCGGCCGATCTTCGTCTCTTCCAATTCCTCACGGCCGAGCTTCTCCGATTGGTCGATGCAAATGCGGCGAATGCAATCGACGGCTTTCTTACGGCACTCGAGCCCGCGCGCTTCGAATTTCTTCTGCGCTTCGGTCGCGGCGGCCACAGCATCATCCACATTCTGAAAGACGCCGGATTTCGGCTCCCCCTTCCCTCTTAGGGAAGGGGCCTGCGGCGTTAGGTCGTCTTTCCCGCCGCGCATGTTGGCCAGTACTTCCTGCACGACGCCGCGAATCAAGTCCTCGGTGAGCTGCATGATTTCTTCAGAAGTCAGGGATCAGGAGTCAGGAATCAGATAGGTCGTATACGACGTATACGGCAAATCTCATCTCTGACTCCTGACACCTGGCTCCTGACTCCTGAATATTGTTTTCCCCAGCACGTTCACAGAATCCACAATCCCAATAACCAGCGTGTCCACCGGCAGTTTTTCCGTCTCCGGCGTGAAGCGGGCGCTGGAGCCTTGCACTATGAGTACCGTTTCGCCCAGGCCAGCGCCGAGCAGATCGACCGCAACAAAGGTCCGGCCCACTCCGATCAGCTGCTCCCGGTTGGCCGGATCCACGCGCATCGGCTCGACGGTCAGCAATTTATGGCCGGTCATGGAGGCGACCTTTTGCGTCGCTACCACGTGACCAGTCACTCGCGCGAGAAACATATTCAAACTCACACATTGGCGAGCCGAACGCCGTAAGGCGTCGGGTGTTTGACCCGTTTCCTTATGGAGCACGGCTCGCCAGGAAGTCTCTAGTTTGCCGTGCCACCACCAATTCCTCATTCGTCGGCATGATCCAGATCTGCACGCGGCTATGTGCGGCGTGAATCGGCATCTCGCCCTTGGCCGTCGCGTTCTTGGCATCGTCCAATTGAATGCCGAACCAGTCGAGGTTCGCGCACACGTCCTTGCGAATGCGGGCCGAGTTCTCGCCGATGCCACCGGTAAAGACGATGGCTTCGGCCCCGTTCATTTGCAGCAAGTACGCGCCCAGGTAGTGTCGAACCGAGGCGACAAAAACATCAATGGCCAGCTTCGCCTTGGCGTCGCCTTTTGCTGCTTTCTCCTCGATGTCACGCAGGTCGTTGTAACCGCTCAGTCCCAATAATCCGGACCGATTAGCCAAGTCATCCAGCAATTGTTCGAGCGTCTTCCCGGTCTTGCGGATGAGCGGCGGCAGGGCGAACGGATCAAAATCACCCACGCGATTGTTGTGCGGCAAACCGGTCTGCGGGCTCATGCCGAGCGAATTCGCCACCGACTCTCCATTTTCAATCGCACACAACGAACTGCTTCCGCCGAGGTGGCAGGAGATAATTCGGTTTAGCGGGCGCCCCTTCGGGTCGGCCGCTAAACATTCCGCCATCCGTTCTGCGATATACCGATGGCTGGCGCCATGAAAGCCCCAGCGCTTGATGCCGTGCTTTTCGATCCATTCGAGCGGCACCGCATAGTTGCGATGCGCCGGAGCGATGCTTTCATGAAAGCCGGTTTCGAAGGCCGCCACGAGGGGGATTTCCGGCAGTTCGCGGGCCAGCAAGCGCATGGCGGCGATGTAGGGCGGGTTGTGGGCCGGGGCCACGTCGGCAAAGGCCTCCATGGCCGCCAGCACTTTTTCATTCACCCGCTGCACGCCAGTCATTCCATCCGCGTGGACGGCCTTGAAACCAATGGCCGCCAATTCCGAGGGCGAGCGAAGCGCGCCGATTTCCGGACTCGACAGTTGCGTCAGGCACAGCCGCACGGCCACGGCGTGATCGCGGGCGGAAATCGTCGATTCCGCCTTGCGCTCACCGGCCTGTACGAAGCAACGCGATTCCGGCGAACCGATCCGCTCCACCCCGCCGCGCGCCAGCAACCGCTCGTTCGTCATGTCGAACAGACGATACTTGAAGCTGGTGCTCCCCAAATTGGCGACGAGGATTTTCACGTCCGTACCTATTTACCGAAATTGAAATTCTGCTGCGGTATCACCCCACTAAAGCGAAGGCCCAAGCCGAGAACGGTTAGTACAACGGAGATTATCAAGCAGATCATCGCGTTGTTTTTGGCCTTCGGATCCTTGCAAGTGAAGAAGCCGATGAAGTTAATAATCAACGGGATCAGGCACAGTCCGTTGCAGCAGATCGAAATGATGATCGCAAAAACAAATTGGTCGGTGAACCACTTGTCGAGGCCGGAACGCTGTGCGGGTGGTGCGCCCAGACCATCATCATCTACGGTCGCCATGCAATCCCCTTTCATAGAGGTTGTAAAGGTTCAATCGGGAAAACCACGCCAGGTGGAATCGTATTACTTCACGAACACGTCTAGCACAGTCTGCTCCGGCCGCGGGATGACGTGGGAACTTACCAGCTCTCCATTGGCACTGGCCGCGGTGGCGCCGGCTTCGACCGCCGCCCGCACCGAGCCCACGTCGCCGCGCACAAAGGTGGTGACATACGCCCCGCCGATCTGCACCTGCCCGGCCAACTTCACGTTGGCCGCCTTGCACATCGCATCGGTCGCGGCAATGGTGGCAATCAGCCCCTTCGTCTCGACCAGCCCCAACGCTTCGCTGCCCCGATTGTTAGTCGCCGCCATGATGATCTCCAATTTTCAAATGATGAAGAACCCGACAGGCTCGAAGACTCGCCTGTCGGCTTGGTTTCTGAAAAGCCCGCAGGCGAGTCTTCGAGCCTGCGGGGTTAAATCCTAACCCACGCTGCCGGTAGCCGGCTTCACCTTCGGCAACACGCTGCCCAAATCTTCGTGTGGCCGCGGGATCACCTGCACGCTGATGACTTCGCCCACGCGGCCGCCGGCAGCGGCACCGGCATCGACGGCCGCTTTCACCGCGGCCACGTCGCCCACCACGAAGGCGGTGACAAGCCCGCTGCCGATTTTTTGCCAGCCCACAAGCGTGACATTGGCGGCCTTCACCGCCGCATCGCTCGCTTCTACCAATGCGGTCAGGCCCTTGGTTTCGATCATGCCCAGGGCTTCCAGATTCGCGGCCATCAGTCGTTCTCCAAGTTGGAAAGTTCTCAATACCCCAGTTCCAAGCCGGCAGGCGAGTCTTCGAGCCTGCCGGGTCAATCATTTGAACAACTCAATTCCCGTTGCATCTTGCAGGTTGCAGGCGTTTCCTTCATCCGTATCCAGGTGAATTTCCAGCTTGTAGCGCGGGTCAACCCGGCAAAGCAGATCTTCCAGCACGGTGGGGCAGCGGCCGCCTACGCGCAGGTGGATCTTGTCCATGTGCTTCACGCCGTAAAATTCGGCATCCTTGGTTCCCATGTGCACGTGCCGTTCGGCACGGATCACCCCTTGTTTCAATTCGATCATTCCCGCCGGCCCCATGAGCCAGCAGCCGGGAGTATCGTGATGATCGCCGCTGATACGGACCGGAAGATCGATACCCAGAGCAATACCGTCGGTGAAGGCAAGTTCGACCTGCGAAGCGCTACGGCACGGGCCAAGGATGCGCAGCCCAGTGATGATCCGTTGCCGGGGGCCGATAATAGTGAGCGATTCTTCCGAAGCGAATTCGCCGTCCTGGTACAAGTATTTCATGGGGCGAAGTTTGTGGCCTTCGCCGAAAAGGCGCTCAACGTCGGGCTGAGTGAGATGGCAGTGCCGGGCGGAGATATTGGCCACAAGTTTGGACGCACCGCTGGTTTGGGCAGGGCTAAGCACTTTGGCCAGCGCGCTGCGCACTAGCTTCTCTACCTGGCTACGGTCAATCGTCGTAGTTGCTACCGTCATGATGCTTGCTTCAATTAGCCCACTGAGCTTCGCTACACGGATTATCAAACACGGATGAACACGGATAAGAACACATTCTTTTCTTTAATCCGTGTTCATCCGTGTTACGAAGTCCGTTTTCATCCGTGGGCTTCATGTTCTGTCGCAGCGACAATCATTCTCACACCCGCTTCTTCCGCCATTTGCCGGTGCTCGGCCGCCACGCCGGAATCGCTAATCAGCGTGTCGATCGCGCCCAATTCACACAAGTGCGCCAGCGCTTGTTTGCCGAATTTCGTATGATCGGCCAGCACCACCACCTCATCGGCCCGGCGCATCATGTGGCGTTCCGATTCCACCAGCAGCATGTTGCTGTTGAAGAGGCCCTTGGCAGTTATGCCATGCACGCTCATCACCATCTGGTGGACATGCACGTCGTCGAGCATGCGAATCAGCAGCGGCCCCAAGGCCACGCCGGTTTTCGGGTACACGTAGCCGCCCAGGACAATCAAATCCGTCTCCCGGCTATTGGCGAAGAGCTGGGCAATGGGCAGGCTGTTGGTCACCACTTGCAGCGGCCGGTTCATCAGCAGCCTGGCTAACTCCAACGTGGTCGTGCCGCCGTCAATCAAAATCGAATCGCCGTCCTGTATTCGTTCGGCGGCCGCACGGGCAATGGCTTGCTTCTCGACCAGTTGCTTTTCGGACCGCTCCTCGAGCGGCGGCAGGGAGCTTGATTCGCCCGTATACATGGCCCCGCCGTGAATCCGCTTGAGCAGGCCTCGTTCTTGCCAGAAATCCAGATCGCGCCGCAGGGTGGATTCCGATACTTCTAGTGTCTGCGCCAGCTCCGTCAGCGTCGCAAACCCTTTGCGACTAATCAGATCAAGCACATGTTGCCGGCGTTCTTGAAGCAGCATGCAGCAGACTCTGATAGAATTTGATCAACTCTGATAGATATTCTGCAATAAGCATGATAGTATGGCAAGAGATTATGATGAAAAATTAGCTAATTATCTCAAATACTGTCACAGTTGGTCATTTCGTTGCATTTTTTCGTTTCATTGCACGAAGTGCCGTTTCATTGCAGGGAGGTCGTCGTCCTGTGCAACAATGAAACGAATCGTTGGGCAGCGGCAACCGGCATCTGTCGGCCAAAGACATTCACGAATATATTCCCTTTGGTTGATCCGTTGTAACCGATTCATGAGACGATGATTTTCCATGGCATCTCCCATTGATCTTCTCGGTGCTCGCAGCAACGCCGCTTCGCTTTCGCCGCAAGAAGTGCAACGCTACAGCCGCCATCTGATCATGCCGGAAGTCGGCGTGGATGGGCAAAAGCGGCTAAAGGCGGCCAGCGTGCTGCTGATCGGCGCTGGCGGACTCGGCTCGCCGCTCGGCCTCTATCTGGCGGCTGCGGGCATTGGCCGTATCGGCCTTGTTGATTTTGATGTGGTTGACTTCAGTAACCTTCAGAGGCAAATCGTCCACGACACGGCCAACGTCGGCAAGCCGAAACTTCAATCGGCACTGGAACGACTGCGGGCCGTCAATCCGGATGTGAAATACGAAGGCTACGAGGCGAAGCTCACTTCCGCCAACGCGATGGACATCGCGCGCGGTTACGACATTATCATCGACGGCACAGATAACTTTCCCACGCGCTATCTGGTGAACGATGTGTGCGTGTTGCAAAAGAAGCCAAATGTGTACGGCAGCATCTTCCGCTTCGACGGCCAGGCGTCGGTCTTCTACCCACCGCACGGGCCGTGCTACCGTTGCCTTTATCCCGAGCCGCCGCCCCCCGGCGAAGTGCCAAGCTGTGCCGAGGGCGGCGTGTTGGGCATCCTTCCCGGCGTCATCGGCGTGATTCAAGCGACGGAAGCAGTGAAGTTGATTTTGGGAAAAGGAGAGTCGCTCATCGGCCGGCTGCTGCATTACGACGCGATGCAAATGAAATTCCGCGAATTCAAGGTGCGGCGCAATCCAAAGTGCCCCATTTGCGGCGACCAGCCCACGATCAAGCAGTTGATTGACTACGACCAGTTCTGTGGCATTCGAGGACAAGAAGCCGTGAAACCAGCAGCAGCCAGCAGCCACGACGTAACCGTCGAAGAACTGAAGCAGCGCCTTGACAAAGGAGAGGAAGTCTTCATTCTCGATGTGCGCAACCCGCCGGAATACGGCATTTGCCGGATCGAAGGCAGCACGCTGCTGCCGCTGCCCGAATTGCCGATGCGCTTCCGCGAGTTGGATTACGAATGCGAAATCATCGTCCATTGCAAGAGCGGCATGCGCAGTGCGAAGGCCGTGGCATTTTTGCGCGAGCAGGGCTTTGCGAAGGTGAAGAATTTGAAGGGCGGAATCTTGGAGTGGGCCGCGAAGATCGATAAGACGATGCCGACGTATTGATTGAGCGCGTTTAGCGGGCGGACCAGCGGTCCGCCCCGGAGAATGATTCATGCCCCGCAAGATAGATTGGATTTATGACCGTCGCTCCTGAACCACGTGCAAGAAAGCTCAAGGGTTCCTTGAGTCTGAGCAGGTCGAGCAGACCGAAAAAGTCGATGCCAATAAGAACCGCATCGGCCGGGCCGACGCGCTGAAGCTTCTTGCCGGCATGAAGCGTCTTGTGGCTGCGCGCGGCAAGAAGATCGCCGAGTTTGACTTGGTGAAAAACCGGCCGGACGATGACACGTTACTCGCGCATTTACTCGGTCCGACTGGCAATCTGCGTGCGCCAACGGCCCGCATCGGAGAGACAATGCTGGTCGGCTTCAACGAAGAGATGTACCAGCAATTTCTGAAGGCCGCTAAATGAGAGCCCAGGGACGGCAGTCCCTGGGAAGGCGCAAAACAACTCATATCATTTTGGCATGGAAACCCCCGAACACCTAGAGCACATCGAACACGCCCAGCACGCCGGCCATGCTGGCGGCCAAGATCGTTGGGTCGCCGTAGTGATGGCCATCATTGCGGCGCTCCTGGCGGCCGTTTCCATGCTCGACCATCGCGCACATAACGACACTCTCCGCTTGCAGACTGAGGCCAACATTCTGCATACCCGCGCTACCGACGAATGGGGCTATTACCAGGCCAAGAATATTCGTAAGCAAGCCCTGGAGGCCGACATCTATCTTGTCGGCGTGCTCGCCAAGGAGCCAGGGGCGGAAACGCAGCTCGCCAAGGTCCGCAACGCCTGGAGCGAACACATTGCCAAGTACAACGGCGAGCTGCCTGACCAGAAGGCAAAAGCGGAACAGTTGGTGAAAGAAGCGGAAATGAAGATCGAAGAAAGTAAGCATGCACACCACCAGGCCGAGTACTTCGACTTTTCGGAGTTGGGCTTGGCCCTTGGGCTGGTTTTGTGTTCCCTGTCAATACTCACGAAGCGCCGTCCATTTTGGCTCGGAGGGACGATTGCCGCCCTGGCAGGAGTCGGCGTCGCGGCCACGGCGTTTTTCGTGCACTGAGTCGCTTTGTCCTTACGAGCCAAAACTCGGTAGCCGGGCAATCTAATTCTTCGCTTTAAAAGAGAGCAATGGGCGCGTCGCCATACTGGTATGTGGTGAAATACAAGTCCGATATTGAAGCAGCGTTGCAGGAATTGCGCCAGCGCGAGTTTAGCGCCGGCCGGTACAACCCGGTGATTCCGTTCCCGCCGTTTCCAGCCACGGCCAGTTCCCCCGCGCCTGGGTGCCAGCACGCCACCATGGAAGAGGCTATGGAAGATGCCGATGCCGACGGCACGCACTCCATTCTCGACATTTTCCACATCGCCGACGAACCGGACTTTTGTTGCGCCACGCCGTTGAGCGAGGAACGGATGCATGAGTTATACGGTACCACGCAGCCTACTCGCGAATTGGTCGAGAGGAATATGGACTTCCTGGAAGAAGTCGACCGTGGCCATGCGGTCTATCTTATATTGTTCAAGGACGGCAAGCCAAATGAGCTCATGTTTGCCGGCTATTCATTTGATTGACCGGCGATGGTCAAGATACCTTGACACTTCTCATTCTTTCTCGCAGGATAAATCCAGTTGCAGGTCCAACTGGCGATCAAATCTTTCCTACCTACTGATCGCCTGGCCGCAACATTTGCCTGCCCCACCCAGACTTTTCGGCTTGCAGGGATTATTCCATGCTTACGTCCCTTCGCACCTGCGTTGGTTGCGCGCTCCTGCTTGCGCCGATCTCGCTCTATGCTGCGGATCCCCCAAAAGCTGCGCCCACCAAGCTGGAACCGTTTCCGGCGAAGATCGAATTGGCTGGACCGCACGACTTGCAACATATTGGCGTTCTCGCCAGTTTCTCCGACGGTTCGTCGCGCGATGTATCACAGACAGCGCATTACGCCATTGCCAACACCAATATCGCCAAAGTGGCAGAACACGCCGTTGTCGTGTCAGTCAATGACGGGGCGACTTCTATCAGCGTGGATTTCGGCGGGCAGACGGCGTCTATTCCGGTTGTGGTGAAACAAGCCAAGGCCGAAATTCCGACCAGTTACGTGCGCGAAGTCCTGCCGGTGCTGACGAAGGCCGGCTGCAACCAGGGCGCCTGCCACGGCTCCCAACATGGCCGCGGCGGGTTCAAGCTGAGCCTGTTCGGCTTCGATCCGTTGTTCGATCATTCGCAAATCGTGCAGAGCGCGAAGGGCCGGCGCGTGGTCGTATCCGATCCGGAGCGTAGTATCCTGCTGCTGAAGCCGAGCCTGCAAATGGAGCACGGCGGCGGCGAGCGGCTCAAGCGTGGTTCGCGTGGTTACGAAATCGTCAAGCATTGGCTCGAAGACGGCGCTCCGGAGCCTTCGGCCAACGACGTCATGGTCACCGCGCTGGAAGCGTGGCCCGCGAAGCGCATCATGGTCCCTGGCGAATCGCAGCAAGTACTGATCACCGCCGTCTGGAGCGATGGCCGGCGCGAAGATGTAACCGACACTGCGCGTTTCGACACGCTCAACGACGGCATTGCCGCGGTCACGCCGGAAGGACTCGTCACAGCGAAAGCAAAGGGCGAAACGCACATCATGGTCCGCTTCGGCGGGCAAGCGACGGTGATGCAGGTGACGTTGCCTTACGGTTCACCGGTCGCTCACGCTCCAGGCTCGCCTTTTCAGCCGAACAATTTCATTGACGAAAAACTCCTCCCTAAGTGGGGCGATCTGGGCCTGTCCCCTTCGAGGCCGTGCAGCGATCAGGAATTTCTCCGCCGCGTTTATCTCGATGGCATTGGGACTCTGCCCACGCCCGAAGAAGTAACGAAGTTTCTGGCCGACAAAGACCCGAAGAAGCGCGAGAAGGCAATCGATACGGTGCTGCAGCGGCCGGAGTTTGTGGATTTCTGGGCCTACAAGTGGGGCGACTTGCTCCGCATTAACCGGACGGCGCTGGAAGAAAAGGGGATGTGGAGCTTCCACAACTGGGTCCGGGCCGAGCTGCGCGACAACAAGCCGGTGGATGAATTCGTGCGCGACATCGTGTTGGCCGAAGGCAGCACTTTCACGGACGGTCCGGCCAACTTCTATCGCATTGGAAGAAACCCCGAGGAATGGTCGGAGACCGTCACGCAAGTCTTCCTGGGCGTGCGCATTCAGTGCGCCAAATGCCACCATCATCCGTTCGAGAAATGGAGCCAGGACGACTACTATGGCATGACCGCCTTCTTTGTCCGGCTCGGCACGAAGAACAGCCAGGAATTCGGCCTGTTTGGCCGGGAGTCGGTGATTTTCCTGAGACCCACGGGCGAGGCCACGCACCCGCGCAAACGCGGCGTGGTGAAGCCGCACGTGCTGGATGAAGCCCTCACCCCAACCCTCTCCCCCGAGGGGAGAGGGAGTGATGAGGCGGATCGGCGCATTCGCCTGGCGGAGTGGATCACGAGCAAAGACAATCCTCTCTTTGCGCGAAACATCGTTAACCGCTTCTGGGGCTACCTGATGGGCCACGGACTGGTCGAGCCGCTCGACGACATGCGGGCAACCAATCCGCCCAGCAATCCCGAACTACTCGATGCGCTGGCGAAAGACTTCGCGGAACACCATTTCGATTTGAAGCATTTGCTGAAGACCATCATGCTTTCGCGGGCTTTTCAGCTTTCCTCGCTCAAGACAGCGGGGAATGAAGCCGATGTTTCGAACACCTATTTCTGCCGCTACACGGTGAAGCGGCTGTCCGCAGAGCAGTTGGCTGATGCAGTCGATTTCGCTACCGGCACGCGCGAGAAGTATCCCGGCCTGCCGCTGGGCCTGCGAGCGATTCAGTTACCCGACCCGGAGGTGCGTTCTTTCTTCATGGACACCTTTGGCCGGCCGGCCCGGCAGATCGTGTGCGAGTGCGAGCGCACCAGCAAGCCGAACATCGCCCAGGCCATGGTGCTGCTCAACGACGACAGCGTGAACCGCAAGATCAACGATGCTCAGGGTCGTGTGGCCAAGCTCATGCAAGCGAAGACGACACTGCCGAAAATGATCGAAGAGCTTTACATGGTGTCGCTCGCGCGCCCACCGCTTCCGGAGGAGTTGACGAAGGCGGAGGAATACGCGGC
This sequence comes from Gemmataceae bacterium, assembly GCA_035307785.1. Lineage (GTDB taxonomy): Bacteria > Planctomycetota > Planctomycetia > Gemmatales > Gemmataceae > DATGHS01. The sequence goes on from DATGHS010000279.1 coordinate 11,838, forward strand.
CAAGGCGCCCAACCAGCGCGAAGCGATGCAGGATTTGCTGTGGGTGCTGTTGAACTCGCGCGAGTTTCTATTCAATCATTGAAAGTTTTCACCGCGAAGACGGAAAGAACGCAAAGTAAGAAGTGAGCCAAATGTTTCGCAAAGCGCCAATTATTAGTCTCTTCTTTGCGCTCTTCGCGCCCTTTGCGGTGAATTTTACCTCCGCCGCGGATCCCACCTACTGGCAAGACGTTCGCCCTATCTTTCGCAAGAACTGTACTGTCTGTCACAGCGTGCGTAACCTGCGGGAGCCAGAGGTTTCCGCGGGTTTGGCCCTCGATACATACGCGAGCGCCATGAAAGGCGTCAAGCGGCCGATCCTCATTGCCGGAAAATCGAGCCAGAGTTTGATTATGGCAATGCTGCGCGAAAAGGATGCCAACAAGCGCATGCCCCTGGATGCGAAGCCGTTGCCGGAAGAAGATATTCAAGTCATCGCGCGCTGGATCGATTCCGGCGCCAAAGAAGGAACCAAGCCCGAAGAGCTTACCAGTGCCGCGACCGGTCGCACCCCATCGGCTCACATGCGCACGCTGCCCGTAACGTTCCCATTCAAGATATCAAAGTTGCCGCAGTTGGAGTTCGTGCTACCTGTGGGTCCGCTTCCGCCAGTCGCCGCCGTGGCCTATAGCCCGGATGGCACTCTGTTGGCCGTCGGCTCATATGGGCGCGTCATGATCTGGAACGCGAAGGAAGGCCGGCCGGTCCAGGCGCTAACACAAGTACTGGGGCAAGTGAACGATCTGAAATTCAGCCCCGACGGCACGCTTCTGGCGGTGGCAGGCGGGCAGCCATCTGCGCGCGGCGACCTGCGCTTGTTCTCCACCAACGACTGGAAGCTCGTCGAGAATCTCGGTGGCCATCTCGACGTGGTTTCAAGCGTTTGCTTCACGGCCGATGGCAAGACGCTGGCTTCCGCCAGCTTCGATAAGACTGTCCGAATCTGGGATTTGGCATCCAAACAAGTGAAGCAGACCATCACGGGGCATTCGGATTTTGTGTACTCGGTTGCTTTCAACCCCAAGGGCGACTGGCTAGTGACGGCCAGCAAGGACCGCACGGTTCGGCTGAGTGACACGGCCACCGGCCAGAGCAAGCTCACCTTTAGCGGTATGGAGCAGGACGTGCTGGCGGTGGCCGTTTCGCCTGACGGGAAATGCGTGGTTTCTTCGGGTTATGAGCCGGCCATATTCTCGTGGAATCCACAAACCGGCGAGCAAGGGAAGAAACAAGGCGGGCACGACGTTGCGGTATTTGAACTAGCTTTCGACCGGGCGGGCAAGCTACTTGTTTCCGCCGGCGGCGACAAAACCGTGCGGCTTTGGAACGGCAACACTGGCGAGCCGATCCGCTCCCTGGCCGCTGGTTCGATGGTCTACACGGTTGCAATCCACCCCGATGGCCAGCAAGTGGCCGCCGGCTGCTTTGATGGCATGGTTCGCATTTGGGAGACGACTGGTGGCCGACCACTGCTTACGCTGGTTTCTCCGCCGGCAGTCGGCGCCAATATCGACTGGCTCGCGCTTACGCCGGAAGGATATCTCGCCGGGAACGATCATTTGTTGAATCGCGGCCAATGGCGCAGTGCTGGCAAACCAATTGATGCAAAGTCAATTTGGGCAACGCTGCGTCAACCGGCTCAAATCGTGAAAGCCTTCCAGGGCGAGAAGGTTCCGGACCCGATATTCTCCAAGTAGCCGCTTGCGGCGAATCAAGAGAGTCTCTCGCATGATATCGCACCTGATGATCCTCGCAGTCCTCGCTGGCCCCGCGCAGCTTCCCGAAGCAACGAAGCCAGTTTCCTACTATCCGCTGAAAGTCGGAAACACATGGCATTACAAGCTGGGCGACAAAAAGGCCTCCACGAAGGTGACCGCGCTGGAGAAAATCGGCGACCTGATGACAGCCCGCATCGAGACTATTATTGATGGCAACGTGGTCGCCAATGAGAACATTGCCGAAACAGCAGACGGAATTGTGCGGGTGGCCGTAAACGGACAGAAAGCCGATAAACCCGTGTTGTTGCTCAAACTGCCACCGAACAAGGGCGATTCGTGGGATATCAACACGAAGATTGCCGGCGAAACGGTAAAAGGCAAATTCACCGTCAGCGAAGAGGAAGTTCAGGTGCCCGCCGGGAAATTCAAGGCAGTCACCTCGTCAGGCGACTTTCAGCTTAACGGTGAACCTGCTAGGTTCGGCTACTGGTTCGCCCCGGACGTCGGCATCGTAAAGGTCTCGATGGTGGCCATGGATGTGGACCTGACCTGGGAATTGCAGAAATTCGACGCTGCGAAATAACCGCTTGCGGCTGCGCTTTGACTCGAACGCCAAG
>DATGHS010000280.1:0-11192 GCA_035307785.1 Gemmataceae bacterium
TCCAGTGGAACAACGGCACATTCAAGGTCCAAGCCCTCTGTGACGACGAAGAGCGCACCTGGGAAGCCGAGCGCCTGATCGGCAATGTCGGCTATTCGCCGAACACGAATTTGTACCGCGAACTCCAGGTTCAAGATTGCTACACGACCCTGGCGCCGGCCAATCTGGCCGCCGCGCTGGCGAAGCACGGCGCGACGGACTGCCTTACCATGTCTTCCACCGGCGCTCAATCGCTGCGCAATCCCGAGCCGGATTTTTATATCCTGGGCGCCAAAAGTTACGGCCGCAATTCGCATTTCATCCTCAAGAATGGCTTCGAACAGATTCGTGAAGTTTTCACGCTGATTACCGGAAAGGCCGATTTGAATTTGTATAAGGCTGGTAAATGAACCTCAAACAGGAATAACGGCGCGACAGTTGGCGTTTAGGCGAATTCGGTGAATCGCGGTTCCATTTTCCCGTACCAGGCCCTGCTGCCGTGCATATCATATCGTCTCCCGCAGAGGAGCTTGCAACCGATGGCAAACATCGCGACTTCTGCTTCCCCGCCCGCCAACGCCTCCGGCGCGATGGCAGCACAGAACGTCATTGAATTTCAAACGCGCTTTCTGTTTCCCTTCTTCTTCGACCGGGGCCGCAATGCCGAAGCGGCCGAAACCCTGATTGCCGACCGGCCCGGCGCCGGCGACCAGCCGCTGTGGAGCCGTAGCCAGCCGCATCCACTGTACACCGACGAATTTCTCGACCACGTGGTGCGTTATTTGTTCCCCGGTCTGGACCGTTCCAACGCTCCCGGCCCGGTGGAATGTGAGTATCTTCGAGCGGATGACAAAACGCTCGAAAAATGGTTTCAGCATGCCGAGGTGCAATTGCCATCGGGGCGAACGCTGCGGGCCGGCAAGCGGCCGTCGGCCGAGATGTTTGTCACGTCACAGGGCGTGGGCCTGTTAGTCATGACCATCGGCGTCGAGCAAAGCGGGCTCACCGGCGAAGACGTGGCCGAGTTCAATTATCGGCTATCGCAATTTCGCCGCCGGCCTATTACGGGCTTCGTGAAGCCGCATCCGGCCGACAATCCGGAAAAGTACAGCGCCCTGCCGGCGGAGGCCAAGGAAAAGATCAAGCCGAAGCCGGCCGACGATGCGCCAATCCACGACCAACTCGCCTCGCCGTATGGCCGCTTCACGCTCAAGGATCTCGTGAACCGCTTAGCGCGCGTGCCGCTCCAGCGACTGCACTTTCACCCGGTGGAACCGCGCGAGCTTTCGGTATACACCGTGGTGCGGTTGCCGGAGACCGATATGGCCGATGCGGAAGTGCGCGCGAAACTGGGGCCGCTGCTCTCTGCTCTGGCCCAAATCGAGGAGCGGGGGAACGCGGGCACCGATCCGTCGGACCTGTCGGTGCCGGCCATGGTGGTCAATCGGCGGCACTGGGCTGCGGTCGGCGTACTCGGCGCTTCGCACCTCGTGGCCGACCAAACCAATGGGCAGGGCAACCCGGCCGATTTCAACGAACAGCGCGTACGGATCGTGCGTGACAAGTATTTCGTTTCTTTCCTGGTCACGATGTTGCAGCGCCTGACGTTGAACCGCGCCGTGGAAGAGGCCGCAGGGATCTTTGCTTCGCAGCCCGAGCGGCGCGGCGAACGCACGGCCCGGCTGCGACAGGATCTGCTGCGCTTCGGCGTGGGCGGGCAGTTCAACCAGATCAGCAGCCGGCACGCGCACCACCGCTACTACCAGCTTTGTCGCGACGGTCTGGACGTGTTGCCGGCCTGGGAGGATATTCGCGGCGTACTGGCCGAACTCGATGCCGACCGCGTGGCCCAGGAGCAAACCAACCAGCAAACGCACATGGCGGACCTCGCCGGTGAAGTGGCCCATAGTGTGACCGAGATCGAGCGGCTGCAAAGTGTGGTGCACACGATTGAATACTTGCTGGGAATTGTCTACGGTGCGCACTTCTTCCATATGTTGCTGTCGGAAAACCATTCGGTGCGGGACTTACTTGGAATCGGCGAGAAGGCGCATCACCATTACGTGACCGGCATCACGCTCGTGGGAGCTCTGGTCGGCTTCTTCTTTGTGTTTATCGTGGACCGGCTTCGCATGCACCGGAAGGAGTGAACTCATGCGATTTCCGAGCCCCCGGAATTTGGGCAGTTCCATGACGACAATGATCCGTCCTAGCACACTCGTCTTGTTCTTTATCTTCGTGGTTGCTTGGACGCGCGTCTCGGCCGCCGATTGGCCCGGTTGGCGTGGTCCCACCGGCCAGGGCATCTGCGAGGAAAAGGACTTGCCTCTCGCCTGGAACGCCAAGACCAGTGAAAACATCCTCTGGAAGGTGAAGCTCCCCGGCCAGGATGGCATGCACGATCAGGACCGTAATCAATCCAGCCCCATCGTAATTCATGGCCGGGTGATCGTGACGGTGAGTTACTGGCCCGGCAAAGTGAACCCGGCGGAATTTCCCGAACACCACGTTGCGTGCTACCAGGCCGGCGATGGCAAGCCGCTCTGGGACACACTGCTTCCGCCCGGCCCCTGGAAGCTCACCGACCTGCGCGGCGGCTACACGGCGCCCACGCCGGCCAGCGACGGCGAGCGGGTCTATGTCCTCTTCGGCTCATCGGTGCTGGCCGCGCTGGACCTCGACGGGAAGATTGTTTGGCGCAAGGAAATTACACCGTACCAATTCGATGTGGCCATTGGCACGAGCCCGGTGCTTTTCGAAGACATGCTGATCCTGCAGTGCGACCAGGTAAGCCACAAATCGTTCCTGGTTGCTTTCGATCGCAAGACCGGCGCACAGCGCTGGCTCCAGAAGAGGCCGGAAGCTGGGTTCAGTCACAGCACGCCCACACTCGTTACCATCCAAGGCAAGTCGCAACTTCTGCTGGCCGGCTCCGACGCGCTTCAAGGAGTGGACCCGGCCAACGGCAACGTGCTCTGGTCCTGTCCTGCCAAGGGCGATACGGTTTCGCCCGTGCTCGCCGATGGCATCATATACTGCGACAGCGGCCGCGGCGGCCCTGCGTTGGCCGTGGAAGTCGGCAAGAGCACTCCAAAGTGGAAAATCCCCAACGTGCCGGAAGGATTTTCGTCGCCGGTGATCGCGGACGGTTACATCTATCGTCTGCACAACCCAGGAATTCTGAAATGCTGGAAGCTCAGCGACGGAAAGGAAATGTTTTCCGAGCGACTCGCCGGTGTCTCTACCGCGAGCAGTCCGTTCACCACGCCCGATGGCCGCGTGTACCTGGCCAGCAGCGGGAAGAGCTACGTAATCAAGGCTGGCCCCAAGCTGGAAGTACTGGCCGTGAACGATCTAAATGACGGTAGCGAAGCCTCGCCAGCCGTGACGGGCAGCAGGATTTTCCTCAAGGGTCGGCAATACTTGTGTTGCGTGGGGAAGAAGTAATCCGTGTGCGCTCCTCGGCAATCTTCCCATGAAGCCGTGCGGACGTTTGCTGGAAATCCGCTACAGTATCCCGGCCTGCCATTTTATCCCCTCCCGGATCGGAGCTTGGATCATGCCCATTCGTCAATTGCTTGCGGTGTCAGTGTTACTTGGAGCCATCGGATCTGTTGCGGCGGATGACTGGCCGCAGTTTCGTGGGCCCAATGCGATCGGCATGGCAGAAGGACGCAAGCTTCCCGACAAGATCGGTCCCGACCAAAACGTGATTTGGAGGGTCGAATTGCCGGCGGGGCACTCGTCGCCCGTGGTGGTCGGCAATCGGATTTACGTGACGGCATTTGCCGACAAGAAGCTGCTCACGATTGCCCTGGAACGAGAAACCGGCCGCAAGGTGTGGGAAGATGCAGCGCCGTATAAGGCCCTTGAAAAAATCCACAGCATCGGCAGCTTCGCGCAGCCGAGCCCGGCAGCCGACGAACACGTTGTGGTCACTTTCTTCGGTTCCAGCGGGCTGTATTGCCATGATCGCGCGGGCAAGCTTCTGTGGAGTAAGCCGTTTGGTCCGTTTCCGAATGACTTCGGCGCCGGCAGTTCGCCGCTCATCGCGGGCGACCGCGTGATCCTGAACCAGGACCACGACAACGGCTCGTTCCTGCTCATGCTCGACAAAATGACGGGCGAGCAAATCTGGAAAATCGATCGCTCGGAGTTTCCACGCGGTTATGCCACACCAGTGATCTGGACGGTGAATGGCAAAAAACAGATCGTGGTGGCCGGGACACTCCGCGCAGTCGGCTATGATTTCGACACCGGTAAAGAGATTTGGACGCTACGCGGCCGAGCCCGCATCGCTAATATGACGCCGGTGATCGGGCCAGACAATATCCTTTATCTCGCATCATGGGCCCCGGGCGCCGATGAAAATGACCGCATTGTGACTGAGCCGTGGGACGAAATGCTGGCCAAACACGACAAGAACAAGAACGGCATGCTCGAATTCGACGAGATGCCGGCCGGCGAATTGAAGAATCGGTTTACGCAAATCGACCGCGACAAGGACGGGCATATTTCGAAGCAAGAATACGAGAATATGGCCCGGATCTTCGTGGAAGCGCAAAACTCGATCGTGGCGGTGAAGCCCGGCGGTACGGGCGACATCACTGCGACCAATGTGTTATGGACGCAAAAGAAATATCTTCCGTACATCCCATCGCCGCTCTATTACACCGGGCATCTGTACATGATCAAGAACGGCGGCCTGCTCGCCTGCCTGGACCCGAAGGACGGCAAGTTGCTCAAACAGGAACGTGTCTTCGGTTCCGCCAACTACTATGCGTCGCCGGTAGCGGGCGATGGCAAAATCTATCTCTTCAGCGAAAAAGGCGATGCGAGTGTGGTCCAAGCTGGTGCCGAGTGGGAGCAGCTATCGCGAACCAAGTTCGGCGAAGCCATTTACGCGACGCCGGCTATTGTCAACGGCCGCATTTATGTGCGCACCGACGGGCATTTATATTGCTTCGGGCTGAAATCGTTAGCCGGGGATTGAAGGTGAAGGAAATGAACCACCGATTACACGGATAGCACGGATAAGGGCCTCTTCCTTATCCGTGCTATCCGTGTAATCAGTGGTTCTTCCAAAGAAATCCGCTCGCGGCCATTTGGCCGCGAGCGGAAAGGGTTACTGCAAGAATCGGGCAGGCTCATCAACGGTGGCCAAGGCCGCCCAGCGCGCCACCGATGCCGCCCAGGGCTCCGACGCCGCTGAAGCCGCCGAAGCCGCCGAGACCGCCAATGCGCGGGGCGAACATGGGGGCGACGAAGCCGCCCAGACCTTGGCCAAGACCGCCCTCTCCGAATCCGTTAAATCCAGGGTTTAAAAGATTGCCGCCCTGGAAGCCAAGGTTCGGATTGAAGTTGGCGCCCGGAATGTTTGCGCCCGTGAAGTTGACGTTCACAGTCGGCGCGTTCACGCCCGGAACCACCAGCCCCGGAATCATTCCGTTCGTTTGCACGAGGCCGGTCGTGGCGAAGTTCGCGGTGGCCTGCGTGGTGGCTTGCACTTGCCGCATGGTTTGTGCAGCCACATTCGCTTCTCCAGCGACTTGGGCTGCGCTCACTGCTTGCACTTGCATGCCGTTGGCCATCTGGAACGTTCCGTTCGCCGTGCCCTGGATCTGGCCGCCGGCACTCGCCTGGAACTGGCTGGCGAGAGCACTCGCGGCACGCACATCGGCCGCTAGCTGACCCTGCAAGTTGCCTCCCAGGTTTATGCCCAACGATTGGATCTGGCCGACGGTCGCCTGCACCTGGTTGGCCAGGTTGGCGGCCTGTTCGGACAACGACGCCAGTTGCGCCTGCGTCATACCGGTCACCTGAGCGCTGGTGTTGTTCACCAGCCCCACGCTGCTTTGCACCTGGCTGTGCAGGTCGGCAACGGCTTTCGCCTCGGCATTCAATGCCTGCTGCACGGCCTGGTTGGTCACTGCTTGCGCCGTGGCCTGAATCCGGCCTTGCAGATCGGCCGCGGCTTTCACTTCCGCCGCCAATTGCGCTTGCAATTGCGAATTCAATTGCATGCCTGCTGCCTGGATTTGCTGAACGGTAGCTTGGACCCGGCTTTGCAGGTCGGCCGCCGCTTTTGCTTCCGCAACAAGCTGCGACTGAAGCGTTGCATTCAACTGGCCAGCTTGCGAGGCCACCAGGTTATTGATGGCTTGGACCTGCGACTGCAAGTTCGCGCTGGCCCGGGCAATAGCATTTAGCTGCGCCTGGGTCATGGCCGAGGCCTGACCTTGCACGCCGCTTGTCGTTGCCTGAATCTGAGCCGACAGATTCGCGGCCGCTTTAACGTCGGCAGCCAGCTGCTGTTGAACCTGAGCGCCGAGGTTGATCCCCAGCGATTGGATTTGGTTCATGGTAGCTTGAATCTGATGGGATAGATTCGCAGCAGCCTTCGCGGCAGCAGCGAGCTGTGACTGGGCGGTGGCGCTCAGTCGTGCTTCCGTGCCGCTCACCGCGTTAACGGTGGTTTGCAGCTGGCTCTGCACGCTGGCCAGCGCCTTTGCTTCCGCATTTATGGCATCCCGCAGGGCCACGGCCTGAACGTTGTTCACCGTGCCCTGAATGCGGGCCTCCAGATCCGTCGCGGCCTTGATCTCCGCGGCCAACTGGCTTTGCACCGTGTTGGTCAGCCGGAGCTGATCCGCTTGGATTTGCTTCAGCGTGGCTTGAATTTGGCTTTGCAGAGTGGCCATCGCCTTCGCTTCCGCGTTCAGTTCACTTTGAACGGTGGCGTTCAACTGACCCTGGATGCCTGCGGTTGCTTTCTCCGCGGCTTGGATTTGCGCTTGCAAATCGGCCGAAGCTTTGGCAAGAGCATCCAATTGGGCCTGCGTCATCACGCCAACTTGCTGCGTGGCTTGCACACTGACCTGGTTCACCGTCACCTGGATTTGGCTCGACAAGTCAGCCGCTGCCTTGGCTTCGGCCGCGAGCTGGCTTTGAACCTGTGCGCCGAGGTTGATCCCCAGCGACTGAATCTGGTTGATGGTGGCCTGGACCTGCGTCTGCAAGTTGGCAGCCGCCTTGGCGATTGCCTTCAGTTGCGATTGCACATCACCCGCAACCCGGGCTTCGGTTCCACCGACGGTGCCAATCGTGGACTGAAGCTGGTTTTGTACGCTGGCCATCGCCTTGGCTTCGGCATTGAGCGCCGTTTTCAGCGCTGCCGACTGAACGTTGTTCACCGTGGCCTGAATGCGAGCTTGCAAATCTGTTGCGGCCTTCACTTCCGCGGCCAGCTGGCTTTGCACCGTGCTGGTCAATCGGAGTTGATCCGCTTGAATCTGCTTCAGCGTGGCCTGAATCTGGCTTTGCAGAGTGGCCATCGCCTTCGCTTCGGCATCCAGTTCACTTTGAACCGTGGCGTTCAACTGACCTCGGATGGCGTCCACCTGCTTCATCGTCGCTTGAAGCTGGCTCTGGAGATTGGCCGTGGCTTGAACCATCGCGCTCAACTGGGCTTCGGTCATCGCACTCACTTGAGCAGAGGTCGGACCGACGCTCGCTTGAAGCTGGTTCGATAGATTGGCCGCAGCCTGAAGTTCAGCATTTAGCTGACCCTGCAACTGACCGCTCAGGGTAATGCCCTGGGCTTGAAGTTGGTTGACCGTAGCCTGAAGCTGGTTTTGCAAATTGGCGGAAGCCCGTGCCAGGGCAGCCACTTGTGCCTGAGCCATGGCATTGGCTTGCCCGCCGATATTGTTCACCAGCCCCACGCTGCTCTGAATGCGACTTTGCAGATCGGCCATCGCGCGTGCTTCGGTGCTCAACGCTCGGCGAACTGCCTGCGCCTGAATCCGGTTCACGGTCGTTTCGAGCCGGCCTTGCAGTTGCTGGGCTGTGCGCAGCTCGGCATTCAGTTGGTTCTGAACCGTGCTGGTAAGGCGCAGCGAGTCGGCCTCGATTTGCTTGGCCGTGGCCTTGATCTGGCTTTGCAGATCGGCAACAGCTTTCGCTTCGGCCGCCAGTTCGCTCTGAACCGTGGCATTCACTTGCCCTTGCAATCCGTTAACCTGCTTCACTATCGCATTCACTTGCGACTGCAAATTTGTTGCAGCTTCCACAATGGCGTCGACTTGCGCTTGCGTCATCGCAGAAGCCTGGGCGGTCGCCTGGCCGGAAGCCGGTCCCACGCTAGCCTGCACCTGGCTCGAAATGTTGGCCGCGGCTTGCGCTTCCGCGCTCAGCTGCGCCCGCACTTCATTCGAAAGCTGAATTCTTTGCGACTGAACCAGATTCATGGTGGCCTGAACCTGATTTTGCAGGTTCGCGGCTGCCTTGCTGATTGCAGCGAGCTGAGTCTTTGCCTCCGCGTTGAGCTGCCCGGTTGTCGATTGCACGAGCTTCAGGCTCACCTGAATCTGCTTATGCAGATCGGCGGCGGCTTTCGCTTCGGCGCTCAAGGCTTGCCTTAGCGTCACATCGGTCGTGGCGCTCAGCGTGCCCTGGATATGGGTCTGCAAATCCGCCGTGGCCTTCAATGCGGCGTTCAATTGTGCCTGGGCTGAAGCCGTGGTGCTGCCGGCGGTAGCTTGCAGTTGCTGAATCGACATTACGGTGGCCTGAGTCGCGGCATTTACATCCGCGTTGGCCTGACCTTCCACATTGGTCGCCAGATGCTGAAGCTTGCCGCTGAGCCGGCCTTCAAACGTGTTGGTCAACTTGTTGACGTACGCGTCAATATTGCCGGCGCTATGCGCCGCATATTGAAATAGCGCATCGACGTGGTTGCGAGCATACTGGTAAAGCGGCTCGATGCCGGCGCTGACGGACGCTTTGTCGGCAAAGTCGCCGAAGAAGTATTCGCGCGAGGCGACACGGATCGACAAATCGCCGTTGAGTGCCGCATCCGTCACCACGTGATCGGGCCGGAAATTGACATTCGCAGCTTGCGACAAATCACCCTGGAATTTCACCGGGGCGAAGAGCAAACCACGCTGGCTGAGCTGCAAGTCCCAGTAGCCGCTGGTGAAGACGTACCCGTACGGCGTCCAGTCGATGCGAGCCGGGACCCAAACCTTGCCCTCCTGGAAGGCCGCCAGGTAACCGGGCCGCCACTGAAAGCCACCTTGCGTATAGAACCAACTGCCCGGGATCATAAAAGAGTCGGCACGGGCCATCACGCTGGTGTTGGCGTTGCCCGCGATTTTGCCTGCGCCTGGAACGGCTGCCTTGGCATCGGCATCGGCCTTGGCATCGGCTGCTACGTTACTGTTCTGTGCATTGGCCGCTAGCTTGGTGGCGGCATTCGCATCGACGCGGTCAGCGGGCGGATTCGGAATAAACTGGAAGTTTGATTCGGTACTCGCGGCCCAGTGGCCCGCGACCCGAGTCCAGCCATTATCCACTTTCGACCAGAAACCGCTTACCCAACGGCGCCCTTCGGGGAATACCCGCCAGGTGCCGCTCACCCAAATGTATCCTTTGCTTACCGGATCAATGTCCCAGTAACCGTTAATCCAGTGCACGTTTTGTCCGAGCGGGCGCACCAGCGCCGGGGTTTCGTGGATCAACGCAGGCGGTTGGGTTTTTACTACGTCTCCGGCCCGAACGTCGGCCGTGACGGGTTGGGCAAAGGCTTCATGGATTGGCCCGCGTGTCAATACCGTCGGCTGGGCCTGGGCCGATACCCGCGCGTCTTGGGCGCGCAAGAAACTGGCCGATGCGAATCCGACGGCGAGGGCCAGCAAGGTTGTAAATGAGCATTTCCACATGGGAAAACTCCTCCAGAATTGTGATTGCATACGGAAGGTGGAATCATCACCTTCGCAAAGGAGAACACAGACGTTCAATTCTCTGCGCTGGTTCAAAAACTGCCGTCTTTGGCGAACGTGGCAACGGGAACGCAAGCCCGAAGCCGGGAATGCCAGCGGCAATCTGATTTAGCCGTCCGATTCTTGGGAGTTCCGATCATCCAGACGCGGGAATGATCGAGAGAAACTGGCGCCTTCGGCTTCTTGCCTTTTCTCAATTCATCCGTGACGCAGGTACCCGGCCAATAGTCACAAATGATCGGAAACTATTGGCAGCATTCGAGTACGGAAAAGATCATCAGGAATCTTCTGATACTATTATTAAATTCCCCATCTTCACAAATGACAAGGGGTATCGTCGGCGAATGGGGCCCGGGACGGGAAAAGAACTGAATTTCAGCTGACAGCCAGCGTGGGTTACGTTGAATATATGCCTTACGGATTTGCTAGAAAACAAGCGCGATTCCCAATCCCGCCAGCAGCAAGAAACCGAATGCCGCCGCGAAGACGAAGAGCAGCGTTCGCCGACTCTGCGCGGCCTTGGCTTTGGCCTGTGCCAGCTTTTCATGCTGCTGCTGCAACTGTTGCAAACGCGTAATCAGTCGGTCATTGCGCTCCCCCATCGGGCTGGTGTCTTGCGGCCGCATCATTTTCCGCCTGGCGGGTTGTGCCGGCAGCACCGTGATGGGTTGACTTGGCGACACGGATAGCGCTTGCAACAGCTTCAGCAATTCGCCGCCGTCTTTCGGCCGCTCGTCGAACCAGCCCACGCATTGCTCGATGAGATCGATATGCTCACGCGGCACATGGTGTCGCACCACGAGTTCCTTGGCCCAGCCGGCATGCAGTTCTCGCGTGGTGTCGCCAATGAGCAACTGAAACCAAATGACGCCGAGGCTGTAGAGATCGTGCCGAGGATCGGGGTTGGCGCCGCGGCGCTGCTCCGGCGACATATACAGCGGCGTGCCGGCCCCGCGGAAGAGGCTGGCCTGATCGATAGCGGTGAGCAAGCTGATCGTCGTGGCCCCGATGCGGCTTGCTTGAATGGCCCGCGTGACGTTGGCGCTGCCCAGACCGAAGTCGGCCAGTTTCAGCGTGTCTCCGTCCACCAGAATATTGGCCGGCTTCAAATCGCGATGCACGAGGCCGTGCTGATGGGCGAATGCCAGCGCTTCGGCAATCTGCGTGATGATCGGCAGAATTTCCGCCGGCGACAGTGCGTGGCCGAGCTTGCGCTGCATGCGGCCCAAGTGTTGCAACAGATCGCCGCTGGGGATGTATTCGTACACCAGATACGGTGTGCGGTAATTCAGATCGTAGCCATAGAGCCGCACGATCCGCTTCGACCACGTTTCGCCGCCAGCCTTCATGAGCCGCTCGAGATTGTCGCGCTCCAGTTGCAAGGCGCGGAGCATCGACGGGTCGAGGCAGAACTTGATGGCCAGGGGCAAA
>DATGHS010000281.1:0-6556 GCA_035307785.1 Gemmataceae bacterium
GCCTGCCCGGATGAACACACGTTTTCACGACCGAAACGCCCACGGTTCATTCCTCGGCTAAGGAGTCAAGGCCATGCCGCCCGCCATCCGGAAGTCCACGCTGATGGACCAACCATTGCACCATCAAACGCTGTCGATGGATACTTCTCCAAACGCTATTCAAGACCTACTGCTGGACCTGGTCCAGCAATCGGTCGTGTTGGCGGAAGATTTGCAGCAGCTGCCCGAAGAAAAACGCAGCGCGCTCATGTCCAGCCGCTCGCTCCAACAGCTTGTCGATCAACTCTTGGCGACCCGACTGATTACGCCCTACCTGGCCGAACGCATTTCCAACCAAAAGTTCTTTGGTCTGGCGCTGGGAAATTATCGCATTCTCGATCGCATCGGCGTGGGCGGCATGGGCGTGGTCTTTAAAGCGGAACATATTCGCTTGCGCCGGCCGGTAGCCATCAAGGTGCTGGCCACGTCGTTGGAGCCCGACGCCAAGCTGCTCGGCCGTTTTTATGCCGAAACGCGGTCCGTAGCACGCATTCAGCATCCGAACATTGTTTCCGCCATCGATGTGGGCGAGGTGTTCCCCAGCGATCCGATGGCCAGCCCGCTGCATTATTTCGTGATGGAATTCGTGGCCGGGCGCGATCTGGAAACGATTGTTACCGAAGATGGTCCCATGCCGGTGGTGAAGGCGGCCAGCGTAATCGTGCAGATTGCGGAAGCATTGGCGGAAGCGCATCGCCATGATCTCATCCATCGCGACATTAAACCGTCGAACATTCTGGTAACCGAAGAGGATAAAGCCAAACTTCTGGACTTCGGTCTGGCGCGACACTTCACGCATCGGCTGACCGAACCCGGCACCGTGCTCGGCACCATCGGCTACATGGCCCCCGAGCAGGCCAAGGACGCCACGAAGCTCGATTCCCGGGCCGATATTTACAGCCTGGGCGCCACGCTCTTCTGGTGCGTGACGGGGCGCGATCCGTTCCCTTCAACTGGACAGGTGGCCCACGACCTCGCGGTCCGGCTCACCCAGCCGCCGCCTTCGGCGCGGCAAGTCTGCAACCACGTGCCGCCCGGCCTCGATCTCGTGATTAGCCGCATGATGGCGGTGGCGCTGGAAGAGCGCTACCCTACCGCACTGGCGGTGACGCGAGCGCTCGTGCCCTTCCTGGGTAAATCACGCGGCCCCGACTCCATCTACGACCTTCACCTCGACGAACCCCGGGGGCAACGGCTCACGAACTCCGAGCAGTGCGCGTTCTCCCGCCGCGTGCTGATCGTGGATGATGAAGCGCCGGTCCGGGACATTTGCAAGCGGTCGTTGATGGCCAAAGGCATCAGTTGCCACGAGGCCAAGACGGGCCAGGAAGCGCTCGAGGCGCTGCAAACCTTGCCGTTCGATCTCGTGCTGCTCGACGTGGTGCTGCCTGATTGTAAAGGTCCGGAGCTGTTGCAGCATATTCGCGCCCGGTGCACGCAACGGAACTTGAAAGTTGTAATGATGTCGGGGACCAGCAAGGGCGACGATCTGGCCCAGTTAATCTTGCAGGGGGCCGACGACTATCTCACCAAGCCCTTCAGCCTGACGGAACTCCAGGCCCGAATTCGGTCTTGCCTGCGACTCAAGCATGCCCAGGACGCTCAGGAAACTTTGCGCGACCAGTTGCAATCCGCGAACGCAGAACTGGAGCAAGCCCTGTCCGTGCAGGAAGTGGAGCTGGCCAACTCCCGGGAAATGCTGGTACACGGTTTTTCGCAAGTGGTGGTGCAGCGCGGTGTCGAAGGCAGCGATCACTTGAAGCGCATTCAGTCGTACTGTCAGATACTCGCTGCCGGGTTTGCCGCGGCCAATCCAAGTGTTCCCGGGCTCAATGAAGCCTGGCTGCGCCGGCTGGAAATGGCGGCGCCGCTTCACGATCTCGGCATGTTTGCCCTGCCCGACCACATACTGCACAATTCCGGAAAACTGAACGACGAAGATCGTATGTTGTTGCAGTCACACACCACAATCGGCGCGGAGATGCTTCAAGCTCTGTCTGGGCGGTACCAGTTCTCCCGCGACTTGCTGCAATTAGGAGCAGAAATTGCCCGTTCGCACCACGAGCGCTATGACGGCAGCGGTTACCCCGATAAGCTCCGGGGCAACGACGTTCCGCTTTCGGCCCGCATTGTC
This sequence comes from Gemmataceae bacterium, assembly GCA_035307785.1. Lineage (GTDB taxonomy): Bacteria > Planctomycetota > Planctomycetia > Gemmatales > Gemmataceae > DATGHS01. Next base: position 2,174 of record DATGHS010000281.1, read on the forward strand.
GGCTTCGCCGACGTCTACGATGCGCTACGTTCCCGCCGCCCCTACAAGCCGGCCCTATCACATAAGATGGCGATGATCACGATCTTAAATGCGCAACACGAACAGTTCGACCCGTGCTTGATCCAGGTCTTCCAGAGCAATCACGAGCACTTCGAGCGCATCTTTCGAGAGAAGAGTGATTAGTGGGTGGTGACTGGTGAGTGGTGAATGATGGATTTTACCACTCACCACTCACCACTCACCAGTCACTCTTTAACGCAAATCTTCCGGCTTTATTTTGCGCAGATTCGATTCCGGACGCCAGGGGAACGGCGTGGTCACTTCCACGGGTTTCGTCGAAATCTTTTCCCCAAGGATGGTTTCGAAGACGGTGCCGTAAATGCTCTCGATCTTCGACATGCAGTGGGCGGCCATGATTTGATCGGCCTTGCCCTGGTTGCCGATATTCCAGCGCCGACCGGCCTTGTCGGTGCAATAACCCGGCATGCCCGGCGTGTTGGCGGCCTTGGCGGCCCCGGCTTGCCGCAAGGCCAATTCCTTTTCCTGTAGCTTCACGTCGGGCCCATCGATAGGCGGCGGCGGCAACTTCGGGGCCAGCGGCCGGCCGGTGGGATCGCGGAATTGCAGCGCGTCGTCCTCGCTCGGCGGCGACCAGTCGTACGTAACCGGTTCAACAACCAAGCCGGTTTCGCGCTGCAACTTTTCGGCATGAGCATTGCGGAAAAAAGCCTTGAACTTGGCCCCGTCATCGCCGGCCTCCTTCATGGCCTTCTTCGTCGTTTCCACGACCCATTTCGCTTCTTTCAAGAAAGTGTTGGCGTCCACCGGCCCGGCAATGCAGTGCAACACGCGGCCGTCGGGAGCGCAGAAATAGGAAGCAACGTTTCCACCCTGCTTCTGGCCATTCACGATTTTGAAGGTGGCCACTTTCTGGAACGACGAGACAAAGTACTCGTTGACGAATTTGCCGACTTCGGGATTAGCGAGGGCGTTCACACGGAGCGCCTCGGCATTGTTTCAGGTAAAGCGCGGGTCTTCGAAATGACCCGAAACGTGCAGCACAAAAACGAGCTTCTGCTCCTTCTTGGCCAAAGCCGCGGCTTCCTTGGGCGTATCCACGAACTCAATCGATGTGCCACAGGAACCTTCGGCCCAGGCCACCGGCGCCAACGCGAGCATCGCCGCGGCGCCGAGAAACATCCGACGCGAGAACATAACAAATCCTCCACAATCTGAGGTTAGCCGCGAGGCCGAGTAAGAGCGCGCTCGGCTCCGCTACGCTCTGCCTCGCGGCGAACCGGGAATTATTTCACCGGGTTTGCAAGCCGACCCATGAACAAAATCGTCCCGCTCTTGTTGTCGCGGATCACGAACACAAATGGATGATCGGCCCGGAAAACCGGATTCGGCTTCGTAATGGCACGCGCCTTGATGACGCCGGCCGTCGCTGCCGCTGCCTCTGTGCCTTCCTCATTCACCTCCACGAATGCTTTGTGAATGACGTTGGACAGGTATAGGTAGCCCGGTTCGCCGCCCATACCGGTGAAATCGGAATTCTTGCTGAACGCGTCTTTCATCCCGAGTGCTTGCAATTCGTTGCTCAATTCGAATTGCAGCGTCATTTTGAATTTCGGCAGAGTGACGGTTAGTTCCTTGTTAGGCTTCATAATGCTCGTCCATTCGGCCAGATTCTTCGCCGTGAGCTTCGTTTCGAGTGCCGCCAGCCCATCGCGCTGCCGCGGAAGCAAGACGATCATCGACACGCCCCTGCCGGTGTAAGGCAATTCCACGGCTTGCAATGTCTCGGTCTCCAAGTAGTTGAACTCGCCGTGTTCCGTCATCAGTGGGGTTCTGACCTTATCGCTGGCCGAGGTCCAGAAGTCGCTGTCGAAGGTCATCTTCGGGTCGAATTCCAGTGCCCATTTGCCTTTAAAGTAGATGGCATTCGTGAGCACCATCCGCGTAAGCGAATCGAGAACTCCCGGCTGAATCAAGTCCTTGATTTTGTCATGCGTTTGCTTTTCGACCCAGGCGTTGATGGTTTGGCGGGCTTGTTCCGATTGAGCGAAGTCAACTTCATTCAAGCCCGCACTGTAATAGTTCTTGTTGAGCTCGAGAAAACCTTTCTGCCAGGTGAAGCCCTTATGGCCCCACAGGGCGTTGGCGACGCTCAATTCATAGCCCTTATTGGCAGCATTGAGATCATGCAACCGAGCGGTGTAGGCCGCATTCAGCCGATCATTCGGCAAAGTAAAATGCATTACTTTGGCCATTTCCGTGGCAGTGTTTCCTTTTGCGCCGGCATACGTCATGGCCAGGGCGGTGGAGATGCTATTTGGCGAGAAAAACAGGTTGCCGTCTTGCGACTTGAGTTGCCCGTACAGGTCCAACGCAAATTCGGTGTCGCCGCGAACCGCTTCGGCGCGGTCCGCCTTCGGGGCCGATTTGTCGAGTGCCATCGTCAAGCCCAGCACGCCGCCGAGGATAACCAACGCAATTAAGGGCCAAAGCAATCGTTTCACGGCATATCTCCGGCAACAGTGTACACAAGTAAGACGAGGACCGGAAGCAAGAAGTTTGTAACAATCGACGTTTCCGTCAATCGTTCTGCCATTCCCGCCCATCGCGTTTTAGCATTTCATCGGCACAGGCCGGGCCCCATGTATGCGGCTCGTATTGTTGCGGCGGCGCGGCGTCGGCCTGTTCCACCGCGGCTATGAGGGGATCGAGAATGGCCCAGGCGCGCTCGATCTCGTCGTAGCGCATGAACAGCGTGGCATCGCCGTTGACGGCATCCAGCAGCAGCCGCTCGTACGCTTCCGGAATAGCCCCGGCCCCGTACTCCGTGGCAAACGAGAACTGCATCGTTGAATTGTGTAGCAGCATTCCCTCGGGCACTTCCGGATCCTTGCTTTCGAAATGCAACTGAATGCCTTCATCGGGCTGGATTCGTAAAACCAGGCGATTATTGGCGAGCATTTCGCCGGGCGTCAGCTTGAACATGAGATGTGGCGGCGGACGAAACTGGATTACCACATCGCTGCGCCTTTCCTTCAGCGCTTTGCCGGAGCGTAGGTAAAACGGCACACCCTGCCAACGCCAGTTGTCGATATCCAACCTTATGGCCGCGAACGTCGGGATATGCGAATCGCGGGCCACGCCATCGGTTTGCCGGTAGCCGATGTATTGTCCGACGCTGACATTGATGCACGCTTCTTGAACATTGGGAACGGCCACCGCTTCCAGGACCTTCAACTTTTCATTCCGCAGCGACACGGCATCGAACCGTGTGGCCGGCTCCATGGCAACCAACGTCAGGATTTGCAGCAGGTGATTTTGAAAGATGTCACGCAGCACGCCGATGCTTTCATACGTCGGCCCGCGCCGGCCGACGTCCAGCTTTTCGGCCACTGTGATCTGTACGTGATCGATGTAGCGTCGATTCCAGAGTGGCTCAAAAAACAAGTTGGCGAAGCGCAAAACGAGAATGTTCTGCACCGTCTCCTTGCCCATGTAATGGTCGATGCGGTATATCTGCGATTCTTCCCAGTTGCGGTGCAAGGCGTGGTTGAGCGCAACGGCGGTGGCCAGGTTGCGGCCGAACGGCTTTTCAATCACGACGCGGCGAAAGCCACCGTCTTCCTTGTTCAATCCCACCGCCGCAAGGCTATTAGCAATGCGCTCGTATAATTCCGGCGCAACGGAAAGGTAATAGAGCCGATTCGCTGGCTGGCCGCCCTCGCGCTTCTTCAGCCAATCGACGAGAGCCTGCAGCTTGGTCGGATCGGCCGCATCGCCGCGCACGTATTCAATGAGCGGCGCGAACTTCTCCCACTTCGCCGAGTCGAACTCCTTCGGTGCAATCTCGCGGAATTCTTTGGCAAGGTGCTGTCGAAACGAATCGGCCGTGAAGTCCGAGCGCGATACTCCGACGATACGTGCCTCCGCCGGCAAGCGGCCCTTGCGGTACAGGCCATAGAGCGCCGGCACCAGCTTCCGCGATGTGAGATCGCCCGATGCCCCGACAATAATAATGCTAAGCGGAGTAGACATGACAGGGCCTCCTTTCGGTACGTTCTACGAGGCCGCTCGCGGCTTAGCAGGGTAGACTCGCCCCAATCGTGCGGATATCCTGTAGGTAGCCCCCGCCAGCGCGCTGCGCTTCCACGAGTTCCGCCATGAATCTCTTCGATGAACTCCAACTTCGCGCCAATCGCCGCACCTTTTTGCGCCGCTCCATGACCGGCCTCGGCGCTTTCGCGCTGGCCTCCATGCTTCCACCCAAAGCTCGAGCCAACCCAGACTTGCAATCGCGCGGCGTCGTCAATCCGCTGCACTGCGAGCCGAGGGTGAAACGCGTCATCTTTCTGACCATGGCCGGCG
>DATGHS010000282.1:0-35387 GCA_035307785.1 Gemmataceae bacterium
GGCCGCCGGCTGGCCGCGATCGCGATAGCCAACGGTTTCTCCATGCGGTTCAACCAATTGGCAAGCTCCGGTTCGTCCTGTGCGCGCCAGGGCCATTTCGTCGCCTTATCCATTCGCCTGTCGAGTTCTTCGCGTCTCTCGTGGCCGAGGTCGTCAACTTTCGCAAGCTGTTTCAGGAAGTCTTCGTAATACTCGCCCTGTTCCGGCGGGGGTGGTGCGCCCAACCACTGGAAATGCTCCGGGGCCATGTTGCCCCGTTCCGGATGCGGCCCAATCGCTTGCCACAGCAGCACATTCGCATTGTCTTCCGGCTTGATGTTGCCGCGCAGGCGTTCATTCACGGCGGTCACATAATCGACGTAGCCGTCTTTATCGAGCGGGCCGGTGACGTAGGTGGTTTCCGGGCTGACGGTGAAGGTCGAGCGGCCCGGCCACGCGGCATAGATGAAGCCGGCGAGAAGAAGCAAGAGGAAGGCGGTGAGGCTGAGCCAGAGCCAGCGATAGCGGCGGCGCTTGGCAGCAGGTGCGGCAGTGGCAGTTCTTGGTTGCATAAGCAATACTCTCAAACATGGCGAACCCCGCCCGTAAGGGCGGGGGTGATGGGGCCGGCGGTTCCATCACCCCCGCCTTTACGGGCGGGGTTCGCCATCGTTTATCCATGCAGCGGCATCCCAAAAGCCGCCGCCTTTGCGGCTTCGCCGAAAGCTTCCGATAGCGTGGGATGCGAATGCACGATCCTGGCCACGTCTTCGGAACTGCCGGAGAACTCCATCACGGCCACGGCTTCGGCAATCATGTCGGAAGCGCGGGGGCCGAAGATATGTACCCCCAGCAGCCGGTCGGTCTTGGCGTCGGCCAGCACCTTCACGATGCCCTCAGTTTCATCCAGGCACTTGGCCCGGCCATTGGCCTGGAATGGGAACTTGCCTATCTTGTATTCGCGGCCGGCCTGCTTTAATTGCTCTTCGGTTTGACCGACGCTGGCAAATTCCGGGTGGACATACACTACGCTGGCAATGCAATCGTAATTCACCATCGCGGCGTGCCCGGCCAGGCGCTCGGCCAGCGCTTCGCCTTCCGCCATGGCCTTGTGGGCGAGCATCGGGCCGTCGATCAGGTCGCCGATTGCGTAAATACCAGGCACGTTGGTCTGCCAGTTGGAATCGACCTTCACTTTTCGAGTCTTGGCATCGAACTCGACACCCGCTTCTTCCAGGCCGATGCCGGCACTCATCGGCCGGCGGCCCACGGCCATCAGGACCTTGTCGCCTTTAAATTCGATCGCCTGGCCTTTGGATTCTGCCTTGAGCGTGACTTCGTTTCCTTTGGTCGCAACAGCGGTCACCTTCGTATCCAGGTGAAATTCAAGGCCTTGTTTGGTGAGCGACTTCTGCACCATGGTCGCAATCTCGCCGTCGGAGAGCGGTAGAATGCGCGGTAGGAATTCCAGCACTGTAACTCTCGAACCCAGCCGTTGCCAGACGGAACCCAGTTCCAGGCCGATATACCCGCCGCCGATGACCAGCAACTGCTTCGGCACCTGCTCGAATGACAGCGCTTCGGTGGAACTGACGACAAACTTGCCGTCGAAGTTGATGCCGGGCAAGCTGCTCGGCTCGCTGCCGGTGGCGAGCACGATGGATTTGGCGGAGACTTGCGTCGTTTCGCCCTTCGGGCCTTGCACCGCAACCTGGCCTTTGCCGATCAGTTTGCCGACGCCCTGCAGAAACGTGACTTTGTATTTCTTGAAGAGAAATGCAATGCCCTTGGTGAGATCATCGACGATCTTGTTCTTCCGCGCCAGCATCTTCGCCAGGTCGAGCTTGGCCGGCCCCGCGATGATGCCGTGTCGTTCGAGCCTGCTCATCTCGGCATAGCGCTCGCTGGAATCGAGCAGCGCCTTGCTGGGAATGCAGCCGATGTTCAGGCAGGTGCCGCCGAGCGCGGCCCGCTTGTCGATGCAGGCGACCTTCAGGCCCAGCTGGGCAGCGCGGATGGCACAGACATAACCGCCGGGCCCGCCGCCCAGGATGAGAAGGCCGTAAGTGTCAGGCATGTGGTTCCCAACGGATTGTAGCCGCGGGCTTTAGCCCGCGGCAGTTTCCGCAGGCTAAAGCCTGCGGCTACACCGAAAGAGGCGAAGGTAATCAGAATCGTCTCTGCCGCTGGATCAGATATTCCAAAAGCGCCTTGTCGAAGGTGACGCTGGTATCGATCCCCACATAATCGATGTTCGCGGCCGTACATTCCTTCTTCAGGTGTTCGCGGAATTCGCCGAGCGACTTCAGGTAATCTTCGCGAATGCCCTTGCTATCCAGCGTGAGCTTGTCGTGCGATTCGGTGTCTTCGAATTCGATGATGCCGTCGAAGGGGAAATGCACCTCGGCCTCGTCGAGAATGTGGAACAGGATTATTTCGTGACCGCGGTGCCGGAGGTTGTACATGCTATCGAGCAGCGGGCCGGGCTCGGTGAGCAGGTCGCTGAACAGCATGATCAAGCTTTTGCCCTTCACCATCGCGGCCAGCTGGTGCAGGCAGTGCGGAATATCGGTCAGGCCGGTCGGCTTGAGGTTGGCCAGCAGCGCGAGGATGGAGCCGAGCTGCGAGCGCTTGCTGTGCGGCTTTAAGGCAGCACGGATTTCCGTATCGAACGTCACCAGGCCCACCGGGTCTTGCTGGTGGATCATGAGGTAACCCAGGGCCGCGGCGAGGCAGATACCATATTCGAATTTCGTGAGCTCCTGGCGGTAGGTGTACGCCATCGACGAACTCAGATCCATGACCAGGTAGCCGGTCATGTTCGTTTCCGCTTCGAATTTCTTGATGTAGTAGCGGTCGGTTTTGGCGTAGATGTTCCAGTCGAGGTTTTTGAGGTCATCGCCGGGCACGTACTTGCGATGCTCGCTGAACTCAACCGAGAAGCCGTGGAACGGGCTGGCGTGCAGGCCAGTGAGGAAGCCCTGAATGATGAACTTGGCGCGCAGGTCGAGCCGCGACACCTGGCGGATGACTTCGGGCTTCAGATACTTTTCGGTGCTGGCCATACGGTTGTTGAATCAGCCCACGGATGAACACGGACTTCGTGACACGGATTCACACGGATAAGAAAATAATTGTTCTTTCTGATCCGCGTTCATCCGTGTTATGCAATCCGTGTTTATCCGTGGCCATTTCATCTAGAGCTCTTGCAATAAAATCGTCCCCGCCGCCGCGAAAAAGCCTCTCCCATCTATCTGGTAAATGCCTTCGCAAGTACCGGCGAGGAATTTCGCCATCCCTTCGCAGACGCGCTCCAACAAGTCCTCATCGGCATCGTCGAGCGGCCCGCGAAGCGTGAATAATTGCTGCGTGCCAATCACGTGTTGCATTAGCCTCGAATGATTCGGCTCATGTTCCTGCGTCTCCAGCCACGCGGCCCAGGTGTCGAGGTCGTCGCGAATGTCGTCTTCCTCTGGCAGATAGCGCTCGACTTGCAGCGGCGAAGAATTCTCAGCGAGCTTCAGTGTCAACGCGGTCCAGCCCAAGTCGTCGCCGCGCACTTCGAATGACGTCTCGACGCCAAGTAAGCGCAGGTGCTCCTGCAACGCCGCCGGTTGCGGCATGTCAGGCTTCAGGGCAAAAACACGGTACCACATAATCGGTTATCGTAGGGTGGGTGGAGCGCAGCGCAACCCACCTGCTTGCTTCGGTGGGTTGCGCTCCACCCACCCTACAAAAAAGCCCTATATCCTCCGTCGGGCCGAGTACTTGGCCGGCTCAGGTTCGCTCACCACTTGCACCAGCATCTGAATCACGTCTTCGCTGCTCTTCCCTTCCGCCTGCGCCTGGAAGTTGGTGCTGATGCGGTGCCGCAGCACCGGGATCGCGGCCTTCTTAATGTCATCGATGGCCACACTAAAGCGGCCATCCATCGCGGCAAAGGCCTGGCCGGCCATCATCAGATTGATGCCTGCCCGCGGCCCGGCGCCCCAATCGACGAGCTTTTTCACGAAATCGGGAGCCGTGGGATCCTTGGGCCGCGTGGCGCGCGTGAGCCGGGTGGCGAAGTCGATAACGAAATCGCCCACCGGCACGCTCCGTACCAGTTTCTGCAGATTCAAGATCGCTTTGCCGGAGAGCACCTTGGTGAGTTCCAGCTTCTCGTCCTTGGCAATCATCTGCAGGATGCGTTTTTCCTCATCGTAATTGGGATAATCCACTTTCACATTGAACATGAAGCGGTCGAGCTGGGCCTCGGGCAACGGGTAGGTCCCTTCCTGCTCGATCGGGTTCTGCGTGGCGATCACGAAAAAGGGATCGGGCAATTTCATGGTCTCCACGCCAGCGCTGACTTCCCGCTCCTGCATGGCCTGGAGCAGTGCGGCCTGGGTCTTGGGCGGGGTGCGGTTGATTTCGTCGGCCAGCAGGACGTTGGTGAAAATAGGCCCTTGCACGAAGCGGAACTGGCGCCGGCCCTGTTCGCTTTCGTCCATGATCATGGTGCCGGTGATGTCGGATGGCATGAGGTCGGGCGTGAACTGGATGCGCTTGAAAGTCACGTCGAGAATCTGGCTGATGCTGCTGACCATAAGTGTCTTCGCCAGCCCCGGGACGCCGACCAGCAGGCAATGCCCGCGTGTGAAGATGGCCGCGAGAATCTGCTCGATAACATCAGTCTGCCCTACCACCACGCGCTTTAGTTGTTCGACCATTTGGCCGCGGATTTGGCTGAACTGTTGCAATACTTCGCTGATGTCTTTGGACACCGATGGCTCCTTGGCTGATGAACAGGGATGAATCGAGCTGTATTTTAGCAAGAAAAGCGACGGGGCGGTTTGCTATGATAGAAAAGAACGATTCACCGCGAAGACGCAAAGAACGCGAAGAAGACGGAATAGGCATGATCCGCCTGGCGTTTCCTCAGCCTTAAACTTTGCGCCCTTTGCGCCTTCGCGCTGAAATTGCATTCATATTGCGCTTGCATCGCAGTTGAGAGTTGGGTATGGAACGCGCTCCGAAAATGGCAGAAGAAGTACCTGTGCCGGTGGTGCGGCCCCTGACTGAGCGGCGCTTGCGCTACCGGCCACCGGATGATAATGGACCGCTGATTTGGCCGATTCGGGGTCTATTGATTTTGATCGGCCTGGGCTTCATCGGGATATTTGCGACTGCGGCGTGCTTGCATCCGTACGATTCCGATGGCACGCCGCTGCGCATGGCCACGCACCGTCAGCTCGGCTTGCAGCCGTGCTCGTTTTACCGGGCCACGGGGTTGCCGTGCCCATCGTGCGGCTTCACCACGAGCTTCTCGCTGTTGATTCACGGCGATGTTGTGAATTCGCTGCGGGCCAATTGTGTGGGGACATTGCTCGCGCTCTATTGGCTTGCACTGATTCCGTGGACGATCATCAGTGCGTGGCGGGCTCGCTATTTATTTATTCGCTCGCTCGAGCAGGCGCTGATGTATAGCCTGATCTTCTTCATCGTGATCATGCTGGTGCGCTGGGGGCTTTTGATCGGGCTGACGCAGTAAGAATCCCACCCAGGGAAGGGGGACGACGATGGCAGGGACGGTTCAACCACGGCGACGCTGGCTCACGTTGACATTGCTGTTAATCGCCGGCAGCATGGGTTGCGGCAACATGCTGACGTTGCCGTTCATGCTGTTAGGGCCGGACCCCGACAGCGAACGATTTCCGTCGGAATATGCCTTCTACACCAAAGCCACCGAAGAAAAGCATAAGCGTGACTTCAAGCTCGTGGTATTGCCATATCGCTCGCGCAGCGTGCCGATCGACTACAACGGCGCCGACCTGAAGCTGGCCAACGCGTTCGTAAAGCATTTAGCGAAGAAGTTCGGCGATAACCGTGAATCGGTAACAATTGTGCCGATTTACGAGGTGGAGAATTTTAAGAAGGCGCACCCGGACTGGAAGTCCATGGGTCCCAAGGCCATTGGCGAATTCTTCAAGGCCGATTATGTACTCGATATGGAACTGTCGTCGCTGAGTCTAATGGACCGCCAGAGCCGGCAACAGTTCCTTCTGGGTAATATCCGCGTTTCGCTCACGCTCCTGGATGTGGATAGCAAGGAAGGTGAGGCGCCGCCCTTCCAAAAGGAATTTACCCGCAAATTTCCGCAGCTCGGCGCCCGCCTCTTGGATCTGGATAGCAGCAAAGACAGCTTTCAGCAGGAATTTTTCCAGCACGTGGCCGTCGAAATGTCGTGGCTGCTAACGGCACACACATTCGACGAGGACAAGGCCAAAGACGATTGATTGGCCAGACTGTGGCAATGCCTCATGCGTGAATGCATCAAGAGTTGCCTGCGCGGACTCGCGCTCGTTGCGGTGTTGCCGTTCCTTATCTCCTACTGGTGTCGGTCGCCATTATTCGGCCGCGACCGGGCACTGGAGGGTTCCTCGCAGACCCTATCGCTCTTCTCCGGGCTTATCGGACAATACCTGCGCCGGGCATTTCTCATGCAAGTCCTGGCCGGCTGCCACAAGACGGTGGTTGTCGAATTCGGCACGCTCTTTTCCCAAAACGGCGCAATCCTGGAAGAGAATGTCTACGTTGGACCGCGCTGCCATCTTGGGCTGGTGCACATCGAAAAAGATGTGCTCATTGGTCCGGCCGTCCACATTCCAAGCGGCGGGCAAACGCATGGCACCGATGACCCTTCGAGGCCGATCCGCGAACAAGCGCAGAAACGCACCATGGTGCGCATCGGGGCCGGCGCCTGGATCGGCAGCGCCGCAGTGGTAATGGCCGACGTGGGAAAAAACACTGTCGTTGGCGCGGGGGCCGTGGTGACGAAGCCGTTGCCCGACAACGTGGTTGCTGCCGGCGTTCCCGCAAAAGTGGTTCGGCAACGATAGACGTGTAGCGGAATTCGCCAGAATTCCGAAGCGATCAAAATCGGAATTCTTGCGAATTCCGCTACCGGGAACACAACATGAGCGACGGAAAGGTCGCCCGGCTGGTCCGTTACACTGGCCGAGTGCAAGGCGTGGGGTTTCGCGCCACGACGGCAGGCATGGCCAAGCAATACGCGGTCACCGGCTGGGTGCGCAACTTACCCGATGGCCGCGTGGAGATGCTGGTGGAAGGCGAAGATGCAGAGATCGAGCGCTTTGTGCGACATATTCGTGAGTACTGGTCACGCTACATTCGAGACGAGCAAGTTGAATCGCAACCAGTGACCGGGCAGTTTCACAGCTTTGGCGTGCGACGCTGAACCATGCTTTATCTTAACTGGGCCAGGCGGATGGCCTCGCCCATGCTGTGGGCGCCCGGAACGAAAAACTCTAACGCGATGCCGATGACCAGGAAGACAACGGCGATAATCGCCACGGGCGCCCAGGTGCGGCGAATGGCGCCAATGCTCCAGTGCGGCGCATTCGGCGCCCGCAGCCGGCCGGCCAGTCCGGCCAAGAACACACCGTCCACCAGCAATTCGGCCAGCAGCGCCGGCGCAATGAAGATCACATAAACGCTGGCGATGAGTGCCGCCAGCACGGCCACGGCAATTAGGATGACGACGAGCAGCACCAATCCGTCGCCGTCCACGAGATCGAGTCCGCCGCCCGATGAACCGGACTTGCCCGAAGCCGATGAGGTACCGGCATTGCTTCCCGAACCGACGCGCGGAAAAGTGAACCAGGGAAACAAATCATAATAATAGGGGTCATAATACGGTCCGTAATTAGGTCCGGCCGGATGGTACGTTGGCGGCGGCGCGCCACGCGATTTTCGATGCGCGGCCAGCCAAATGCCCAGGCAGGCCAGAAACACCAGATAAGCGACGCCCACGGCCAGCGGATAGCGGGCTGCCATGGAGTTCAAGCCGCACGCATGCATGAACACAGAGGCCAGAAATCCCGACAATCCCATGAGCGCAAGGAAGATGGCCATCAGAAGATAGGGATGGCCGCGGCGCAGCAACAACTGCTTGATGCGGCCGATTTGGCGCTCGCGCTTTTCCGACGGCATTTCCATGAGAATTTCCTGCTTCGCTTCAAGCGGCTTCTATGCGGCCAGGCACTCTTGCAAGTGGCGAATGCCGTGGGCAATGTCGCGGATGCGGGCCGGCTGGTCACCCACTTCGCGTTCAATGCAAAGCGCACCGCGATAGCCGGCACTCTTCAGTTTTTGCACGAATTTCTTGATATTGACCTGGCCTTGGCCAAGCGGCACTTCTTCGCCCCATTGGCCGGGCACGGTGGGCCGGTTTGCATCCTTCACATGCACGCTGCGAATATCGGGGCCCAGGATTTCCACCGCTCGAATGGGATCGCCCTTGTCATAAAGCAGCATGTTGGCCGGGTCGAAATTCACTTTCAGGTTCGGGCATTTGAGTTCATCCAAGGTAAGGCGCAGCAGCTCGGCAGTTTCTTGGCCGGTCTCGAATGCCACGGTAACGCCTTTCTCCTTCGCCAGTTGGCTGACCGTGGCAAGCGTATCGAGAAATGACTTGCGTTCGGGCCGGCGCGGCTCCGGGATAAAGCCGGCATGCAGCATCATGTCGCTGAGTCCCAGCGCCTTCGTGCGGTTGAGCGCCCACTGGAAGCGCTCGAGCCGCTCGGGCCGCGTGGCCGGGTCGCCGAAGCCGCCCGTCTTTTGAATCGTCTGCGGCGACGTGTAATCCTCGCCCGGGAAGCCCAGCATGGTGCCGGTCATCGTGAAGCCGGCGGCCAAGGCGGCTTTCGGCATCGCCTCGCCTTCGTCCCAGGAAGCATGGTGCGGATCGCCACAGGCCAGCTGCACCACGTCGATGCCAAGCTGAATCATCAACTTTGTCAGTTCGGGAATGCTCTTCACTTGCAGCGACCAACTGCACACGCCAATGGCTAGAGGAGGAATGCTCATGGGGACCTTTCGGATATAGAAGCGATATTGCACTTTGGAGTTGGATTATAAGCACTGGCCGCGCTGCCTAGAAGCCCCCAACCAGATGTCACCATCGTAATTGTTTGCGGTAGACTGGGGAAATTGTTAGGCTTAAGCATTGCGCCATCAATGTGAGCCTAATCGCTGAAAGAATCTCACTTTCACGAAATCGAACACGACAATGAACATTGCCAAAGCCAAGATCAACCCGGCAATCAACGCAGGACTTATCCGGGCCATGAGAATGCCTTGAGTGGCCATGATGCTGACGATTACCACATCGGCAAACGTGCTAAGAAGCAACCAAGTGCCGGGAACCGAGGTCCAGATGTGCCGGCGTTCCCGCAACAGATACACGGTTGCTTGGCCAGTCAGAACCAAGGCCACGAAGACCAGAGTTTGCAGTTCTTCCAATTCAAGATGAAGCCAATCGCGTCCGACCAGAAAAACTGCAAATGTAAAGACCCACCAGCCCAATCCGAGCACCAGGCCGCTGATTGCCAGGGGCGGAATCTGCCAGCGGTCAGGCTTGCGCGAGAAGATGACACGGTCAGCAGCCAACGACATGGTGACAAAGTCGTTGGCAAACAATAGCAACAGAATGAGCCGCGGCGTGGTAACGAATTCTCCGGTCACGAGTAGGCCCAGACTCAAGAGCAGGGCAATCTGAATCGTCTTTACAATCTTGTTCAGTGTGTAGGTCAGCATCCTTTGATAAATGCACCGGCCGGTCTCGACCGCGGCCAGCACGCCGGCGAGCCCAGCCTCGATCAATACGATGCTGGCGGCCGCCTTGGCTACGTCGGTCGCATTCGCCACGGCAATGCCCACTTCTGCTTGTTTCAATGCAGGAGCGTCATTTACTCCGTCGCCGGTCATGCCGACAACATGGCCGTCCTTTTGAAAGGCTTGAATCAGGCGGAACTTATCTTCGGGATAAACGCCGGCAAAGACGGAGCAATCAAGAATCCCGCCTTTAGTCTCTCCTCGGAGGCTTTCGGCCGGACAAGTGCGGCCCTTGATTCCGACCTGTGAAGCGACCGCCTGCGCGGTTGCCGAACTATCTCCTGTCACCATTACAGCTCGGACACCGAGATCGCTTAACTGTTGAATGACGGATTGAGAATCTTCTCTTGGCGGGTCTTGTAAGGCAACCAGGCCGGCAAGTTTCAAGTTAGCGCTCGGGCCAGCGGCAACTGCGAGGATGCGGCAACCCGTGCTTGCCAAAGCCTGCAACTCAGCGTCGGAGATTGCGGCAGCCTTCGTCAAAGTGCCGACAACGGCAGGAGCGCCTTTTATGACATGCAGAACCGTCCCGTCTTGAGAAAAGACGGCTTCGGATCGCTTCGTCGCTGGATCGAACGGGAAAAACTGAATGCAACGTGGTAGATTCGCAAGCAAATCGCGGCTTTTTGCAGCCTGCAGAATCGCGAGGTCGATTGGGTCTTGCGTGGATTCCTCGCAGGCTAGGGCCGCCAACCGAAGCAATTCATCTTCCGATTGAGGAGTAACTGCACGCAGTGATGCCACGGCCAACTGATTTTTTGTGATGGTTCCGGTCTTGTCGCTACATAGCACGTCCATCGCCGCTGCCTCTTCAATGGCCGAGAGCCGCGTGACCAACACGCCACGCCTGGCCAAATCGAGCGAGCCGAGAGCACCGGCCAGGGTGTATGTCGCAGGCAGGGCCACTGGAACCGAAGCGATCAAAAGGATGAGAGCAAAAGGAACGATCTCGCTCCAAGAGATGTGCGTCGCCGCAGCGTATATCAAAATGACGATGACTAGAAATACGTCCATCACGACCAGGTATTTGACGATGGCTAGAATCACATTTTCAAGATGACTCAGCGTCTTCGCTGCGTGAACCAGCTCGGCAGTCTTGCCGAAGAAGGTTCGTGATCCCGTGGCGGATACTTCGCCAGTGGCCTCACCGCGTTGGACCACGCTGCCCGCGTAAGCGGTCTTCCCTGGGCCAACTTCGATCGGAATGGATTCGCCGGTCAAAGTGGACTGATCGGACAGTATTTGCCCGTTGTGAAGATGCAGGTCCGCCGGCACAAAGTCGCCGACGCGTACGTGAACGACGTCGCCCGGGACCAGGTTTTGAGCCAAGATCTCTTGCCACAAACCATCGCGCCGGACTCGCACCTGGACCGCGAGGCGCTGGCGCAAGAGTGACAGAGCGTTGCTGGCCCGACGCTCCTGGAAAAAGCTCAGCAGGGCATTCAAAACAAGCAGTGTGCCGATGACGACGGCTTGCGTGAATTTTCCGAGAGCAAGTTCCAGGACAAGGGTGACCTCAAGCATCCATGGCACCGGCGACCAGAACTTACGCAAAATCAGCAGCACCGGATGGGGACGTTCTTCTGCTACGGCATTGGGGCCGTACTGACGAAGTCTTTCCTCGGCTTGCTGGCTCGTCAAGCCGGCCTTCCGGAGTTGATCGGTCGCCACGCTCAACATCGGCACTCCTTCCGTTGATCTTCCAATGTAATAAAAGCTTGGAGCACCAGCGAGGGCGATGCCGCCCTCCGTCACCGATTCAGCGCTCGTGCGCGGCATTCCGCCATTGACATCCCCTTCCGGCGCGCCTACGCTTATTCTTTTGCTTGTCCCCGGCTGGGCCTGGGATGGACGATGCCATACGCAAAGCGGACGTCCTGATCGAAGCGCTCGCTTACATCCGCACGTTTCACGATCGCCGCACGGTCATCAAGCTGGGCGGCAGTGTCCTGGAAGAACCCGGCGCGCTGCGCACCATGCTGCAGGACGTCGTTTTCATGGCCGCGGTGGGCATGCGGCCAGTACTCGTTCATGGCGGCGGCAAACCGATCGACCGGGCGATGGCCGCATCCGGCCTGCAGCCCCGCAAGATCCAGGGCCGGCGTTATACAGATGAAGCCACGCTCGAGATCGTCGTCCAGATTCTCTGCCATGAAATCAATGCCGAGATCGTCTCGCTTATTCGCCAGTTGAGCGGCCGCGCGGTCGGTTTGCATTCCGGGTCGATGCAGGCATTGTTTGGCGAAAAGTTGCTTTTACCAGGCGAAAAGGGGGAACTTATCGACCTCGGCCGCGTGGGCAAGGTGACGCGCGTCGATCGCGGACTAATCGATGACTTTTGCGCCGGCGGCGTGGTTCCGGTTATTCCCTGCGTCGCGATTGATGCGGACGGTAAGTGGCTCAATGTGAATGCGGACACCGCGGCGGCTGCCGTCGCCGCGAGCCTGAATGCTGAGAAGTTAATGTTCCTGAGCGATACGCCGGGTATCCTTGCGGACCGCGCGAACCCCGCGTCCCTGCTGCCGTGTCTGGATGCCATGGATTGCACCCGCCTCATCCAACAAGGCGTCATCGACAGCGGCATGATCCCGAAAGTCGAAGCTTGTCTCGACGCGCTCCGGGCCGGCGTCCGCAAAACGCACCTGATCGACGGCCGGCTCAGGCATTCCTTGCTTCTCGAAATCTTCACGCACAAGGGCGTGGGCACCGAAATAACTCTTAAATAGTTAGTGGCGAGTAATGAGGGGTGAGTGGTCAACGCCGACCACTCACCCCTCACTACCCGCCACGCACCACTCACATGAATTCATCATCCGACGTAATCAGCCAATTCCAGAAATACGTAATCGGCAACTATACGCGCTACCCGGTGTGCCTGGTGCGCGGCGAAGGTTCGTTAGTGTGGGATGCCGAGGGCAAACGCTATCTCGATTTCTTTCCCGGTTGGGGCTGTAACCTGTTCGGCCATTGCCCCCCGCGCGTGGTTGAGGCGGTGCGTGAACAAGTCGGCCAATTGATCCACGTGCCGAACACCTGGTACATGGAGGCGCAAGGTCAACTGGGTCAGGCGCTCGTCGAGCGTGCCGGTTTCGATGGCAAGTGCTTCTTCTGCAACAGCGGCACCGAGGCGAATGAGGCAGCCATCAAGCTGGCCCGGCTCAACGGGCAGGCCGAAAAGCGCTACAAGATCGTTACCATGCTCAACAGCTTCCATGGGCGAACCATGGGAGCACTGAGCGCCACAGCCCAACCGAAGTATCACCAGGGTGTCGAGCCCATGCTGGCCGGCTTTCGGTACGCGCCTTTCGGCGATCTCGACGCCGTCGCCAAGCTTATTGACAACGAAACCATCGCCATTATGCTCGAGCCCGTCCAGGGGGAAGGCGGCATCAATCTACCGCCGGCGGGATACCTGGAAGCGCTGCGCGAATTGGCTGACAAACACAAATTGCTATTGATTTTCGATGAAGTGCAATCCGGCATGGGCCGCACGGGTAAGTGGTATGCCTTCCAGAACTGGGAGGTGTCGCCGGATATTATCACGCTGGCAAAAGCGCTTGCCGGCGGTGTGGCCTGCGGCGGATTAATAGCGAAATCCAACGTGGCTGAGAAGCTCAAGCCCGGCACTCACGCGGCTACTTTCGGAGGGAACCCCATCGCGTGCCGGGCCGCGCTCGCCGCCATCGACACCATCGAAGCGGAAGGCTTGCTGGCCCGGGCCGGCTGGCTCGAGCAGCAATTCCGCACGCGGTTAGAAGCCCTCCAGGGCCGATCGAACCTGATTCGCGAAGTGCGCATCAAGGGGGCGATGATCGGCATCGAACTCGCTGTGCCCGGCGCCGGCATCGTCCAAAAATGCCTGGAACGCGGCCTGCTCATCAACTGCACGCACAACACAGTGCTGCGGTTGTTGCCGGCGCTGAATCTGCCCTATGATTTACTAGATGAAGGCTGCTCGGTCTTAGAGGACGTGGTGCTGAATTTCTCGGCGAGATGATTTCCCGGCGAGCTAAAGTTGTTTTGGCTCGCCGGTTTTCTTTTTCCCCAATGCGTGTGATAGCCATGCGGCATTTTCTCGATATTTCCAGTGTAAGTCGCGATGAACTGGTGTCTCTCCTTTTCGAGGCTCAGAAACTTAAAGCTGCCCATTTGCGGGGTGAAGCCAATAGCCTCTTAAGCCGCAAGCTTGTGGGTCTGATTTTCGAGAAACCGTCGTTGCGTACGCGCGTTAGCTTCGAGGCAGCAGTGATCCACCTCGGCGGCCGCAGCCTCTTCCTGCCGGCCCAGGAAGTGGGCCTGGGCTGGCGCGAATCGGTGCCGGATTTCGCCCGCACCATGAATCACTATGTCGATGCCCTCGTCCTGCGCGTGTTTAAGCATTCGACACTAATCGCCATGACGGATTGTTCCGAAGTGCCGATTATCAACGGCCTCTCCGACATCGCGCACCCATGCCAGACCACGGCTGACCTGCTGACAATGCAGGAGCTGTTTGGCGACTTAAAAGGCCGGACCGTCGTCTTCGTGGGCGATGGCAACAATGTGGCCCGGTCGCTGGCGCTGGGTTGCGGCACGCTCGGCATTCGTTTCCGTCTTGCGGCGCCGAAAGGGTACGGCTTCGACGACGCATTTCGCACCGCGTTCCGCAAACACTCGCCCAAGGGTTCGCTGGAATCGGTTATCGATCCGATTAAGGCTGTGCGCGATGCCGACATTATTTACGGCGACGTGTGGACCAGCATGGGCCAGGAAGATGAGCGCGAGAAACGGCTGCGCGATTTTGCGCATTACCAGATCAATGCGAAGCTATTGGCCGCGGCGCCGAAGCATGCCCGGGTGATGCACTGCCTGCCGGCGCACCGCGGCGAAGAAATCACCGACGAAGTGGTGGACGGCGACCGCAGCGTCGTCTTTCAACAAGCCGGCAACCGGCTGCACGCGCAGAAAGCGATCTTGGCGTGGCTGTTGACAAAATAGGTGTCAGGTGTCAGGAGTCAGGAATCATGCGGATCCTCCTGACCCCTGACCCCTGACCCCTGACTCCTGATTCCCGATCATGCGTTCCGACAACCGCAAACCCGATGAATTGCGTCCGCTGCGCTTTCAGCGGAAATATACCCGACACGCGCCCGGCAGCGTCTTGGTGCGCATGGGGCGCACCGTCGTCTTGTGTACTTGTTGTGTCGAGCTGGCCGTGCCGCCGTTCCTCGTCGGCAAGGGCCGGGGTTGGCTCACGGCCGAATACGGCATGCTTCCCGGTTCGACGGCCGGTCGCAAGCCGCGCGACAAGGGCGGTAAAGTGGATGGTCGCAGCGTCGAGATTCAGCGCTTGATCGGTCGCAGCTTAAGAGCGGTGGTTGATTTGTCCAAACTCGGCGAACGGACGCTCTGGCTCGATTGCGATGTGCTTGAAGCCGACGGCGGCACGCGCACCGCGTCCATCAATGGCGCCTACGTGGCGTTGATTGACGCGTTATCCACGCTCAAGAAAGTGATCGGCCCGGCGTCGAACGTCGTTACCGGCAGCGTCGCGGCCATCAGCGTTGGCATCTGCAATGGGCAGGAATGGCTCGACCTTTGTTACGAAGAAGACCGCGATGCCGAAGTCGATCTGAATCTCGTGATGACCGGCGACGGGCAGTTTATCGAAATACAGGGAACAGGCGAAGAAGCCACCTTCACACGCGCTCAGCTGGATCGATTACTGCACCTGGGCCAGCACGGCATTGAAAAGATCACCGTGGCCCAAAAGAAGGCACTCGGCCCGGCCTGGCCGTTCGCAAAGTAATTAAAGTAGTGAGACAACACGCCCGCCCCGCTCCAAATCTTCCGACAGCTGGCTTGACAGACCAGAAATCTCGCCGATAAAGTGATACAATTGTTTGGAATCGATGAATCTAAGCCCGTGATCGAGTCGGCAGCCAGCAAATAAGGAATTCGGGTGTGAAAGCCATAATCAGCGATATCCACAGCAATTTGGAGGCGCTGCAAGCTGTTCTGAAGGACATAGAATCGCAAAGCGTGACGGACATTTACTGCTTGGGCGACGTCGTTGGGTACGGCCCCAATCCGCGGGAGTGCATCGACCTGGTAATGAAGCATTGCCAGGTTGTCCTGCTGGGCAATCACGACCAGGGCGCCATGTTCGATCCCGAAGGTTTCAACCCTTCTGCCGAACGAGCCATTTTCTGGACCCGGCAACAGCTGGAATTGGCCGACGGCAACCGCCCGCAAAAGGAAAAACGCTGGGAGTTCCTGGCCGAACGGCCGCGCCAGCACCGCGAAGACGCGCACCTCTACGTTCACGGCTCGGCCCGCAATCCCTTGAATGAATACGTCTTTCCGGAAGACATTTACAATCAGCGGAAACTGGAGCGCATCTTCGCCCTGGTCGAGCGCTACTGTTTCCAGGGTCACACCCACGTGCCTGGGATATTTACCGAGAACTATCAGTTCCTGAGCCCGGAAGACGTCGACAGCAACTACAAGCTCGACGGCCACAAGACGCTGTGCAACGTGGGCGCCGTCGGCCAGCCGCGTGACGGCAACTGGCGCGCCTGCTACGTGATGCTCGACGACGACACGATCCGCTACCGCCGCGTGGAATATGATGTCGAATCCACGATCCGCAAGATCTACGCCGTTCCGGACCTGGAGAACTTTCTTGGCGACCGCCTCCGCGAAGGCCGCTGAACTCCGGCAGCGCGGCGACCGCCCTGCTGCGTGAAATGGCCCCAAGCCAGACGTTTCTGTCACTGCAACATAAGCTAATATTTTGCAAACTGAGCAAGGCCCACGGACTTCCGTCCGTGGGCTTTCCTGCGTTTACCTGTCTTGAAGGATCTTCTCATGCCGAATGCCCCTCAACCCAATCCCGACGTCGTTGTCATCGGCGGCGGACCTGCCGGTTCGACCGTTTCCACGCTTCTCGCCCAGCATGGTCATAAAGTGCAGCTATTCGAGCGCGAGCATTTTCCGCGCTTCCATATCGGCGAGTCGCTTATCCCGGAAACGTATTGGGTGCTCAAGCGCCTCAACATGCTTGAGAAGATGAAAAAGAGCCACTTTCAGAAGAAGTTCAGCGTGCAGTTTGTGAATTCCCAGGGCAAACTCTCGGCCCCATTTTACTTTTGGGATAACAAGCCGCACGAATGCTCGCAAACCTGGCAGGTCGTCCGAAGCGAATTCGACCAGATGATGCTCAACAACGCCCGCGAGCACGGCGTGCATGCCCACGAAGGCGTGCGCGTGCTGGACGTCGTGTTCGACGGCAACCGCGCAGTCGGCGTAAGAATTCAGGAAGAAAACGGCACCCAGCGCGAAGTGCGGGCCAAGGTGGTGGTCGATGCGAGCGGCCAGAGCGGGCTGCTCCAGGCCAGATTCAAACTTCGCATCTGGGACCCGATTCTGAACAAGGGCGCCATCTGGACGTACTACGAAGGTGCGTATCGGGACACCGGACGCGACGAAGGCGCCACGCTGGTGATCCAGACGCCGAACAAGCAGGGCTGGTTCTGGTACATTCCGCAGCACGACAACATCGTCAGTGTCGGCGTGGTCGGGCCGTTCGACTACCTGTTCAAGAATCGCGGCACCCACGAGCAAGTTTATTTGGAAGAAGTGGAAAAGACCCAGGCCGTAAAAGATCGAATCGCCAACGCCAAGCGCATCACCGGCTATTTTGCCACCAAGGATTACTCGTACCGCTCGAAGGAAGTGGCCGGCGATGGCTGGGTGCTGATTGGCGATGCCTTTGGCTTCCTCGACCCGCTCTATTCCTCCGGCGTCTTGTTGGCACTGAAGTCGGGTGAATACGCCGCCGACGCCATTCACGAAGGTCTCCAAAAGAACGACCTCTCCGGCAGGCAGCTCGGCAAATGGGGCCCTGAATTCAACCAGGGCATCGACCGCATGCGCCGGCTGGTCTGCGAATACTACGACGGCTTTAGCTTCGGCCAGTTCGTGAAGAAGTTCCCCAACCTGAAAGGCAAAGTCACCGATTTGCTCATCGGCGACCTATTCACCGACAAGGTGGACGAGGTCTGGGGACCCATGGAATCGCTCTACCCCGCCGGCAAGACCAAGCCCAAAGGCTGGGACTCCGGCACGCCACCGGAAGTGGCGGCGAACAAGGTAAATGAGCTATACCTGCCGGAGGACGTGGGCCGGCGGGTGGTGTGAGGCCGCGCAATAACGCGCCGTGTATCAGATTCCAAAGCCCTGACGCTACCTGCCCCTAATTACTCCGCCGGCAGAAACTACTATTGATCTCCGGCATTTCCGTGGTTATTCCCACGCCACTTGGAATCCACAACTCTGGCGTCTGCTTCCCCGTTTTTCGGCTGCGTGGAGGTGGCCCTAATGCCCCGCAGAGCCTCTATTCTCGTTCTTGCCCTGCTTCTCACGGGTTGTTTCGCGCGCGGGTTCGATCACCCGAGCGTTTATACCCATTTGCAGCCCGACCCCATCTCGAATATGGATGAGGAGATTGTCAAGGTGGGTTTGTTGCGCCCGCAGTTGACATTCCCCTGCCGGATTGCTGTTTATCTACCGCCTTCTGTCAATGGGCAATGGACTTCGAAAGAAAAAGACTTCGTCGAGGCCTGGGCTACTTCACTGAAAACCGAAGGAATCGCGGCCGACATGTTTTTGATGTCCGATCTTTTCACGAATGGCAATACGGGTGATACTTCCAAGGGGCCCACGCTGAAAGACCTGCGCGTGGCGGCTGCGAAGCACGGGGCCAATGCTTTGTTGGTCATCCAGGGTGAATGCGAGGTAGCCAGCTATCAGAATCCGGCGGCGGTCCTGAACCTTACGGTGGTGGGAGGATATCTCGTGCCGGGCAGCCACCGTGATGCGCTTGTGACGCTCCAGGGTGCGCTGGTCGATGTCAGCAACGGTTTCCTGTACACGTCAGTCGAGTCGCAAGGCGATGGTAAAATCATCCGGCCAACGTTCATCGTTCAAGACAAGCCGGCTATCGACAAGGCAAAACTCAAAGCCCTCGAGAACTTCGGGCCCGAGTTATTGAAACGCATGCGCAATGTGTATGCGAGCTTCGGCCCGGCTTCCGCGCCTGTGGTGCACGCCAACCATATGCAGAAATGACGAGATCTGTCGCCCCTTTCGATTGCGGACCAAGCGGTTGACCACAGCTCTTTTGAATTTTTTTCCAAGCGGAATATCTTCTTCTATCATTAGCAGGCGAAACGCACATTTCTGACATCCATCGTACGCCGGTGATTTTTCTCGGCAAAGAGATTTCCCGCCATTTTCATTTGCATTTTCCAAACGGGATCGTATCTTCGATTAGTGTACATTTGTTCCGTTCGCCTCTTTGGACCCGCCTCCCATGCGTCGAATCATCTTTATCGCCTGTTTGCTTCTCACCCCATTGTCGCCAGCGCAAGCGCCGCAGGCCAGTTTCATCAATAGCCGCGAGCATGAGGGCGAAGCGCTCACCTGCGATTTGCCGGCGGCGCAGCAGATCAAAAACATCGGCAGTGCCGTGGATGGGCAGGGCATGTGCGTCATGTCGAGCATCGAAATGGCAGCACGCTGGCAGGGGCTCGAACAATTGCGCGGGCTGCGCGATTGGTGCGCCCGGCAGCCCGGCGGAGCGTATCCCGGCAAGGTGGATCAGCAAATTCGTGCGTTTTGTGCCGCCCGCAAGATACCGGCCCCGGATTACTTGCAATATGAAGGCCGCGATCCGGGGCCAATCTTGCAGCTATGCGACCGTACCGGCCGCATGTCCTGCATGACCTATGGCTACTCGCCACGCTACGGCGGCACCATCGCCCACATGACCTGCTGCCCGAAGTACAACGGCCGCTGGGCCGTCTGTCTCGACAACAATTTCCCGGGCGAAGACCGCTATGAATGGATGTCGCTTGAAGAATTGCTGCGCCGCATCAAGCATCCCAGCGGCAGCGGCTGGCTCTTCGTCTGGCTCGCGACACCACCACCTCCTGTGCCGCACAATTGATTTGTTTTCGCGTCGACTCAAATCTGAAATTACAAATCCGAAATCCGAAACAAATCCAAAATCCCAAATCCAAATGACCTCGACAACCTGGCTCACGTTTCGAATTTTGTGTTTTGAATTCGGATTTGTTTCGGATCTCGATATTCGGAGTTGGAGGTTCTTTCTACTCATGAGGTTCACACCATGTTCACTCCCTTTCTTGCCGCCGTTCTGGCGGCTGCACAGTGTCCGGGCGGGTCGTGTCCGCTGCCGGCTCGCACTGTCACTCCGGTGCGCATTGAATGGCGCAGCCGGGATGATGAACCGCAACAGACGTACTTGTTTCTCGATGGCCGGCAAGCGGGCGGCTATGATGTCGAGCGCGACGAGTGGCGAAGCTTCGATGCCGATAAGAACGACTGGAGCGAACCGCAAGCGCTTTTCCCGCGTCGTTGCGTCGGCGCCGCCGGCGAAGTCGTTGCCAACTTCGGCATTATGCAGACGAAGCTGAACGGCTCGGCTTCGCATCACTCCATCAATGGCCGAAGCGTTACCGAGGAGGACGCCCTGGCCGCACTCCAAGGCAAATTGACCGACGATTCGCAGAAACTGCGGCTCACCATCATCGGGCCGGATGACAAGCGACGGGCAGTGCTGGCCGATTGGAATGCGAATCCCAGCTTGAGGGCGCTTAAAGACAAAGTACTGGTGCAAGGCTACGATCCGGGGCATTGGGCCGTTGCCAATTCGGGCTTCCGCACTAGCGGCCAGCCGACGATTTACTTGCAAGCGCCCGATGGCAAAGTCCTGCACCGGCAGGATGAATACCGAGGGCCGGACAAGCTGGCCGAGGCGATTCGTAAGGCCGATCCGAATTACCAGCCGAATAATGATCCGGATTTGAACAAGAATAACCCGCCGCCTGCTTCACCTTCGTTCGACCTGTCTCGCGTTCCTGGCTGGTGCTGCGCTGCGGGTGCAGCCGGGGCCGCATTTCTCATCCTTCGCAGGAGAAAACGCTCATGAACCTGACGCCTGAATTTTGGTACGCCCTGGCCACCGGGGCCGCAACGCTGTTGGTGAGTGCCGCGCATGTTCGCGGTTACAAACTGCCGGTGATTGAACAACTGCTCGACTTGCTGCACGGCACGTCGCCGAACAATCCGCACAGTGTGCCGCCCATGCCGCCGGTCCTGCCGGCGCCGGCGAATGCGCAACCGCTCACGCTGGCATCGATTCTCGAGGAGATTCGCAAGCGCTTGCCGCATCCGGATGATGCGAAGAACGCGCCGCCGCAGGTGGTACCCCAAGCGGATGGCAGCTTCGTTGTGAAATTGCCAGGGAAATGAGTAATTCCGCGCAAAGCCCAGGGACTGCCGTCCCTGGGCTTTGCTTGTTTTTGCGTTTTCAGGAACTGATCAACTCGAACTCGAATGCACGATGCCCGTCCAGGACAAAATTGCGGCGAGCGTTATCAACAGGCAGCACACCAGCGGAATCCACAGGCCGATCATGTGTACCACGCTGTAGGTCGGCCAAATACCACTTTGTTCCAAGAGTTTTCCAACTTCAGCGACCGGATGTTTATCAATGCGATGCAGGATTTGCAGAATCACCAGCAACTTCACGCGCGCCCGGTAAATTGGCAGAAACATGGCAAAGGAGACGAGCGAACCGATGGTGAGGAGGACGCACAGGTGCTGCTGGGACCGGGCGGTGACCGCGCCGCCAATGGCCAATGAAAAAAAGAGGATGAAGAAGTGGAAACCGCGGTACATCAGGTCTTCCTGAAATGCGCGCTCCTGGCTCAGGTTCCACTTATTCGGCTCATCCTTGTAAGCTTGCGCAATTTCATCAACAAGCTTGTCGGTCAGCGGCATGGCGAACTCACTTCAGACTCCGCGTGTTTCCGGCGGCCAGATATACTTGTGCATTTGCAACTGCAGGCGCACTTGCAACCCCGAGGCGAGTAGCCATTCGGCCATTAGCAGCGGCGTAACGTCAGCAAACGCACCACTGAGCAACACTTCGAAGCGCTGGTCGAGATGATATTCGCGGATCGTCTGCGCAGTCCACTCGAAATCGCGCCTGGAAGCAATCACGAATTTGATCTGATCGGTCGGTTTCAAGATATCGAGATTGGCCCAACGGTTATTCTCGCATTCGCCGCTATTGGGACACTTCAAGTCCATGATAATGTGTACACGTCGGTCCACCGGCCCAATGTCGTGCGCCCCGCTGGTTTCCACAAGCACGGTACGGCCCGCGTCGGCCAGCTGCGTCATTAGTGGAAAGACTTCGGCTTGTAGCAATGGCTCGCCGCCGGTAACTTCTACGAGCGGGCACTGATAGGCCAGTGCTTGCCGGACGACTTCTTCCAGCGGCATGGGCTTACCTTCCTTGAATGCGTGCGGCGTATCGCACCAGACGCAGCGGGCATCGCAAACCGAAAGGCGCACGAAGACGCACGGCAGCCCGGCAAAAGTTGATTCGCCCTGGATGCTGCGATAGATTTCGTGAATTAGCAATTGCCCTGCCGGCTTGCCAATGAGCGGCAACAGCCGTTGGGCCTGGACGCTAGACATAACACCGCACCGATCTGCGCACCGGCGGCTTCTGGCCACCGTTACACCAATTTGTTGAATACATATCATTATTGTAGCCACGTGGCTTTGGAATTCGCACGGATGAGAACCACAGGTTTTTTATTGCTGCTGCCCTTGCTCCTCGCAGCGGAGCCACCGAAGCCGGAAGCGAGCCGGGTTTCGCTCGACCCGTCGGCCAAAACCGTGGCTGAGGCGGCCGCGAGCGTCAGTAAGCAAGCGAACATTCCCATCGACGTTAGCCGCGCGCTAACCGACAAGCCGGTGAGGCTGACGCTGCAAAATGTGCCATTCTGGGAAGCGCTCGATCAGCTCGCCAAGGCTTCCAACCATCGCTTAAGTATCAGCGCCCAGGGAAGCAAGATTGCGCTGTTCGGCGGTCCAAGCGAAGAGTACGGCCAGGCGCCGGTTGATGTGCAAGGGCCGTTTCGCTTTTCCGGTCGCAAGACGCTGGGCAAAATCGATCTCGAGACCGGGCAATCGACCACGGAAGTGGACATCGACATTGTATGGGAACCGCGCTTCAAGGCGTTTTACGCCGAGGTGCCGCCGAAGTCTCTCTCGGCTTGGGATAATGACGACAAGCCATTGCAAGTAGCCGGCGAAGGGAGCGGGAAATTGCCCGTGACTGGCACTGCGGTCGAGATCACGGCCCGGCTCAACGGCGTGCCGCGCGCGGTCAAACGGATTGGCCGCCTCGAAGGCGAAATTCACTTCACAGGCACCACACAAATGCTTCAGTTCTCCTTCGCCGCTGATGCGACCGGCGATGCCGCAACAAGCAAAAAGGAAGATATCTCCGCCACGCTGAAACAATTCGAAAAAAAAGGCCGGATTTGGACTGCGCTGATCGAATTCGATTATCCGAAAGGCGGGCCGGAGTTCGAGAGCTTTCAGTCATTCCTGCTCGACAATCAATGCTGGCTGGTACATCGTGACGGGCGGCGGTTTTTGAATCAAGGCTTGTTTGAATTGTTGGGCGAGCACAATGGAAAATATCCGGTCGCATATCGCTTTGTCGAGAATGAAAAAACCGGCTTCGTCATCGGCAATCCGAAGGACTGGCAAGTGGTCCTGCGCACGCCGGGTAGGATTACCACGGTGCCGGTGAAGTTCCGGCTCAACAACATCGCGTTGCCATAGAGGGCGAACATGCTGATTGTTCGAACATATCTCGCGCCCAGCAAAATAAACGGGCTTGGCGTTTTTGCCAGAGAATTCATTTCGGCCGGCTCGGTGGTGTGGGAATTCACACCGGAACTCGATTTAGAGTACCGGATCGATGTGCAGCCGCGGCGGGTTCAAGAATACTTGCGGCACTATGGGAGCGAGGTGGAGCCGGGCGTTTTTTTGCTCTGCGGCGACAACGCGCGCTTCATGAACCATTGTGAGAATCCCAATATCTCCGGAGCCGAAAATCCAAATATCGCTTTGCGCGAGATCGCTGCCGGCGAAGAGATCACCTGTAACTACGCGGAGTTCGATCTGGCTTTTAAGGGATCGTTTTGAATTGAACCCAAGAGCCAGTCAAGGCCATCAATTGAACTTGCTCCAATTCCCGCAAACCGTTAATTTCCTCTCGCTGCCGGCGTAGACCTCGACTCGCGAATCACGTCCGGTCAAGTCAAAGCTGTTTCCCTCCACGGAATGGAGAATGCCCCATGGTGGTAACCTGGCTGCGTGACAAGCTCGGCAAGAAAAAATCCCGAACCGCTAAATGGGCCATCTTTACCAATTTGCAAACCGAGCGGCTTGACGAGCGCAGCGTGCCGTCGGCCACGCTGGTGCGAGACATTAACACGCACACGGACTCGGCCCTCACCACCTATCTGTCGAACGATCCGCCGGTGGAATATCGCGGCCACCTGTATTTCATGGCCGACGACGGCGTGCATGGCCGCGAGCTGTGGCAAACCGACGGCACCGCCACGGGCTCGTCGCTGGTAATGAACATCAACCCTGGTTCAGGCTCGTCCTCCTACGGTCCCACTGGCACTCCCAGCATCGTCGTGGCGAATAACGAGATGTTCTTCTCGGCCGACGATGGCGTGCACGGCGCGGAGCTATGGGCGAGTGACGGCACGGCGGGCGGGACGCACTTGGTCCTGGACATCAACACCACAACGCCGCTCAATGCCACTGAAACCACTGCCGGCTCGAATCCGCTTGGCCTGTCCGTGATGGGCAACGACGTATATTTCGCGGCCGATGATGGCGTAAACGGTGAGCAGCTCTGGAAGAGCGATGGCACGGCTGCCGGGACGCAAATGGTAAGCGCCGTCAACACCGATGGTTCGGCCCAAGTCCAATATCTTACCGTCCTCAACAATGAGCTGTATTTCTCCGCCAATGACGGCGTGCATGGCTCAGAGCTCTGGGCGACCGACGGCGCTTCCGCTGGCACCCACATGGTAGCCAACATCAACACGCAGCCCATCGACGGCAACCAGGACTTCGGTTCTGGCCCAGCGAATCTCACCCCCGTCGGCAAGAAACTGTTCTTCACGGCTGATGACGGTATCCACGGTAACGAGCTGTGGATCAGCGACGGGAGCACGGCCGGCACCCACGTGGTCGAAGACCTGAACACCACGCCGGTGCCGCCAACCTCGTTCAGCGGCAATGAACTCACGAATGGCTCGAATCCAAGCATGCTAACAGCCGACGGCAACGACGTTTATTTCGAGGCCAATGACGGAGTGCATGGCGAACAGATTTGGAAAAGCGACGGCACCGCCGCAGGCACCATGCAGGTCACGACTTTCGACGGCAACACTACGCCGGCGAGCCTGGAAATCGCCAACGTGGCTGGCAAGATCTTCATCAGCTTGGACCACATAGCGGACCCAACCTCCAGTCTGTACATAACCGACGGCACACAAGCAGGCACTATAAAGCTGCTGGATTACACATCGACGGAAACGCCATTCGGCGGCCAAGGCATTGATCATCTCGAAAGTGTCGGCGGCATGTTGTATTTCGACGCGGACAACAGTCTGTGGAGCAGCGACGGCACCGTGGCCGGCACCCAGGAACTGCACGCATTCGGCCCGAACGCCTTCACCTCCGGCCCGTGGAGCGAGGTGACTTTCAATGGCCAAGTGTATTTCGAGGCGGACGACGGCGTGCACGGAGCGGAACTTTGGCAAACCGACGGGACGACGACCGGCACCACGATGGTGAAGGACATTAACGCCGTCACGCTCGATTCCAATCCGAGCAATCTGATAACCATCGGCAACGTGACGTACTTCTCGGCCGACACCGGCAACGGCACCGGGCTATGGAAGACCGATGGCACCACCGCGGGCACGCAGCTGATCAAGACGATCTTTCACGATTCCACATACCCACTACCTCTGGCCGGCGCGGCGACGACACCATCATACGCGGAGCCGTTCTTGCCCGGCAGCATCGACAACTTCGTGAGCTTCAACGGCGAGCTGTATTTCCTGGCCAACGATCGCGTGCACGGCAGCCAGCTTTGGACGAGCGATAGCACGTACGCCGGGACAACGATGGTGACAAATTTCGGCGCCAGCAGCTTTGGCGGCGGAGCGCCGCTGCCATTTCTTACGTTTGCCGCCCTCGACAACCTTACCGTGGTCGGCTCGAAGTTGTACTTCACTCGCGATACCGGTGAGGGCAAGACGGAACTTTGGATGTCTGACGGGACCTCCGCCGGCACGACGAAACTGAGCGAATTCCAATTGAGCCAATACTTCCCGATCCCGCTCGCGCAGACGAGCAGCGCCGTACAGGGATCGCTCATTCCGTATTACAGCCCGCCCGCCGTTTCCAACCTGACGAACGTTAATGGCACCCTGTACTTCGTGGCCGACGATGGTGTACACGGCTCGGAACTCTGGAAGACCGACGGCACCGTGCCCGGCACCACGATGGTGAAAGACATTAATCCCACGACGTCGGCCGGTTTGACACCCGTGGATCCGCCGACGCCGATTTCCTCCGACCCGTCGAGTCTGACTGTCCTCAATGGCAAACTCTACTTCTTTGCCGACGACGGTGTGCATGGCCGCGAACTCTGGGTGAGCGACGGCACCTCGGCCGGCACACAGATGGTCGAAGACATCAATCCGGGCGCGACCGGCGCTTTCGATGAAACCGGCGATAACGCGCTGCCGGAAATGGTAGTGGCCAACGGCAAGCTCTTCTTCAACGCCAACGACGGCGTGCACGGCCAACAGCTATGGGAAAGCGATGGCACCGTGGCCGGCACGCACATGGTGGATGACATCACGGCCGCCGCTTCTGCGAGTCCCGGCGCACCGCTTAATGCCTGGATTCAAGACCTGACGGCACTGAACGGCCAGGTCTACTTCGGCGCCAACGATGGCATTCACGGCGAGCAACTCTGGAAGAGCGACGGCACCGCGGCCGGCACGCAAATGCTGACTGACATCAACACGCAGATCGATCCGGTTAACATTCCGCCGGAGCCGGACGGCGGCAACCCGCAAGACCTGTTCGCCTTCAACGGCAAGCAGTATTTCACCGCGAATGACGGTACCCACGGCGTACAACTTTGGCAAAGCAACGGCACGATTGCCGGCACCAGCATGATCCAAACCATTAACCCCAACGACAGCTCGTTTCTGCCATGGGGCGGGAGCGCGAACTTCGCAGCCGGGGCAAACGGGTTGCTGTTTTTCACCGCCAACGATGGCCGCCACGGCGTGGAGCTCTGGGAACTCAATACGGATCTCGCGCTGCAAATCTCCGCCGGCGGTTCATACGAAGTGACCGAAGGTCAGAACCTGGCGCTACATTCCAACGTCACCGGTGCGACCGATCCCCGACAACTGCATTATGCCTGGGACCTGGACGGCGATGGCGTTTTCGACGACACGCATGGCGCGAATGCCGTTATCACCGCTAGCCAATTGCAGAAGCTCGGGCTCCACGGCGGATCGCAGCTGCACGAGATCTCGGTGCAAGTGACCGATTCGCTTGGCAACGTGCTTGGAACAGCCAGCACGACGCTAAAGATCGATGACGCCCGGCTGATCGTCACCGGCACGGCCTTCGATGTAACCGAAGGGAAGAGCTTTAACCGCAACATCGCGAGTTTCACCGATCCGGGTGGGATGGAAGACGTCGCGAATTACTCAGCCACGATCAACTGGGGCGATGGTTCGTCGTCGAAGGGAACCATTGTGCTCGACGGCACGCATTACCGAGTCTCGGGTCAGCATCAATATGCGCAGCAAAACACGTACAACGTGAGCGTCAGCGTAAGTGACGATGGCGGACCGGCCAGCACGGCCCAAAGCACGGTCACCGTGCACGACGCCCCGATTCACGCCAACCGGGTACACATTCGCACCACGGTCGGTCAGGGCTTCAACGGCCCGGTGGCTCGTTTCCACGACGACAACCCGCTCGGCAAACTGGGCGAATTCTCGGCCCAGATCAACTGGGGCGACAGCACCACCACTGCCGGCACCGTGCAAATGAACGGCCCAGGCGATTACGTGGTGCTTGGTTCGCACACTTACGCCAAGGCGAATGCCTATGCGGTAGACGTGACGATCCTCGACGATAACCAGCCGATGACCGTCGCGCATTCGACCGCCCAGATCGATCCGCTGCCGCTGGTCGCCCGCGGCCTCACCGGCGTGGCCAAGGCGAATACGCCCTTCACGCTGCCGCTGGCGGCGTTCCACGATAGCCTGAATGCCACCGCCACCATCGACTGGGCCGACGGCACCAATTCGCCCGGCACCATCCAGCCCGACGGCAGTGGTGGGTTCCAGGTCGCCGGCAGCCACACGTTCAGCCGCATCGGTCTGCACACGGTGCGGATCGCGATTCAAGACAACGACGGCCGCAGTACGACTACAACCGGGACCGTGCGCGTGACGGACTGAAATTCGTGGGGGCAATTCAATTCGTAGCCGACGCTGCCAGCACCGGCTTTTTTTCCCCCTGCAGTTCCGTCAGCGAAAACCGATCGAATTGCCCAAACCACTGGCAATCTAAGCATTTCCGCCGGTAAAATGAAAACTACTATGGCCGAGGCGGAATACCTTCGCGTAGTCGTTTCTCGTCGCGGGAAAGTTCGTGTCTCCGAATTCAGACTTCGTGAAGGAGAATCCGGCCTGTCGATGTTCCTGAACCGGCCGTCACCTACACCGGCTCGAATCATCGGAGCAGTCCGAGCCGCCGGAAAGCAGGGAGATTTGGCCGTGGCGGTGTTACCGGCGAGCTATCTGGCAGAACTCGGCCTGCGAACTGTTCATACGCCCGGCGGGACGGCGGATCCCGAGGTGAACGCGATACACGTTGAGGCACGATTGCCTTGGTGGCGACGAATAGTGTTAACGCTCCATGGCACATAGTATCACGAGTACTTTAATAACATGATCTCGCCCCGGCTTACCGAAGTTGCGAGGTTAATTAGCGATGAGGGCATGTCATGAGCACATCTTTCATTCCAGACGCATCGAAGCTGCAATCCGAAATTTCGGCGTTGTTTAAGGCGAAGGGCCCAATACTTGTTGAAGTCCGATTTCCGCGCATGGGAACCTCGTCCGACTGGTACTTGTGCGAAGAAGAATCAGAGTTGTTTGCGCTTGTGAACCGCCTCGGTGCGGGGGCAGAAATTCATCTCTCCAGTGTGTGGGACTTGCGCAATTCGGTGCCATCGTTGACGTGGACCAAATCGTGACGCCGTGTGCAATTCCGGAGCACTGCGACATGAGCTCGTCGCGTTGGGACCGAACGTCCGACAACTTCTCGATGTGGCGCATGTTGGACGGCTACGCAACAGATCGAAAACTCGAGCTTTTCTGCTGCGCTTGTTGCGACCGTTTGTTGGCGGACTTGCCTGAAGCGGCATTTCACCATGCCATTCAGTGTTTGGAGGCCTTCGCTGACGATCTGAACGAGATGTCAGCGTTGTTTGACGCTCACGAGAGAGCGAAAATCGTCCATCAGCGAGTGCGGCCCAATGTGATGACTGTCGAACCGGGCGATGTGATTTCGGATGCTGCCAACCCGCATTCGGTGCACGACCTGCATTACGCGCGGCGAGTTGGCGGCCGGACCGGGGTGATTACAGACGACCGACGCTTACAAATCCGCCTCCTCCGCGACATCTTCGGCAATCCCTTCCGCCCCATCGCCATCAATCCCGCCTGGCTCACCTGGCGCGATGGCACCGTCGGCAAGCTCGCCCAGACCATCTACGACGACCGCCGCTTCGACTTGCTGCCGATCCTGGCCGACGCGTTGCAGGAAGCCAGCTGCACCAACGGCGAGATTCTTCAACATTGCCATGCGCCGGGCCCGCACGTCCGCGGCTGCTGGGTGGTCGATCTGTTGCTCGGGAAGGAGTAGAATTGAGGGCAAAGGGATTCTCCATGTCCTCACCGACGTTTGAATCGTCTCTACCGGATGCCAAACCGCCGGCTGGCCACAAGGTCATGAGCCTTCGCGAGATGATGCGCAAAGAGCGCAAGTACCATTCACGCGTTTGGGGGATCATAATATTCGGCTTAGCGCTTCTGCTGGTCTTTATTTTCTTATTGGTCGTGCTCTTAATTGATTCGGCACATCCGGGGCGCGCAGATTTGGATGACATTCTCGCCCCTGTGTTTTTTTATCTTTTCATCCTCGCGCTCTGCGTGGCGCCGTTTGTTGTTCACCCATTGCGTTACCGCCCCGCCATGACTCGATGCCTCATCAAGCACAGCTTGTCGCCTTACGGCAACCCCGACGAACTTATCGACGCCATCGACTTGGAATTGCAAGACCGCTCCTATCTCCGCGATTCCGGAATGCGCCCAGACCGTTTCTACTGGCAAACCACCGGGCACGTGGTTTTCACTGAATCTTGGCTCTTGTGGTTTGGCTGGTCGGAGTTCCGCTTCCTACGACTCGCAGAACTGCTGTGGTTTTATAAACGCATCGAAGTCCGCACGCGTGTGTGGAGCACAAGGGATCATGTAGTGTCTTGTCTTGTCTGCGTAAACGCAAATGGGAGACCGTTTTTGTTGCGCCTCTTCAGCGAAGATTACGTGGATGAGGCTTTGCACCGCATGGTCCGCCGCCGGCCGGAAGCGCTGTTCGGATTCCAGGGCGAATGGCGGGCGCTCGCTGAAACAGAACCCCCCGCCCTTCAACACCTTGTTGCACGGAGGAGAGCTGAATGGGAAAAGCTCTCCCGCAGCAGCCAAGTCGATCTGAAAGAAGATCGATTCGACGATGCCTGCCATTTTGTCCGGCGCGTGGATTCCTCATCGTGTCCCAATGGACAGAAATACTAGTCGCTGCATTGGCCGCCGATATTTCGCCTCCCACCTGCTTGCACGTCGCTTGCCCATTCGCTAAGGTAGTTGCAGTTTTCTCTCTCCCGACTCGCATTCGCAGGAAGGGTTCCCATGCGCACGTTCACGAAAATCACGCTTGGCCTGGCGGCGGTTTCTGTTTTTCTGATCCTGGCCATGGCCGGACAGGACGAGAAGCCTCCCGAGATGAAATTCAACGATGTGAAGGAAATCGCCCCCGGCGTGTTTTTCCGCTATTCGTCGATCAGCATCGATCCAAAAGTGCCCTTCGGGGGCAGCAACGAGACGTGGATTGTCTTCAAGGACTACGTGGTCGTGATCGACGCCAACTTCCCGAAGGAAGCGCACGACATTATTGCCGCCATCCGCAAAACTACCGACAAGCCGATTAAATACGTGCTGGACACGCATCATCACGGCGACCACGCCTATGGCAATTCGGTTTGGGCAAAGGAAGGCGCGAAGATCGTGGGCCAGACGAACTGCGCCCGGCTGCTGAAGGCGAACGGCCCGATGCAATGGGAGCAGGCGAAGAAAGACCGCGACGACCTGCGCACCACCGAACTCAAGC
Source organism: Gemmataceae bacterium (assembly GCA_035307785.1). Taxonomy (GTDB): domain Bacteria; phylum Planctomycetota; class Planctomycetia; order Gemmatales; family Gemmataceae; genus DATGHS01. The sequence goes on from DATGHS010000282.1 coordinate 31,114, forward strand.
AGGTGGACATTCCGTTTGACGAGAAATACGTGCTGGAAGACGATACTCAGCGTGTGGAATTCCACTTCCTGGGCCATGCTCATACCCCCGGAGACGCGGTGGCTTATCTGCCCATGCACAAGATCCTCTGCACCGGCGATGCGTGCGTAAACGGCGCCTTCAATTTCATGGGCCACTCGAACTCCGGCAGCTGGATTCATGTGCTGGAAAAGATGGAAAAGCTCGATGTGAAGCTGGTGTGCCCCGGCCATGGGCCGCTCGCCGGCAAAGAAGTGATCGAAAAGCAGAAGCGTTACTTCGCCGACATGCGCTCGCAAATCAAAGCCGAGATCGACAACGGCAAGAAGCTTGACGAGATCAAGCTCAGCATGGCCTGGTACAAGGATTGGACCGGCAAAGACGCCAATGCGATTCCGGACAATATCAAGCACGTCTACAACGAGCTGACCGGCAAGATCGATTACGACAAACTCGGCCGCGCCACTGACGGCGATATGCCTTGGTCGTATGCGCGAGAAACAAAGACGCCGGCAACCACGGTGCCCATTTCAAGCACGCGGGGCGGTCAATAAGTTCAGATCCGTGCACGGAGCGCAGCGCAGTAAGCGGCGAGTATCTGCCGCTTACTGCGCTGCGCTTCATTGGTATTTCATGAATTTCTTCTCAGGCGGCGAGGAATTTTCAGGCGGTTTGGGTCAGACGATTCACTTTGCTGGTGTGGGCCGCCTGCAAGGCCGTGGCGACGCGTTTGCCGGCAGCACTCAAGTGGTAACGATGCGACTTGGTGACCTTCACGATCAAGCCATACGCGCGAAGCGGCCGCTGAAGCGATTGATGGACAAATTGCCGGAACTGACGGCGAATCTGGAGCGCGAGTATCACGCGCGGAAGGGCGAGTCGCGGCCGGAGTGAAAACGAACGCCAGGGCGTTAAAAATCAGGGCAGCGATGCGAGGGAAATGATAAAGGGGAATTGTCTTTGGAGAGCGTTGATGAGCTTGTCATCCGCCGTTACCAGTTCACAGTTTTCCTGCTCGGCAAGAGCGACATAGAGACAATCGTAGAATGCCGTGCGGGTTTGTGATGAGATTTCAACGGTCCGATAGAAAAGGGAATGAATGGCATATAAGACGGGCGGTGTGTTCAAGATGTCCTGAATGAGCAAGTGAGCATCTCCCACGGGGATCAGCTTTTGCCGCTCCGCCTTCGTCAAAGCGCTTGCGATCTCGAAGGGATAATGGGAAGGAGCGATTAATTCGTGGATGTTCTGCTGGTACTCGGCTCGCAGCTTTAGCGCCTTACCCTGGAGCGGGTTGCGCAGCACCCAGCAGCCGGCGACTGAGGCATCGAGGACATACCTCACGTCTCGTCCTCGTCCCGAAACAGGGCACTGATCGTTTCTGTGTCAATCTCACCATGGAGGCGGTAGATTTCCTCCGTCACACGCGCGGCTCGCTCGTGCACGCGGCGCGCCACCTCGGGGTCCAATGGCTCACCATGGAAAGCGTGGCGCAACACGGCCTGCTCATCGGCGCGTTCTTGCGGATCGGTGCCAGTCCTTTTCGTTTTTGGGCTCATGCATGTATTTTCGCACCTTCGTACAATAGGTCAATGCGGGACCCCTGGAGTTAAAGCGACCCCTGGGCCGCTTGCCGGAACTGACGGCGAACCTGGAGGGCGAGTATCACGCGCGGAAGGGCGAGACGCGGCCGGAGTGAGATGCGAAGGGGCGAGCCGAGCCGCATAAGCGGCCGGGTGGGGAGGAAGCAATGAGCACAAGTACTTTTCAGCTGATCGCTTTACTCGCATGCACACTTGGGATTGGCACGTCGTTGACGGCGCAGCAGCCAAGTATTGTGCCGGACAAGTCTACGCAGGAGCTCCCGCCCGGCGCGATCGCGCAGCTGGGGATTCAGCGGCTGCCACCCGGCGGGTCACGCGCGTTCGCGGCGGATGGCAAATCGTTCCTTGGGGTTAGCGGCGACGGGTTCATTGTCCGCTTTGACGCTGCAAGCGGGACACAGATCGGCAAAAGAATTCCACTGCCGGCCCGTTCGGTCGGCAGGCCTTTTTCTGCCGACGGCCGTTTCTTGCTCACTTTTGGCCCTACAAGCGCTACCTCGCCTCCCGAGACGGTCCACGTGCTGGACACTACGACGGGGCAAATCATATTCCGCCGGCCGTATCCCGCGCGTTGCTTCGGGCTAGATCTGGCTCCGGATGGCAACACCGTATTGGTACGTGACGAGAAAGAGAAAAATCGCCGAGTTCTGGCCTGGGACGTGTCCACCGGAGCCGAGCGCGTTCTGATCGAAAAGGGTGCTGATTTTCTTTACATGTATGTATCGCCAAACAGCAAACAGTTACTCCTCGCTTTTCAAAATCAGGCAAAAATGCAGTGCCGCAACCTGGTGGACGCTTCAATCGAGTGGGAAACCGAACGATTGGCGCGCATGTGCCGGTTTTCCGCTGACGGCGATTACATCGTAGAGTATGACCTACGAATTAACAGCCCGGCCGCATCATGGCGCGCAATCGACGCGGCAACTGGAACGCCTGTCGCGGGTTTGAAGTTCCCGAACGAGAATCCTGAGTGGGTACCGGCGCTGGCCCCCGGCAATCGCATTCTTCTTGCCCCTACCAGAACCGGCGTCCTTGTTTGGGACCTCAAGGAAGGGAGTGCGCTGTGCCGTTTGCCGGGACCCAATTGGGAGCGCGGGTACGACGATATTGGCCCAATCGCGCCGGATGGCAAATCGGTCCTGACCAACTACGGGATGGTTCAGCGATGGGAACTCGCAACTGGCAAACCCCTGCTGCCTGATACTTCGGATATGGGCCATACTGGACCGCCCAGAGCGCTAGCGTTTTCGCCGGACGGCAAATGGCTGGCGTCCGCATCAGACGATTGGACGGTCCGCGTTTGGCAAATGGCCTCTGGACGACTGGTTCACACGCTACGAGGGCATACATCCCAAGTCCGCAACGTCCTGTTTTCATGCGATGGTAAGCATCTGGTGTCCGGCGCGTCGGATGGCATCCGGGTTTGGGACGTTCCGACCGGCGCACTAGCACGCACGTGCGGAGGCACTGCTCCCGGAGCCCGGCGCGTTATTGTTGACATGCGACTGGCGCGAGACGGTCGACGGCTCTTTATCCTTAGCCTCAAGGACTTTCGAGGGCCGGGCGAAGAGACAGTGGTCAGTATTTGGGATATCACCAATGGAGAACGGTTGGATGAGCGGCTCAATCCCTTCGGCGCACGAAATTACAACGCTTATTCACCGTCGGACCCTTATCTCGCCAGACTCACTCCATCCGGGTTGGTGTTATTCAACGATGGCCGACTGCTTGATCCAACGGACGGCCGGGCCGTCAATCCTCGCCTTCAACTTCGCTACAACGAAACCATTTACAGTTCTCGCCTGTTGCCCGACGGCCGGTTAATCGCTTGTCACATTGTTGCGAAGGAAGGGAGCGAGCACAGTCTCGTTCTCGCGGAGACCGCTTCGGGGCAACCCGCGATGCGGCTCCCATTCCAGTTGCCAAAGAACCGGATTCTTTTCTTGGAGACGACACAATCGAATTTGTACACGGCCAGCGTTGCAGGAATTGAAACTTGGAGCATTCGCACCGGAGAACGGGTCCGTTCTTACACCGGCATGGAGCGGCAGAGCTTTGTTTCCATGGCAGTATCCCCTGACGGGCGCATGGTCGCAGCAGCCGAACTCGACGGAAGCATTCTCGTTTGGGACGTGACGCCGCCGCAAGTCGCCCCGGCCCCGTTGAAGGAAGGCGAACTCCCCTCCCTCTGGACAAGCCTCGCCCACCCCGATGCAAAGATCGGCTTCGCCGCCGTCGCTCGGTTCCTGGATCATCCGCCGGAAGCGCTTGCATTTCTGAAAGAGCATCTCAAGCCCGCCGCCGCTCCGCCGGCCGATCAAGTCAGGTCGCTGATTGCCGATCTGGCCAGCCCCACATTCAAAACCCGCGAAGATGCCGAAAAGAAGCTGCACGAATTCGGCGAGCAGATCGAAGGCTTGCTCCAAGACGCGCTCAAGGCCAACCCCACACCTGAAGCGCGAAACCGCATCAAGGCACTGCTCGAAGCGCTTGCGCCCACGACCGTGCCGCAGCCGGCAGCGCTGCGCAGCATCCGCGCCGTCTGGGTGCTGGAGCGCATTGGCACGCCGGAAGCGACGAAGTTCCTCGAAGAGCTAGCGAAAGGCCACGAATTCGCCCGCCTGACCCGTGAAGCCAAAGCGGCCCTGGCCC
>DATGHS010000283.1:0-2404 GCA_035307785.1 Gemmataceae bacterium
CTGTGATTCACCTGCACAAAGCGGACCCCGGCTTCCACCAGGCGCCGAGCGAGCAGGCATTGCCGACCATATTCATCCGTCGGACCATCGCCAACACCGTAGAGACGTAGTGTTTCCTGGGTCTCCCGGGAAATATCAAACACCGTGGGAGCCGCCGACTGCATCCGGAATGCGGTCTCAAACGCTTCCATCCGCGCTTCGAGTCGTGCATCAGCGCCCACGCGTTCGAGATGGTCGCGGTTGGCTTGGGCGAGCAAATCGAGTTGCAGGCGCTGGGCGCTGCGGTCATCGGCGGGAATAACATTGGCCAGCGCGGCCCCCTTGGGAAACTCGGAACTTCCATCGCCAATATGGGTGCCCTGGAAGCTGGCGGGCAGAAATGCTGAGCCGTAGTTTTGTGCGCCACCATGATACAGCGACGGCGTGAGGCTGATGAACCCGGGCAAGTCGCGATTCTCGGTTCCGAGCCCGTAGAGCGTCCAGGCCCCGAGGCTGGGCCGATTGAACACGCCATCGCCCGTGTTCAGCCGCAGACACGCTGGCCCGTGCGAGACTTCGTTTCCACCGCTCATGGAGCGGATAATGCACACGTCGTCGATCACCGATCCCAGCTGCGGAAACAGGTCGCTTACCGGTACGCCGCTTTGGCCATACGGCTTGAACTTCCAGGGCGAGGCCAACAGATTGCCGGTTGGCGCGAACTCGAATTTCGGCTTGGCAAACGGCAACGGCTGACCGTTGCGTTTGGCCAGTTCTGGTTTCGGATCGAACGTATCGACATGCGATACGCCGCCGTGCAGGAAAAGGAAAATGACGCGCTTCGCCCGGGCGGGAAAGTGCGGCGTCTTCGGCGTCAACGACGAGACCGGCTCGGCGGCGGCTTCGTCGGCCAGCAGTGCGGCCACGGCTACCGATCCAAATCCGCAAGCCAATCGCTGCAACGCCGTTCGACGTGAGATCGTGGAAGGCGCAACGCATGTTTGCATATCAAACTCACTCCACATACAGGAATTCGTTTCGGCACAGCAGCGTCTGGCAGAAGCTCTGCCAGGCGGCGAGCCGTGCCGATGCGGAATCGGGTTCCTTTCCAGGATGCCGGTGTGGATAGTTATCCAGGAATTGCAACACGGCCGCCAATTCGGTGGCCGTCGGCAGGCGCCCCAGTGCCAGCCGGTAGCCGTTGGCAATCCGCTCGCGGTCAGTCCATGCCGAATCCCGCAGCAAGCGGTTTGCGAAATGCAGGCTCGCATCGCGCACAATGGGGTGATTCAAGAGAAATAGTGCTTGCGCCGGATCGGTGGTGTCGTTCCGCGCTGCGGTGACGGCATTCGGGTCAGCGCCATCGAAGAGGGCCAAGACCTCCGGAACGGCATTGCGGACCACAGGCAAATAAATGCTACGGCGGCGCGAATTCGTGTAAAACGGGTCGTCCGACCGCAAGCGGTTGGGACGGAAAAAGTCGCGATTCTTGTCCATGACCTCGCCGCGGGCAAAGAGAAATTCACCCGACTCGTTGCCCCCCGGTGTGAAGTCCAGCCGCCCGCTCACCGCGAGCATAGCGTCGCGCAGCTCCTCCGCTTCTAGTCGCCGCAATGGCATTCGCCACAAAAGTCTGTTGGCCGGATCAATTGAATTCGGGTTTTGGATTTTGGATTTCGCAGAGTCGCTTGCGGCATTCCGCATTTCGCGTTCCGGATTCGACGACATCTGGTAGGTTGCCGAGAGCACGATGAGTCGGTGCAAGTGTTTGATCGACCAGCCGCTGCGAATGAATTCGCCGGCCAGCCAATCAAGCAATTCTGGGTGAGACGGGCGTTCGCCGCGAGCGCCGAAGTTGTCGCTGGTGGCCACCAGGCCGGTCCCGAAATGATGTTGCCAGACCCGGTTTACCGTCACCCGGGCCGTGAGAGGATTGCTCGGCGACACAATCCAGCGGGCCAGCTCCAGCCGGCCGCTTTGATTGGCGGGCAAAAGAGGTTGGTTCGTCCCAGCAAGGGCCTCGGGGAACCGCCGCGGGGCAGGGGGCCCCAGATTGTGCCGGTCGCCACGCACATGAATCCGCAAGTCGGTGGTCTTTCCTTCCCTGGGAGCCATGACCATCAACGGCGCGTGGTGAGCCATTGGCAACGGCCACTCTTGCCACATGCTGGCATTGCGGTTTTCATCTCGGAATACTTCCGTGCTGCGAAAAATCCCTGCCAGCGCATAGTAATCGCCAGTCGTAATTGGGTCGAACTTGTGGTCATGGCAACGCGCGCAGCCGATGGTCAACCCCAGGAATGCGCGGCCCACGACATCCAGTTGATCGTCAATGACATCCAGCCGCGACTGCTCCTTGTCGGTTTCGGCAAGCGCCTTGGGGCCGATCATCAGCAAACCGGTGGCGATCACCCGATCGATCGCC
>DATGHS010000284.1:0-12173 GCA_035307785.1 Gemmataceae bacterium
CCTGGCGAACCGCCGCACGGCCAGGTGGAATTCCCCATCGACCCCACGGCCACCGAAGGCAAAGACAAGTTGCCGCTCGAGATGTTCAAGCCCACCGGCGCCGCCGCGAAGAAAGACGAAAAAGAGCCGGCCAAGAAAGACGAGCAGGAATCGACCAGCAACAAGCCGGAGTTGCTCGAAGGGGAATGGAAGTTCATCGTCCGGGTGCCAAAGGACGACGGCGAAGCGTTCGTGGGCAAGGAACACGTGAGCGACGCCGTGTCGGTACAGGTCATCAAGAAGCCGTTGCGCGTGCTGCTCTTCGCCAGCGGCCCCACGCACGATTACCAATTCCTGCGCACGCTGCTGGTGCGCGAGAAGGACGCCAAGCGCGCGGAATTGAGTATCTATTTGCAGAATGAAGGCAAGTCGGGCGGCCCCGGCGACACGCCGCGCGACGTGCAAGACGTGGAAATCGAACGCCGGCTCACGCGCTTTCCCACCACGTTGAATGTCGGCGCCAATCAATCCACCGGCAAAGACAAGTACTACAACCTCGATCAGTACGACGTGATCATCGCCATCGACCCGGACTGGTCGGAACTCACCGAAGCCCAACTGAATTTGATCAAGAATTGGGTGGAGCACCAGGCCGGTGGGCTCATCATCGTCGGCGGGCCGATCCACACCTTCCAACTGGCCCGGGCGGAAGACAACAGCAAATTCAAGGCGCTGATGGAACTGTTCCCGGTAATCCCCGGTGACAGCGTGTTGCCGGTCAACCCGCAATTCGGTCGTCGCCGCAGCACCAAGAAGCCGTGGTTCCTGAACTTCCCCGGCGCCAATAAAGACATGGAGTTCCTGAAGCTCGACGAAGGCAAGGCCAATCCGCTGGCCGGCTGGGATGAATTCTTCTTCCGCAAGGAGCAGCGCACAGCCACCGATGTCGAAGCTCGCCGCGGTTTCTTTAGTTTCTACCCGGTGCAAAGCGTGAAGAAAGGCGCCGTGGTGGTGGCCACGTTTGCCGACCCGGAAGCCCGCATGCCCGATGGCTCGGAGCATCCGTTCCTGGTGACGATGGAATACCCGAAAGGCCGCATCATCTTCCTCGGCTCCGGCGAAATGTACCGCCTGCGCGGCTTTAAGGAAGTGTATTACGAGCGCTTCTGGATCAAGCTGGCCCGCTATGCCAGTGCCGGCACGCGCGTGCGACAGAATAAGCGCGGCGTGCTGGTGATGGGCCGGCAATTCACTGCCGGCGGCTTCGTGCGGCTCGAAGCGCAGCTCTTCGGCCCGGACTCGAACCCGCTGCCGGAAAACGTTGATGTGAAAGCTTTCATCTCGCCTTTGAACAACGACGATCCGAAAGCCCGGAAGGAAATCAAACTCGCTCCCAAACGCGCGTCGGTCAGCTGGGGCGGCTGGTTTCAGGGTCGCTACCTGGTGGAGACGGCCGGCGAATACAAGGTCGAAGTGCCGATCCCCTCGGCCGACGAGTCGCTCCGTGGCAAATTCCTGGTGAAAGAATCGAATCCCGAACTCGACATGGTCCGGCCCGACTTCGCCGCCCTTTACCAGATGGCCGGCGAGATCGACGAAGTCTTGCCGCGCATGGATAAGGGCAAAGCGGAAGAGCTGCGCAAGCTGCTTCAAGGCCACCGCATCCGCACCGAGAAGCCGGCCGAAAAGAAGGACGAGAAGAGCGACGAGCAGCCGATTGCCGCCGAGCATACCAGCGACGCGCCCCGGCTCTTCTTCGACCTGAAGTCGGCGGAGACGATTCCCGATTGCATGATCACCGAAACGCGCATTCAGCGCAACCGGGGAAAGACCGATGACCTGTGGGACAAGGGTTTTTACCTGCGCAATATCCGCGGCTATGTCATTCACGATCGCAAGGGACTGCCCATTGAGATTTCGTGGATGCTGCTGGCGATGGTGGGGCTGTTCTCGATGGAATGGCTGTCGCGGAAGTTGTTGCGATTGGCGTAGGCGCCGTTCGTAGTTCCGTTTTCAGGCGGAACTACAGCCGGGATTCCGGCTGGTGATGTTTGGCGAATTGCTTGGAGTTATGGTTGGAGAAACGGCGACCGAACCCCGAAGGGGTTCTATAACACTGCCCAGGGTTGCCGCGTAAGCGGCTACCCTGGGAACCAAAGTGACCCCATAGCAGCAACCCTGAAAGGGTTGAAGAAAAAGGCGTGAGCGGGCTTTGCTACAACCCTTTCAGGGTTGACAGAGTGCGACGAACCGAACCCAGGGTAGCCGCGAAGCGCGGCAACCCTGGGCTATGTTGTGTAACGCCTTCGGCGTAATAAGTGTCGGCAATCGTTAAAGTATTCTGTCCGCGATCAATAGGCGGAACTACGAACGAATTGGATTCTGAGCAAATGGCAACCGTCACCCAACAAGGCATTTCGCGCCAGACCCGGGCGAAGATCTATTCGCCGCTGCACAAATTGCGCGGGCGCATTCGCACCTACATCCTTCTGGAAGCGGCGGCCACGTTTATTATCTTTCTGGCGATTTGCTTCTGGCTCGGCCTGGCTCTCGATTTCGGCGCGTTCAAGCTCTTCGGGCTCGATTGGGTGCAGCTATTCCCCACGCTCTGGTTTCGCTTCCTGGTGCTGGTAGTCTTCGTTGTGCTGCTCGTGCTGGTACCGGCCGTTTCGCTCATGCGCCTGCTGCGCCGCTTCCGGCCCGAAGCGCTGGCGCTGGTGCTGGAAAAGCGCTTTCCCAAGCTGCTGGGCGACCGGCTCATCACGGCCGTCGAGCTTTCGCGCGACCTGCAGGAAGCGCACGCCCTCGGTTACTCGCGCGACATGATCCTGGAAACCGTGCGGCAGGTGAGCGAGCGCGTCGATCAGGTGCCCGTGGGCCGGGTGTTCAACTGGGGCCGGCTGCGCAACCGCTGGCTCCTGGCCGGCGGCCTGAGCCTGGGGATCTTCCTGCTGGTGCTGGTTGCGTATTGTATTCGCTACAACCGCACCGGCGGCGTGGTCGATTTCGGCTACCGCTTTTCCGACGTCGTTACCATCTGGGGCCAGCGCAATTTCCTGCTGCAAAACACGCTCTGGCCGCGGCGCTCGTTTCTGGAACTCGTGGACTTCCCCGAATCGGGCGAAATGCGCATCCAGCAAGGCGGCGCGGCCCGAGTGCGCGTCGTGGCCCGTGAGTGGGTGGTGGCCGATAAGAACGTCGCCGGCGGTTGGCGAGCGATGACGTGGGCGGATGTCGAGAAACACCCCGACTGGGCCGGAGTCATTCCAAAGCGTTTCAAACCGCCTGGTATTACTCGCTGGCCGGCGCCTTTAAACTCAGAATTTTACCTCTGGCTTTCCACAAATAAGTCCCCGTTCCGCGACAGGCTTCACGCTGCTTTGAAAGATAAGCTCCGAAAGATGGGGAAGGCTGATTCCGAAGCGAATCTCAGGAATGACGCAGCTCTGAGACACCAATTGATTGCGGAGCTGGCGGCGGCTGGCGATTTAAAAGAGATGGAGCAAACAATTAGCCAAGCACCATCTCAACTCGATCCATATTGGACCGTAGACCGAATGCAATGGGCCCTTGATCAGCCCGAGTGCCAAGACGGTCTGATTGGCATCAGCAGCCAGGATTACGAATCGATGCGAGGCAGTTTAGACCGTCTCGCCGAAACCGCCGGCCAGGCCCGCATGTCGCGCACCATGCGGCGGCTCACAATCCCCGCCAGCGTCACCATGACCTACTGGGGCGAAAAGACCAATAGCGACATGCCGCTCACCAAGCAGCAGGAACTCAACGAATTCTCCTGCGTGCTCAACGACCTCAAAGAATCGGTGCGCTTCTACGTGCGCGGCGAGGATTTTTACACCTATCCGTCGCGGAAGATCACGCTGGTGCCGCCGCCCATGCTCATTCGCCTGGAGCGCGATGAATATGTGCCGGCCTACCTGTATCACCGCGCCCCCGCCGATGGCAAGCTCGACGACCTCAAGGGCCAGAAGCAGGTGAAGCTGAATCAGCCCGTCTCGCTCACCGGCAGCACCTCGCGGTTGGAGTTCCCCAGCGGCACCGACATCGTGTTGCGCGGCGAGACCGATAAGGAACTTACCGGCATCCTCATCCGCTACCGCACTGCCGCCAAGCCCGGGGTGAAGGAAATTACCTATGGCGAAGTGGAAGCGCTGCCGGTCGCGGCCGACCACAAGAGCTTCGAGAAGCGCTTCGAGCACATTACCCGGCCCGTCGAGTTCGATTTCGAATTCACTGACACCGACAACGTGAAGTCGCAACGGCACATTATCATTCAGCCGGTGGAAGACCGTACGCCGGAAGTGAACGTGGCCGTGGAAGTCATCCGCAAGACGCCCAACGGCTATATGTGCACCGACAGCGCCATGATCCCCTTCAGCGGCAGCGTGCGTGACGATTACGGCCTCACCAAGGTCGAATACGTCATCAACTATTCGAAGGTGGAGACACAAGCGGCGACGAATCTGCGGGCCATGATCGCCGCCGGCGTGCTGGGAACCGCTAGCCCGTCGCCCTTGCCGTTCGAGATCTTCACCGCCCCGGCGCTGGCCGATCTGCTGGGCCGGCTCAGTGAAAGCCGGGAATCCGCCGTGCCCATGCCGCCGATCATGCTGAGCTATTTCGACGAGGTCACGCGCGACAAGAATCGCGAGTTCCGTTATGGCAAGGCGCAGCTTGTCGAGCGGCTCACGCAGCCGCCGCCGGCCAACGCGCAGATTCGCCAATTCGACGTGAAGCCCGACCTCGATTTCCTCGACCTGCTCAAGGCCGTGCCCGATTTCCAGAAGGGCAAGAGCGAAACCATCCGGTCGCGCTACCGCATGCGCGTAAGCATTTCCGCCACCGACAACAACATCGAAACCGGCCCGCGCATCGGCCAGAGCCGCGAGACCTTCACCTTCCTGGTGGTGCCGTATGAAGAACTGCTTGGCGAACTGAACAAGGAAGAGGAAGCGCTGTCGAACAAGATGAACGACCTGTACTTCAAGATGCAGGAAGTGCGCGACGGCATCGATAAAGTGATCGAGCGCATGCCGAAAGACGCCGGCAGCGACGAGTTCCGGGCCTCGGCCTCGCGCATGCAGGAACTCGAAGAAGGCGTGGCCAAGGGCCGCGACATCGCGCAGGAACTGCTCAACGATTACAACCGCCTGCTCAAGGAAGTGCAGATGAACCGGGTGCCGGAAAGCTTTATCCGTGACAAGGAAACCGTCTGCAACATGCTCGACGAGGCCATCCGCAATCATTTCCAGAATGCCGAGGAAGCCCACAAAAAGCTGCGCCAGGTCTTCGAGGAACGCCGGCCGCCCGAACCGCCGCTGGTGGAGAACAGCAAGCAACGGCAACTGGAACTGGTGCTGCAACTCAAGCAGATTCTCGACAAGGTGGGCGGGCTGTTGAATGCCACGAAGCTGGCCGAACGGCTCACGAACTTGATCAAGCAGCAGCTGATTGTGCAAGGATGGCTGGAATCGCTCAAAATCATCTACGAGGACGACCTATTCACCGGCCTGGGGGATTTGCAACTCAAATGCGATCCCATTGAAGTGAGCAAAGGCGAACGCGTGGTCGTAAAGATGGACGTGATCCGCGATGCGAACATTGAAGGCGAATTGTCCTTCCGGTTTACGCCGCCGGCCGGCAGCAGCCTCGAGGTTCCAAAGGTTGTCTATATCGAGCGCAAGGCGGACAAGGCTCAATTTGAATTAACGGCCGGCAGCAAGCCCGGCGAATTCACGATTCCGGTCGAAGTATTTACCGGCCTCGGCAAGCCATTCAAATTGAAGGAGCCGTTCCAGCTCAAGGTGCGGGTGAAGTGATGTTCGTTGGCCCACGGATGAACACAGATTTCATAACACGGATTTTCACAGATCAGAAAAAAAAGACTTTCTGCATTTTTGATCTTATCCGTGTTCATCCGTGTAACGAAGTCCGTGTCTATCCGTGGGCTGAGATGAACCCAGAGAGTATACGTATGTAGACTTAGTGACGGCGCGATTCCTTTAGAAATGCAAAACTCCCCCTGACAAGCGGCCCCGTCGATCTTTATGATGTTAGTGGAACCTGCCTTGGATCGTCAGGATAGTAGTGGCTGCGAATCGCCCCGCCCGCCTGCCTATCCGGATGCCTCTCCCGATTTGCACGCCATAGCCGCAGGGACGCATGCAGGCATTTGTTGGGGCAACAGGAACGGAACATTCGGTCGGCCAAGTGGTTATTAGGGTATACTTCCCCGGTTTTTCCTCTGCCCTTCGTCGGCATTTGGAGGAGCGTTCATGTCCACGTTCGCTTTGCGTCGCGTACTCGCGGTAGTGATTTGCGCGCTGGTGGCAGCAGTGCTGGCCGTTCGGGCCGAGCCGCCGGCCGTTCCGTCCAGCAACACCACGCCGCAAAATAAGAGCGATGAACTCAAGAACCAGGTGATCCGCGAGCAGGAAAAGCTGGGGCGCGAGTACAAGCAGTTCGAGGGCATGCTGCTGCGCCTGGCGCAAACGCTCGACAAGAGCCCGGCGCCGGAAGATCGCGACAAGGCCCAGTCGCTGCGCAAAGCCATCGACATCGCCAATCAGCAGCAGGTGGAAAACCGCTTTGGCAAGTTGCTCACCACGCTGGTCGCTTCCAAGACGCTCACGTACGAAGACCTCGAAAAAGCCGCCGGCCAAAACGAAGAGCTGATCAAGATTCTGCGCTCGATGCTCGACCTCCTGCTTACCGACAACGAATTGCTGCGGAAGAAGGAAGAGATCATAAAGCTTGAGCAGATGATCAAGCAGGTGACGGAATTGATCCGTCGCGAGAAGATCGAGCAGGCCAACATCGACCGCGGGCGGTTGGACACCAAGGATCTGCTCAAAGAACAAAACAAGGTCACCAAAGACACCGAGAGCCTGGCCCGGCAAATGGGCGCGGCCAAGCCGAACGACAACAAGAGCGGCCAGAAGGCGCCGGAAGGCGAAGCCCGCAAGTCGAACGACAAGAACCAGGGCGAAGCGAAAGACGATTACAAAGGCCAGAAGGCCGAGACGAAAGATCAGAAGAAGGATGATGCCAAGCAAGGGGATGCCAAGCAAGGCGACGCGAAGCAGGGCGATCCCAAGCAAGGTGACAGCAAGCAAGGCGACCCGAAGAAGAGTGACCCGAAGCAAGGCGACGCCAAACCGGGAGATGCGAAAAAGGGCGATCCCAAGCAGGGCGAAGCGAAGCAAGGCGATGCCAAGCAGGGAGATGCCAAGCACGGAGATGCCAAGCAAGGAGATTCCAAGCAGGGTGATGCGAAAAAGGGCGACCCGAAGCAAGGAGACGCCAAGCAAGGCGATGCCAAGCAAGGCGATGCCAAGCAGGGTGACGCCAAACAAGGCGATGCCAAGCAAGGGGACGCGAAGCAAGGCGACGCCAAGCCGAATGACCAGAAGAACCCTGACGCCAAGAAGCAGGAGAACCAGCCGGCCGAGTCGAAGGCCAAGCCCGAAAAGAAGGGTGATGCCAAGGGCGATCCGCAGAACGCCAAGAAGAACGACCCCAAGCAAGATCAGCAGGCCAACAACGGCCAGAGCAAGCCGTCGCAGGGCCAGCCGAGTCAGGGCCAGTCGAAGCCCAACCAGGGCCAGCAATCCAACAGCCAGAACCAGAATCAAAACCAGAATCAGAATAACCAGAACCAAAATCAACAAGCGCAGCAACCCCAACAGCCGCAGACTCCCGGCCGCAAGCAGATCGAAGAAGCGCTGAAGGGAATGGAGGAAGTCGAGAAGCTGCTCCAGGAACTCAAGAAGAAGGAGCCGTCGGAAAAGCTCGATCCGGTCATCGCCAAGCTCGAAGAACTGAAGAAGGAGCTGGAAAAGCGCCTGCGGCAGTTGCGTGAAGAGGAAATGGAGCGCAAGCTGGCCAACCTTCGCGCTCGCTGCGAGCAGATGCTGGCGATCCAAATTGAAGTGTACGAAGGCACCAAGCGCGTGCACGGTGTGATCCTTACCTATCCCGACAAGAAGCCCACTCGGGCAGAAGAACAGCGCTCGCAGCAGCTTTCCACCCGCGAAGGCGAAATCGTGAAGCTGGCCAGCAAGACCATGCAACTGCTGGAAGACGAAGGCTCGGCCTCGGCGTTCGCGCTGTCGCTGCAAAGCGTGCAAGAAGACATGGGCAACATCGAAAAGCGGCTCGACAAGTACGACGTGGCCCAGATGACGCAGAAGATCGAAGAAGACGTGATTCAGGCCCTGAAAGACATGATCGAAGCCTTGAAGCAGGCGCAGCAGCAGTTGCAGGATCAGAAAAATCAACCCAAGCCGCCAAATCCAAGCCAGCCGCCGCCGCAAAAACTGCTAAACTTACTAAATGAGCTAAAGCTCATTCGGGCGATGCAGATTCAGGTGAACAAGCGCACGGAGGACTACGGTTCGCAATACAAGGGCGAGCAGACCGACGATGGCCGCTTGCAGGAAGAAATCCAGGGCCTGTCGAAGCGGCAGACCAAGATCGAGGAGATGCTCAAGAATATCGCAACGGGGAAGAATCAGTGATTAGCAACGCATCGCAGAAGCGTCGGAACGCTTCTGCGATGCGTTGCTAATCGGAATTGTGAGAAAATCCTGAAAATCGTTGCACTAAGAACGATTTTATGGTCTAATACAGCGTTTGCATTCGCACTCCATCCTCTTTTCAGGAGGTTCTACCGTGTTCAGACGATTCGGCTACGCGACCCTGCTCGCTGCCTCGTTGGCGGTTAGTGGGGTGTGGGCGGCAGAGAAGCAGACCGACGTGTACACGTTCGGTTCGCTCAAATCGACGCCTGCCGCAACGGCTCGCACTCAGGCTCAGGAGTGGCTCGCATCCACCGGCAAGACGGACGACGCCACCCGCAAGCAATTCGATGCCATCTGGAGCCAGGCCGACAAGCCGCTGCTCGACAAGATTGCCGAAACGCTCTGCCTGGACGCCAAAGCGGCCGAATTGCTCAAGAGCATTAACGACGGCACGGCCGTTCCCAAGGACGTGCCCGTCCTTTTGAAAGACAGCAAGCAACCCGCGTTCTTCCGGGCCAACATGGCACTCCTTTTCGCCAAGGCCATTTCCAGCCGCCGGGTGTATGAAGAAGCGCTCGAAGCGCTGAACACGGCGAAGCCGGAACAGGTGGCCGACCCCTCGGCCTACTTCTTCCACAAGGCCGTGGCCGAACACGCCCTCATGAAGAAGGAAGAAGCGTCGCACTCGATCGTGCGCCTGCTCGACGACGTGGCCGACGCTCCGGACCGCTACAAAATGGTGGCCACGCTCATGTTCCTCGACATGCAGACCTGGAAGAGCGACGAAAAAGACCTGATGAACATCACCAAGCTGATGGACAACAGCGAACGTCGCCTCGACCTGTACCGGGCCGGCAAGAAGACGCAAGACATCCAGAAGAAGATCGTCTTCCGGCTCGACGAGGTCATCAAAGAAATGGAGAACCAGGCCAAATCGGGCGGTACCTGACAGAATGGTGGTGGTTGCCCCGGCGGTCAGCCGAAAGATGGCAACCCTGGTAACACGAATCAGCCGAGCTCGCCGCAACTGGACAGCAAGGGCGGGCAGAACAGCGGCCCCGGCAACATCGACGAAAAGAAGTTGCGCGAGATCGCCGAGATCTGGGGCAAGCTGCCCGAAAAGGAACGGGCCAACGCGATGATGGAACTCACGAAGGACCTGCCCCCCCGCTACCGGGAAATTATCGAAAACTATGCCAAGTCGCTGGCCCGCGCCAAGAAATAAGGCCCGGCCGGCGATGGGTGTGCGAATGCCAGGGCTGTGGTCGTAGGACAAACGATCACAGCCCTGTTTGCGTTTAGTGGAGCCCACAGATGAACACGGACTTCGTAACACAGATCAACACGGATGAAAACAATAGAATGGTTGAAGGTTGACGGCATTTGATCTGTGTTTATCCGTTTCAATCCGTGTTCATCCGTGGGCTAATTTGAGAAGATACAACATGCGATTCGTCATATCCTCTGCTTATACTTTCCTGGTTCTTGTTTCTGCGGCGCCCGCGCTTCCGGCCGCCGAGATCACCACGCTCGACGGCAAGAAATATAGCGGCGACCTCGTGCGCATTGATGAAGCGGCGGTGGTCGTGAAGACCGGCAGCGGCGAAGAATCCACTCCGGTGCCACGGATGCTCGTCGTGGAAACCGGGGCCACGTTCGGCAAGCCGCCCGACAAATTCATCGACGTGGAACTGGTCGACGGCAGCCTGCTCCATTGCAAGCAACTCACGCTGCGCGGCAAGCAGGTGGAACTCGTGATCTTGCCGGAAAAGAAGCTCACCCTGCCCATGGAGAAGGTGCTGTATATCCTCGTGGATGCGCAGGACCAGAAGACACAAAAGGAATGGCAGGAAATCCTGGCCGACAAGGGCAAGCGCGATCGGTTCTACGTGCGTAAGGACGACCGGCTCGACGGCCTCGATGGCACCTTCGGCGACGCCGATGCCGACGGCAAGTTCATCACCTTTCAAGTGGCCAGCAACAACACCACCCGCAAGCTGCCCATCGACAAGCTCCAGGCGCTGCTCTTCAACAATCGGCTGGAAGGCAACATTGCTCCGCGCGTCTGCAAGGTGGTGGATACGTTCCAAAATCAGTTCGTGGCCACCAAAGTGGTGTTAAAAGGTCAGACCTTGAGCGTCCTTACGGTAGCCGGCATTAGCGTCGAATTTGCCAGTTTGAACCCGATTGCCAAGCTGGACTATAGCCAGGACAAGATCGTCTTCCTGTCCGACCTGCGGCCGAAGGAAGAGGGCAGCACCGAAGACCTGATCGTGCAGTGGCGGCGCGACCAGAACCTGGACAACCAGCCGATCCAACTGGAAGGCACGGCCTACGCCAAAGGGCTCGTCCTGCACCCGAGCCTGACGCTCGTATACGACATCAACGGCGACTACAAGGAATTTAAGGCTGTGCTGGGGGTGGACCCGAACGTGCAAACGCCGAGCGACGTGCAACTGACCTTCGAAGGCGACGGCCGGAAGTTGTTCGAAACTGAAGTGAAGCGCGGCGACAAGCCGATGCCGATCGTGCTCGACGTGAAGAAGATCAAGCAGTTGAAGATCACCGTAGTCACGGCCTCAGGGCTATTTGATTACGGCAATCAGGTAACGCTGGCAGACGCGAAGGTGAGCAAGTAACGGCAGCCGCTTGTGGGACAAGATTCCAATCTTGTCCCACATTTCTCTCGTTCCCAAACTTTTCGTTTGGGAACTCATTCTCGCGAAACTCTGTTTCGCGATACTACCTGCCGCGAAACAGAGTTTCGCAAATGCACGTTCCCAAACAGGAGTTTGGGAACGAGGATAATCGACCTTCATTCCGAGAACCACGAATGATCTCGCGTTCCATC
Organism: Gemmataceae bacterium; assembly: GCA_035307785.1. Lineage (GTDB taxonomy): Bacteria > Planctomycetota > Planctomycetia > Gemmatales > Gemmataceae > DATGHS01. The sequence continues at coordinate 11,371 of DATGHS010000284.1, forward strand.
TCAGTGGCTGTCACAGCGCTATCCCTCCTCCCCGCCTTCGCCCTCGCCGACGACTCCACCGTCCGCTCCGGCGAGAAGCAGCGCATCGAGGTCATCAACAAATGCCGGCCCGCGGTGGTCGCCATCTTTTCGCCCGGCGGGCAGGGTGGTGGCTCCGGCGTGCTGATCGATAAAGACGGCTATGCTCTCACGAACTTCCACGTCGTTTCCGGCACCGGCCCGGTGATGCAGTGCGGCCTGGCCGACGGCGTCATGTACGATGCGGTCATCGTGGGCTGGGACAAGGTCGGCGATGTGGCCCTCATTCGCTTGCTGCCCAAGAAAGAAGGCCAGCCGTTCCCCGTCGCTGCCTTGGGCGACAGCGACAAGGTGCAGGAAGGCGACTGGTGCATGACCATGGGCAACCCGTTCCTGCTGGCCACCGACTTTTCACCCACGGTGAGCTTCGGCATGGTCTCCGGCGTGCATCGCTATCAATACCCCGAAGGCGGGTTCCTCGAATACACCGATTGCATTCAAGTGGATGCGTCCGTGAATCCCGGCAACTCCGGCGGGCCGCTCTTCAACATGCAGGGCGAGGTCGTGGGCATCAATGGCCGCATTTCCTTCGACAAGCGCCGCCGCATCAACTCCGGCGTGGGCTATGCCATTTCCAGCAACCAGATCAAGAACTTCATGGGCCACCTGCGCGCCGGCATGGACGTGGATCATGCCGAACTGGTGCGCGTGGCCAGCCTGAGCGAAGAGATTCCGCAAGTGATCGTGAAAGAAGTGCTGGACGATTCCGACGCCGCCCGCCGCGG
>DATGHS010000285.1:0-4545 GCA_035307785.1 Gemmataceae bacterium
CATTTTCTAATTCCAGTCCCGCCTGCCGGGCCAGTTCGATCTCGCGCTCTGCTTCGCCCTGAACGCTACGAAGCTTCAGGACTGCCCGGCCCCCACCCATTTCCAACCCGACAGCGCGCTGCCCTTGCGGCACTTCGACACCTTTCTGCCGGTAATACTCATTCAGATACCCGGCCAGATCGGAAGGGAACGTGCGGCCGCCGATGCCTTCATCCGGAAATGCCATTACCACCTTTTTGCCGTTCATCGCCAAGGCGGCAGCAATTTCGGAGCCGACGAAGCCGCCGCCGATCACCGCGAACTGTTGTCGCGCATCTGTGAGCGCACGCAGGCGCTGGTAATCATCCAGCGTGCGGAAGTAGATGATATCTTCGCCACCGAAAGGTAATCGCCTGGGCGAGCCGCCAGTGGCGATCAACCCAGCGGCGCCCATAAGAATTTCGGCAAGTATTTTCGCCGCCTGTGCGCGTGCAACGTTACATTGATGCTCGACGGAAACGTCCTCCCGCCATGAGCGATTACCCCTTAGGGCGCGATGGCCCTCGCCTCCTGACAACCGTTCCGCTTCAGAGGCGAGTTCGTCCCAGGAAACGGTAAAAACAGGCCCTGGCCATCCTCCGCTCGCAAGGACATTCCGTGTCAAGAAATCGATAGTTCAAGTGCGTGCAGCTCGTCTCGAAGCAGCAATTCGACCGAATCAAGCCACTGGACGCAAGGAGCGCACCGTAACGGGGCTTTCTCAAATTATTCATTGCAAATTGGATGCCAGGGCTGGGGTTGGCAGCGAATTGCTGGCAGTGTCTCAGTTTGTCGCAGGTTGGCCTTTCTAGGCCGACAGCCTGGGCTCGAAAAGTCGGGCTTACGACCGAAGGTCTCCGAAAGTACCCCGAGGCCTGTCAACGGCGCACCACGCTTTTTCAGGGCCCATAACAAATAAACCGCCCGCCCATAGACTTGAAGCTTCCCTTATTATGAAGTATTCTTTGGTAGCCATTTCTTCGCATCCCCCTCAGAAACGTCCCCCTTAGCGATATTCGTCCTTCGCTAACATTGTTTTCTTTCTCCAGTGGAGGCGGACATGTTGGAAGAACTTCGGTCCTGGTGGGAGAACTTGAGCCCCGAGATTCGCGGGTACATATTCAACGGGGTTCTGGCGTTAGGGGCGCTGGTAGGCGGTCATTTTCTCGGCGTGCTGGCTGGGCGGTTCCTGCGGGCACGGAGATTCAATTCGCTTTTTCGAGTGTCGGCAAAGAACCTCGACCAACCCCAAGAGGACCATGGCTTTACGCCGACAACGCTCGTCGGCCTCCTCGTCCGGATCACCGTTTGGGCGCTCGTGGCCGGTTGGCTGCTCCACCGGTACGGTCGGCCGGAACTCGGCGACGCAGTGACCCGTGTGGTGGGGCCGGTCTGGATCGTCGCCGGCGGACTGGTGGCGACTCTGGCGCTGGCGAGCCTGCTGACGCGGCGTGTGATGGAATGCTTGGAGAACGGCTCGCCCGCGCCCACCAACCGCACCGCGACGCCGCCACGCAAAGTAGCGGGAGCGGTTGGGGCAGGCGTTTACGGATCGGTCTTGCTGCTCATGCTGTTGATAGCCGCAGATTACTTCGACTTGCCGCAAACGCGCACGGTCGTGGCGGGTGCCTGGCAGCTTGCTTTGCGGTTGTTAAGCGCGGGCGCGGCGGTGCTGGTGGGGTACTTCGGCGCGCGCTGGGCACGAGAATATGCAACTCCCCAAAGCGGGGCCGCAGAATTGGAACCCGGCCAGAGAACCGGTCTGGCCATCGTGGTCGTCACGACGGCGTTGGCGGTCGCGCTGGTGCTGTTCGGCGCCGGACTTGGAGCGGGGGTCGCCGTCCTGGCTGTAGTGGCTGCCGTGACGTACCTGGCGCGCGGCCAAATGTCCGATGTGATGGCCGGGCTCAAATTGCGCCGAGGAAAGGTCGGTACGGCATGGTTCGAGGGGATCCCCTGGCAGGTTGAACGCATTGGCATTACCCAGTCGGACGTCAGCCGCAACGGCACATCATACAGGGTGGCGAACCAAGTTGTGCTGCAGGCGTCGGCGCGGACATAGGCGGAAGGGCAAGAGACGATTCACGGCAGCGGCAGTTGCTTGAATTCGAACTCGATCTGATGCTGGATCATGGTCCAGTGTTGGTAGACGAGCTTGGCGGCCGGGCCGACGTTGCCGTCGCCGTTGGTACCGTAGGTGAACGTGGCCGACACGCTACTTTGGTTGCTGCTCTCCCAGTTGTAGCCGTGGGAATACCACTTGTTGCCCTTGGCGTCTTGCAGCTCGATGCGCTGGTGCACGGAGTTGGTCCAAGTGTAATCGTTCGGTCCGCCCTTCAGGTTGCGCACAGTCATCTTGATCTGCACGGAGGTCTTGTTCAATTCCTTTACGTCGTCAATCTGGATTTCCGTATTGGGGCCCGTGAACTTCTGCTTTTTCACCTTCAGAATGTCCTCGATCACAATCTCCGGCTTCTGATCGGCCAGCAGCGTAACGGGCAATGTGCCCTTGATCGACTTGATGTAGCGGGCTTCCTTGTCGGGCCAGAGCAACTGCACCTGGGTGTTGTAGTTGAACATGCGGTAGCCGCCGCCGTGGCCGTAGTAGACCTCGTGCTGGTTGGCCGGCGGGACCATCGATTGGCCGCGCTCGTCGATCGCTTCGAGCAGCTTCGCCTGGCCCACGCCCATGATCGGCAGCTTGGGTTCCGAGCAGATGCTGAAGTTAAACTGCATGTTTTCGCTGCGCAGCGTGTTGTTCTGCGGATTGCGCTGCATCGGCCCCAGGTTGATCGACTTGTTGTAGTGAATATTGTTGGCGGTGACCTTGAACGGCCCCTGATAAAAGTTGTGCGGATAGAAACTGTCTTGCTGGTATAGTTGGATCGGCTGGCCTTCGTTTTGATACATAATCAGTCCGCCTTCCAGGCAAATGCGGTCCATCACCTGCCAGAAGGTGGCCTTGTCGAAGTCGAGCGTAACCAGTTGTTGCTGGGCGCCTTGCAAATTCATGCGGTAGCCCGATTGCTTGGCAATCTCGGCCACCACGTCCTTCATGGGTTGGTCTTTCACCTTCAGCGTGATGCGCTTCGGCGCCAAGATGATCATGCGGTCGAGGTTGGTGATAATTACGTCGAGCCGGCGACGGACTTCGGGATTGTTGGTCACCGCCGCCGCCTTACGCATGGCGTCGAGCGCGGCTTCACCGCGAGCTTCCAGCGCTTTGCTGGCTGCCTCGCGAGCTTTATAGTCCTTGCTGCCCAGCTGCTCAATCAGCTTCTCCACCGGCTCTTGCACCACGGCGGGCATCGGCAGTCTCTCTGCGCTCAGGGCCAGGCTCGCACCCAAAAGAACGCATCCAACCGCGGCAAAGGTCCTGCACATGGATGTCTCCACTCCAAAAAAGGACTATTTCAGCGCAGACCGCTTAACTTGAGCTTATCTTGTGGAGATAGGCAAAATCAAGAGTCCGGACAGGTGGAATACTCGGAAGTTACGGATTTTGCCCGCAAGACCGGTACGAATGGAAATGCTGAGATGTCTTGCTACGCTGCAAGCAACCGGTGCCGCTTGCGGCGTTGCAACATGTTACTCGCCGTATTTTTGCCCGCTTTCGCTCAGATTCGCGCTGCCTTCGCTCACCGCTCGAATCCGCTTCTCGGCGACTTCCTGCCGGAAGCGGGCGATGATCTCCGCCAGAGGGAACGAGCCCACATTGCGGGCCTTCATGTCCTTGATCGATTCATCGCGCAGGGCCACGGCGCCGGCGGCCTGTTCCTTCTCGCCGACCACGAGCAGATACGGAATCTTCTCCAGCGAGGCGTCGCCGATCTTGGCACGCATGTCTTCGTGGCGATAGTCGCCGGTGACGCGGAAGCCGGCTTCACGAAGGCTCGCTTCAACTCTCTTGGCGTAGTCGTTGAAGGCTTCGCGGATGGGAATCACGCGGGCCTGTTCCGGGGCGAGCCAAAGGGGGAAGAAGCCGGCGAAGTGTTCGATCAGGATGCCGCAGAATCGCTCCATGCTGCCGAACGGGGCACGGTGGATCATCACCGGCCGGTGCGACTGGTTGTCGGCCCCGATGTATTCGAGCTCGAAGCGCTTGGGCAGGTTGTAATCGAGCTGCACGGTGCCGAGCTGCCATTGCCGGCCAATGCAGTCGCGGACCATGAAGTCCACTTTCGGGCCATAAAAGGTCGCCTCGCCGAGACCGATGGAATGCTGCATGCCGAGCGACTTTACGACTCGTTCAAGGGCGGCCTGGGCATTGTTCCAATCTTCATCGGAGCCGACGTACTTCCCCGGCTTGTCGTCGCGGAAGCTGAGACGGACGGCGTAATCATTAAGGCCCAGGCTCTTGAGGACGAATTGCACCAGATCGATGTTGGCCAGCAGCTCTGCTTCCACCTGCTCCGGAGTGACAAACAGATGCGCATCGTCCTGAGTGAAGCCACGAACGCGGGTCATGCCATTGAGTTCGCCGGCTTGTTCATAGCGATAGACGGTGCCGAACTCCGCCAGCCGCAC
>DATGHS010000286.1:0-25648 GCA_035307785.1 Gemmataceae bacterium
CGCAGCGCTTGCTCGGCGAGGGCGAGCCAGTCCCAATCTTGCGGCCAATATCGCTTCAGCCATTCGCCAGTTCCGGCAGTAGTTCGCCACCCTGTACCGCGTGGTGGCGATTACACCGCGCTTGATCGCACGGGCCATGGACTTGGCCGAGGTCCACGCGCTGCGTGGTTACGATGCGATGCAATTGGCCGCCGCATTACAGGCGAATGTCCGACGCAGAACGCCCATCACATTTGTCTCAGCAGATGTGGCGCTAAATGCCGCAGCGACTGCTGAAGGTCTGCCGGTGGATGATCCGAACGCGCATCCATAAATCGATGGTTGCCGCCATCCGCTACGTCGACTTCGGCGTATGGCGCATGGGCTTTCGGCGACACCGCAAATCGTTCCGAACTGAGCGGGAAATTGCATTTTTGCTCATTCGGATATCTCCTGTATCAATTCCTCATCGTGCGGCAGATATAAACTAGAGCCAAAGCGGGAATGCCTGCCGGGGGAGGATCATGGCCGCGAGTCCGATGAAGAGCGTGATCGAACAGGTTCGCAGGGCCGCGCTGTTTTCGGACAGCGCCGGGCTCGGCGATGGCGAACTGCTTGGCTGCTTTGTCGAAACTCGCGAGCAGGGCGCGTTTGCGGCCCTCGTCAAGCGACACGGCCCCATGGTGTGGGGCGTCTGCCGGCGCCTGTTAAGCCATCACGATGCTGAAGACGCGTTTCAGGCTACCTTTCTTGTGCTGGTCCGCAAGGCGGCGTCAGTCAGGCCGCGCGAAATGGTGGGGAACTGGCTGTATGGCGTCGCTCACCAGACCGCTCTGCAGGCACGAAGGACTGCTGCCCGGCGGGCAGCGCGAGAAGTGCAGGTGACGGTCATGCCAGATGCCAAAGCCATTCCGCAAGACCACTGGCACGACTTGCAGCCCCTTCTGGATCGAGAGTTGAGCCGGCTGCCGGATATCTATCGGGCTGTCATCGTGCTGTGCGATCTGGAGGGCCAAACTCGCAAGGAGGTCGCACGGCAACTGGCAGTGCCGGAAGGAACCGTGGCCGGGCGCTTGGCCAGGGCCAGAGTGCTCTTGGCCAAGCGGCTCACCCGCAGCGGCGTGGCCTTTTCTGGTGCGGCGCTAGCAGCGGTTCTTGCAGAACAGACGGCATCGGCAAGCGTGCCGGCTAGTGTTGTGGATTCAACGATAAATGCGGCGAGCCTGGCGTCAACGGGAACGGTAGTCGTTACTGCAGCGGCCTCGGGTAGGGTTGCCGAGCTGACGGAAGGAGTGCTGAAAGCCATGTTGATGAGCAAACTCAAGGCGGCTGTTGCCGTCGCGCTGGTGTTGAGCTTTCTGGCCATCGGGGCGACTGTCCTCTCTAACCGCACGGCAGCGGCCCGCGGCGGTCAACCACCCGCCGACGAGAAAGCGGGGAGATCGCCGCAGAAAAAAACCGAGCCGGCCGAGAAGCCAGATCGCAAAGCCGACAAAGACAATCTCCAGGGCACCTGGCGGGTGGTTACGATGGTCACCGATGGGATGCCAAACGTGAAAGAGAATCCCGACGACGAGGCCGACGCGGTCTTCGCGGGAGACACGCTGGCCCTGGTGGCTCAGCCGGCTGGAAAGAAGTTTCGGGAATTCAACATCAAGCTGGATGAAACGAAGAAGCCGAAGGCCATCGACCTGACTGTGACTGAGGGGCGGGGAAAGGGCGGAGTCGCGCAGGCGATCTACGAATTAGACGGCGACAACCTCAAACTCTGCTTCCCGCAAGACCAGGAAGGGGCGCGGCCGACGGAGTTCACATCGAATGTCGGCAGCCGGCAGGTCCTGTTTACGATGCGAAGACAGAAACCGAAAAAGGAAGCGGAAAACGAAAAGGAAAAGGAAAAAGAACCGCTCACGGCCTGGGGCAAAGAGGTCGGCGGTATCCAGGCCGGGTTGGGCTACCGTGCCGGTCAGAAGCGGGCCTACAGCCACGCCGAAACGGTCGAACTTGTGGTCCGCGTTCGCAACACCGGCAAGGAGAGGGTCAAACTCCAGTACCTCAAGAAGTTCTTTGTGGAAAAACCGCTAATCGTGACCGATGCCCATGGAAAACAACTGTCCCTCGAGTCGTATTCCATTCCCAAAGAGAAGCGGAAACCAGAAGAGCTCGATTTGGCTCCGGGAACTGAAGTCGAAATTGACACGATGCGACTTCAACTCAGGTCGAAGGACTTTGTCGATCAATTCTCCCCGATCGGCCTGGATCCGATAATCCGGGGGACGGGAACGTTTCGAATACAATACGGGCAACTTGCTCCCAAGAACTTCGACAATATCGCCTCCAAGCTCGCCACTGGTGCCCTGGAGCTTGAAATAAGTCCCGATCCGCCTCCAGCGCCGGTCCCGGCCAACGACTTCCCAGCCGCGTGGGGTGGTGGCGGCGGCAACGATTACGAGATCCGCGTGGATAAGTCGGTGCGTCATGAAGGCAAAGCCAGCGGTTCCATCAAGTCAATCACAGCAACGCCGACGTGGTACGGCGCGCTGACTCAGGCGTTCGATGGGGCGAAATTCCAGGGCAAGCGGCTTCGCATGACCGCCTATATTAAATCCAAGGGCGTGGAAAACTCATGCGGTATGTGGATGCGTATGGAGTCCTACGACGGCAAAGGGCACGTGACTATTTCTTCCGACTTGGGGGGCAAGTCGATTAAGGGAACAAACGATTGGAAGCAAGATGAAATTGTCATGGATGTGCCCAAGGAAGGTGTGACCCTCATCTATTTCGGCGCAGTGCTGGTAGGGAAGGGGCAGGTGTGGGTGGATGATTTCAAATTCGAAGTCGTGGGCAACGATGTCAAAACAACCGGCCGGGTTGGCGAGCCGGGAAAAGCCACAGGGGAGCCACGAAAAGGAATTGCTCAAGAGCCCAAGAATCTGGACTTTGAGGAGTGATGCTGGAAGTCAGTTGCAATCGGGACGTTGTCATAACAGTGCGGGCTCCGCGTGCCGCGTTGTTAATCCAGTTCGCCTTTTTTGCGCGTTAAACGCAATTCTTTCGAACAATTTGACCTTTCGATACAGGATCGTACAATTCTGCGGCCACGAATTGCGCTCGTCTGCCACTAGCGCCCGGTGGATGTCCAATAATGTCCCAAAATGTCCCACCAGTCAGAATCTTTGGCTTTACTGCCGCAGCTAGCACGGGTAGCACGGCTTTGCGTGACCATTGCTAGTTTCGAAGCATTCTTGCCAAAGCGGCCGGCTTGATTCGCATTTCGTGCCGGCCTACATGTGGCAAAGTTCGCTCACTTCGAGGAATCATCATGGACGCTCGCAACCAACCCATGAACCGCTCCGCTCAAGGTACCGCTCAACGCACCGCCCCGAGCACCGCCCTGAGCACCGCTCCGAGCACCACTCAACGCACAATTAGCTCAAGTTGTGCGAAGGCGCGTCGCGCACAGCCTGAACATCTGTTCGACAAAGGACTTGCGTCTATCCAAATGAGCGCGCGCGAGCGCACCTTGAGTGGATTTGAGCTAGCACGCATTCAGACTCCGCAATTTCCTCTACATCGTTTTTCGGAATATCATGATGGGAGTTGTCTCATACCTTGCGGAAGCCACAATCGCGACGCCGGCCGCGTCGCCCACTATCTTGGAGCAAGCATCATGACCGAATGGCGTGCCCGGGCCCCGGTGCGGTTTTGTGATCTTGGCGGCTGGACCGATACGCGGATTGTGCCGCGCGGAGCGGTGTTGAACTTCGCGGCCCGGATGTATACGTACGTTACCCTCGGCGTGAAGGAGGGGGCCGGCGGCATCACCCTGGAGAGCCTCGATACCGACGAGCGCTGCCGGTTTCAGGACATTCGCAATGTGGAATACAACGGCGTGCTCGATTTGCTGAAGGCTTCGGTGGCCCGGGCTGGAATCGAGACCCACCGCAGCGGGTTGTATTCCACACGGCGGGAAGTCACAGTCCGTGTTCGCTCGGATGCCCCGCCCGCCAGCGGGCTCGGTTCGTCAGCTGCACTCGGCGTGGCCGCGATTGGAGCGCTTTCCGGGTATCAGAAACGAAACATGTTGCCGCATGAAGTTGCCCGCGAATCGCAACTGGTGGAAGTGCAAGATCTGAAGCTCGAATGCGGGGTGCAGGATCAATTTGCTGCGGCTTATGGCGGTGTCAGCTTCATGGAAGTCGAGTATCCGAGTGCCCGCGTCTTTTCGTTGCCGCTCAGCGCTTCCACGCGCTGCGAGTTGGAAGATCGCTTTGTCCTCGTTTATACGGGTAAGTCACACTTCTCTAGCGCCATGCATCAAAAGGTGATTAGCGAGGCCGAGCGGCACAAGAGTGAATTCCACCAGCTTGCGGCCGCCGCGTTGGCCGGAAAGGACGCACTCCTCAACGGCAACCTCGACGACTTTGCGGCGGCCATGAACCAGAACTGGGACGCGCAGAAGAAGCTGCATCCGGACATTACCACGCCGGAGATCGAGAGCCTGCACCACGCCGCGTTCAAGGCCGGCGCATCCGGCTTCAAAGCGAACGGCGCCGGCGGCGGCGGCACGGTCACGATCCTGGTGAAACGCAATCAGAACACGCACGTTCACCGTGTGGCCGAAGATCTGGGCATGCAGGTATTGCCGGCGCTGATCGATACGACGGGGCTGCAAGTCTGGGAGGTGGAAGCGTGAAATAATCCATCATTTCTCCGCAAGATTTCCCTTTCTGCGGCAACTATTCTCACAGCCATGGCCGAGACAACGCATCCGCCTGGTTCGCCCGGCTCGGAACAGCCGCCAGTAAACTGGGCCGAAGCGTTCGCCCGGCACCAGCGCTGGCTGCGCACCGTGGTATTGGCCCGTCTCGGTGAGCCGCAAGCCAGGGACGAAGTGATGCAAGAAATCGCGCTCGCGGCGGTTAAGCAGCAGGTGCCGGTGCGTGATCCAGGAAGACTGGGTGCGTGGCTCTATCGCGTGGCCATTCGCCAAGTCCTACTGTACAGGCGCAAGCATGGTCGGCACCGAAAACTGCTCGCAGGATTCAGGGAGAACGGCCAAGGAAATGAAAGCGTCACGGACCCGCTGAATTGGTTGCTGCTCGACGAAAGGAAAACGCTGGTCCGCAAATCATTGGCTCATCTGCCGGGCCGGGACGCCGAGATTCTGCTGCTCAAGTACACGGAAGATTGGAGTTATCGGGAATTGGCGGCGCACCTGGGTCTGAGCGAAAGCGCCGTGGAAGCGCGCTTGCACCGGGCCCGCCAGCGGCTGCGTGAAGCCATTATTTCCGCAAATGTGATTGAGGTCTCCGAATGAATATGCCACTCGAAAATCAACACAAACGGAACTTGCCCGATCATCGCTTGCTCGACCGCTTGGTCGATGGTGAACTTCCCGAGGCGGAGCGCCGGATGTTGCTTCGGCAGCTGGAAGACGAGCCCGGCGGCTGGCGGCGCTGTGCGCTGGCGTTCCTGGAAGCGCAGACCTGGCGCGATTCGTTCGGCGCCCTTGCCGGTTCGACGTCGGGGCGGAGTACGGTTGCCGTCGCGGCCACACCGACGGTTTCTATTCAGAAACGGATTGCTGACAGCCGGATTGCAAGATTAAGCGCGCTGGCGGCCTGTTTGGCCCTTGCCTTCGCCTTGGGCTGGAACGTGCGTCCGCAGCCGGCCGGCCCAAGCAGTGGTGTTCTTTGGACGAGAGCCGGCTCCGCCACCACGTTGCCCGCGGATGCAAGCGCAAAGGCTAATGTGACTTCGGTTCAGAAGGATTCAGCGTTGGTCCGGAACGAACCCACTCCATCTTTGGAGGCGATCCTCAAGAAATGGGAGCAACGCGGTTACCGGGCGGAACGGCAGGATCGTGTGGTTCCGGTGGAGTTGAAGGATGGACGAAAAGTAAACTTGCCCGTGCAAGAGTTCCGTTTCCAGTACATGGGCGGTCGAACGTATTGATTTCATTTTACAGGGCTGTTTACTGCGGCTTTGGCTTCTATTCCAGAAAGGAAGACAAAATGACTTCTTGGCGCCAAATTCGGATTGCATTCCTCTTGGTCGCAGCGCTGGGCGGACTTCTGCCACTGAGCATGGCCCGCGCACAAACTCAGGAGATTCAAGACGCCATCGACGCGCGGCTCATGTTGGCGCGATTCGCTAATTCTACGGATCAACTCTTGGGGGCAAACCTGGAGCCGATTAGCGACGCTCTGAGATCTCAGCTTGACATTCCCGCCGGGCAAGGGCTGCTGGTCTCCAATGTACGGTCCGACGGGCCATGCGCCGTCGCTGGATTGAAACCGAACGATGTGCTGTTGACCCTGGCCGACAAGCAACTCGCGTCGGTTGACGATTTGTATAAACAACTGAAGGCCGCCGGTGAAGCGCCGGTTCCTCTGAAATTGCTCCGCTCCGGCAAACCGGTCACAATTCAAATTCAACCAATCTATCGCGTAACTTTGGGACCGGCAGGAGAACAAAAGACTGAGTATTACATCGGCGTGAATGTCGATCCGCTGGACGATGCCCTCCGCGCTCAACTTGGCCTGCAAGCCGGCAAAGGCATGCTAATCACCGACGTGATTGTGAACAGTCCCGCCGAAAAAGCCGGAGTGAAGAAGCACGACATCATTTTGGAGTTGAGCGAAAAGCCAATCGACAAGTTCGAAGATCTTTCGAAACAGGTCCAAGCGAACAAGGATAAGCCCACGACACTAAAAATCCTGCGGGCCGGCAAACCAATCAGCATCCCCATCGCCGCCGCTACTCGGAAGGTGGAAACCAGTCCGCCGGACCAAAGTTTTGATCTGTTTCTCACCACTCGCCCGGTCTATCTCGATACGATCAATCGATCCGAAAGGATGCTTCGGTATGCCACGATCGTGGATAGCGGCGGGAAGATTAATGTGAACGAACTCTCCGGACAGCGCGACGACGAAATTCGCCAGCGCCTGGAGCAGGTCGAGAAAGAATTGAAGGCGCTGCACGAGACGCTGGATAAGATCAACGAGAGCTTGAAGTCAGCGAAACCTAAGTAGCAGTGAATTTTGAAAGCGCCGTAAAGACCCCGCACGCTTGAAGACTCGCGTGCGGGCTTGGAGGAAAGACTTCTGCCAAGCCCGCACGCGAGTCTTCGAGCGTGCGGGCTCAAAGCCCACGATAGATCATCTGGCAAATTCCACGGCCCGCGTCTCTCGTACCACGGTCACTTTGATCTCGCCGGGGTAATCCAGCTGGTCCTCGATAGCCTTGGCGATGTCACGGCAAATCTTGATGGAGTCGCTGTCCGATAGCTGGCCGGCGTTCGCAATCACTCGTAACTCTCGACCGGCCTGAATGGCATAAGCATGTTCGATGCCCGGGAAGCTTTGGGCCACTGTCTCCAATTCTTCGAGGCGCTTGACGTACTTTTCCAGAGTTTCGCGGCGAGCCCCAGGGCGGGCGGCGCTAATGGCATCCGCCGCAGCTACCAGCACCGTATAGACATGATCAAGGGTGACATCATCGTGATGACCCACAATGGCATGCAGCACGTCGGCATTGGTTTCCCCGTAGCGGCGGGCCAATTCGGCGCCGATCTTCGGATGGCCGCCTTCCATTTCATGGTCGGCCGCCTTGCCAATGTCGTGCAGCAGACCGCAGCGGCGGGCAATGCGGCCGTCTAGCCGCAGTTCGTCGGCCATCATCCCACACAGATGCGCGACCTCGAGGCTGTGCTGCAACACGTTCTGGCTGTAACTCGTGCGAAACCGCAAGCGGCCAAGCAGCTGGCAGAGCTTTTCGTGCAAATGACCGACGTCGGCATCTTGAGAGGCCTGTTTGCCAATCTCCAGCACATTGCGCTCCATCTCTTCCTGTGTTTCCTTCACCACTTCTTCGATGCGCGATGGATGAATGCGGCCGTCTTGGATGAGCTTGGCGAGCGACATGCGGGCCACTTCGCGGCGCACGTTGTCGAAAGCGCTCACGATTACCACGCCCGGAGTATCGTCGACAATGACGTCCACGCCGGTGCATTTTTCAAACGTGCGGATATTGCGCCCTTCGCGGCCGATGATGCGGCCTTTCATATCGTCGCTCGGAATGTCCACGGAACTAACGGTCGTATCGGCCGTGTGGGCCGCGGCATAGCGCTGAATGGCCGAGGCCACGATCGCGCGCGCTTTTTGCTCACTGACAGCCCGAATCGCTTCTTCGTTTTTCTGAATCCGCTGCGCCAGTTCGTCGCTCAGCGCCCGTTCCAACCGCAGCAGCAGCTGCCGCTCGGCTTCCTCTCGATTAAGCCCGCTGATTTCATGTAACTTTTGCGTCTGCTGTTCGACCAGGGCTTCCGATTCGCGTTGCCGTCTTTCCAGTGTCTCACGGCGTTCGACCATTTTCTTGTGTGAATGTTCCAGCGCACGCTCTTTCTTATGTAGCGCTTGTTGTTTCTGGTCGAGCACATCTTCGCGTTTTTCGAGCCGGCGCTCCTGTTCGCGCACTTCGGCGCGCGTTTGCTCCATTTCGCGATTGAACTCGGAGCGCTTTTGGAAGAGTTCGTCCTTGGCGCGCAAGTCGGCTTCCTTGTACAGGTTCTCTGCCTCCTTGCGGGCCCGGGCCAATACTTCTTCACTTTGGGCGAGGATTTGATCGTTGCGCGCATGACCGCTGCGGCGGCGGATACGGTCGCGGATAAAACCGATCAGCAATCCCACAATCAACCCGACCAGAAGCCCCGCGAGCATCCAGAGGCAGGCTTCAACGGTGAGCATGGGGGCCACTCCTGGGAAGCTATCCCGTGGCCCGGCGGACTTCTCGAAAGGTGAACACGAAGTGTCGAAATCGGTCTCGGAACATCCACGAGTGGGCGGGGAAGAGGTCCCATATCCGCAGCTCTTGGGCACTGCGGCCAGCGGGGAGCTTCCACCTCGCCGAGTTCGGGTGGTCCCGAAGACGAGTACGAAACCGGAGCAAGCTCCGGGGTTACCGGGGTATCGGCCGCGATGCCGGCAACGGAAAAACCGCCACCCACTGCCGCCGGAAAGTATCCAGCGCAGCTATGGAGCATCACGAGCCAGAACAGCAAAAGCATATACCTCTCGGGCAAGCGTGGCGAACCACGCAACAACGATTGTACTTCGTTAGAGCGCTGCCAGGCGTCGCGGCCTGGGGACTTCGAGAAGCGTCGGGGCCAAATAAAAGTATGAGAATCCTCGTTCGCTTAGTGCGGGCGAATCCGAACGAAGTGAACGAATGTATCGACCGTACGATCGGCCGTAGTTTAGTAATATTATGGGAAGTAACTATCGTCACGGTCAACGGAATTTTGCAATTGGCCACGCTGTGTCACGATCTCGCGCCGAAGTACCAACAGATGATGCCCGTCAGAATTGCCTCCAGCGTGCTCAAGTCCATCTTCAAATCCTCGCCCAGCTGGGGCCGCACGGCGATGTGCAAGAGCGCTTCTATGGCCAGTCCAATCATGCTGAGAAGGGACACCCAGGCCTGGATGTCTTGGAACGCTGCGGAATGGTGCCACGGTCCGTGGCCAAGTATTCGACCCAGCCCCAGACCCACAATTGTGGCCAGCAGCAACTTAGGCCATGCCGCCAGGTCGCCGGCAATCGGAACAAAGCGCTCCCATGGCCCGTGGCCATACAAGTAGTAATGCAGTCCAATTCCGCCGACAGTGATCAGGATGATGAGCGCGCGGAATGTGCCGCGCGGCAAGTTCCAAGGATGCGGCCAATCCTTGCCAATCGTGCGCCCGTGGGCAAAAAAGAACAAAGCGATCGGAATGAGCAGGAAATACAAGAAAAGCGGAATCGAGACATTCTTGCTTTCCGGCATCAGCGCGATGGCCCAGAAGAGTCCGCCAATCATTACTGCCAACACCGACCGCACGCTGCCGGGCGGCAATCCCAACGGATGCCGGGGCTTATCCTTGTCCGCATAGGTAATTTCGGAGGACATTCGGTGCGCTCCTGGCCGTTGCCTTGCCGTCGATCAATCGCAGTCCCCTCATTCTATTATTCGCAAATCGAGAGTTCGGCTTTTGTAGCCGGGTAATTTGGAGCGGAGAACCGAGAAGGAATAATCATGTGCGGTCGCCGCCTCAGGACGGGGCGCTTATCATAAGGGCGAAATGGTCACGAAAATTGGAATGTCCACATGGCACACGAATCATTCAAGGTCGGCGACATCGCAGCTATCATCGGCGACAATGCCGCCCATGGCGATCACCGCGCTGGCTACAACGGCATCTGGAGCCTCACGCATCGCACCGAACCGATGAATCTCTTTGTGCCGACGGTCGCCGGCCTCAATTTCGAGCACATCTTCGATGGCGACAAGCGCGACGGAGATGCCAGCCGCAAGATCTTCTTCGAGCCGCGCAATGCCCCGATGGAATTCCGAAAGATCGCCGACCTGGAAGCTGAACTGCATCAACCACCTACGCCGACGTTTCATCTCGAAAGTTGGACGCAATTCAAGCTCACGGCGCCGCATTACATTGACATGACTTTCCGCTGCGTGCCGACGCAACACGCCTTCGCGTATGGCTACATCGGCTTGTTCTGGGCGAGTTACATCAACGCGCCGGAAGACAAGAGCATGTACTTTCGCCGCGGCAACCTTTGGCAGCAGCTGTGCTCAAGCCAACATAACAACCAGAGCACCATCCGCCATCAGGACGATAACATCGACTTGAAATTCAGCGAGGGACTGGGCGATGCGCTGTACCGCAACTTATGTCCCTTGCGCTTCGATGAGCCGTTCTTTTATGGGCACTTCCGCAAGCACCTGGCCATCTTCATGCTGGACCGGAATGCGGGCATTCGTTTCACCCATTCACCTAGCGGAGGTGGTCTCAATGGTGAGCAGCAAACGACCAATCCTGCCTGGGATTTCCAGCTAATCGTGCCGCAATACGAAGTGAAAAAGGAATACGCCTTCCGGCTGCGTTTGGCTTACCGTGAGCGCTGCGAACGAGGGGAGATTCTGAAAGAGTACACCGACTGGGCCAAGTCCGTTAAAGGATAGGAACTCGCAGCGCGAGCAAGATCTTCCCTTGCTCGCGCCGCGAGTTCCTATGAAGTCCGTTCACTCCGGATTGTCGCGCGAGGGCGATGTTTCCTTCCATGGAATGTTCCGGCTCGGATACATTGGAGGCCGGAGGTAGAAATACATTGGCTCCGGACTGTCGCGCGAGGGCGACGTGTATTCCCATGGAATACCTCGATACTGTGTCGTGTACAATCGCGGAGTCACGCCAGCCAGAGCCGGATCGTCATGCCCCGGCGATTGATACTGCCAGGGAATGTTTGGAAAGACCGAGTACGTTCCCGAATAGTAATAGGACTGCGAATACCTCGGAATTCCCGGATCATCTCGGGTAGGCAACGGATAGTAGGTGCTCGTCGCTGTCGAGTAACCCGATGCCGCCCAGCGATCCCACGGACCGCCGCGGTATCGGAACGGCCCGGCCTGAGCATCTGCCGGCAAGATCGCAATTGCTCCGATGGCTGCCAGCACGAGCGAAACCAATGTGTAGCGCATGACGCACCTCCAACGGAATTGGGAAGGAATACCCGCATGCAACCTAGGCGCCTGCGGGCACGTCGGGCCTCGCCGAGCGTAGCTGGCCTGTGGATGAGTCTTCCACCAGTAAACGTCCTGTTTCGGGAGAAAACGAACCGACCGGAAGCGGCTATCAAGGCTGCCCAAGCGCCAGACGAAGCAATGTGACGTAATGTCTGGCAAAGATGGTCCGCCGGGGATCACCCCGACGAGTCACCGTCGTCCACTCAATGTGAATTTTATGTGAAGAAAGTGTGAATAGACAATGGCAACTTACGCTTTCAGCGCGGTGAAGAGCTTGTTCAAGCTTTCTTTTGCGTCGCCGAAAAGCATCATGCACTTCGGGTTGTAGTACAAATCGTTATCGACGCCGGCGAAGCCGGGGCGCATGCTGCGCTTCATGACAATGATCGAGTGCGCCCGGTCCACTTCGAGGATCGGCATGCCATAGAGCGGGCTGGATTTGTCATTGCGGGCGGCGGGGTTGGTGACATCGTTCGCGCCGACCACCAAGGCAATGTCCGCCTCGGCGAAGTACGGATTGATCTGCTCCATCTCGTACAACTGGTCGTAGGGAATATTCGCCTCGGCAAGCAACACATTCATGTGGCCCGGCATGCGGCCAGCTACCGGGTGAATGGCGAACTTCACTTCCACGCCGCGCTTCGCCAGTAACTTGGCCAGGTCGCCAATGGCGTGCTGGGCTTGCGCCACGGCCATGCCATAGCCAGGAACGATAATGACCTGACGTGCGCCTTCGAACATTACGGCCAGTTCTTCCGGCATGATGCTGCGCACAGTGCCCTTCGGCTCCGTATCCTTCGCCGTCTTTTCGACTGGCTTGCCGAAGGCGCCGAAAAGCACATTCATGGCCGATCGATTCATCGCCCGGCACATGAGCAGCGATAGTAAGAAGCCCGAAGTTCCGTCAAGCGACCCGGTTATAATCTGGATGCGATTGAGCAGCACGAATCCCATGGCAGCGTCGGCCAATCCGGCGTAGGAGTTCAGCAGGGCGATGACCACAGGCATGTCGGCCGCGCCAATGGGGATGACCAACAAGCAGCCGAAAGCCAACGCCATGATCACGATCAGGAAAAACAGAAAACTCGTGGACGGCGCGAAGATCAACACAATGAAGCCAATCACGATGCAACCAAGCACTAAACCGCTGATCAGATTTTGGCCCTTGTATGTCATCGGTGCGCCGGGAAGCAGTTCCTGAAGTTTGGCCGCAGCCATGAGGCTGCCGGTGAAGGTAAGCGCGCCGATGATGACTTCAAAACCTAGCGGCGTCATGTAAAGGCTGCTTAGCCCTTCGCGATGCTCCGGATTCAAATGCAAGACATATTCGGCGATGCCGATCATCAATGCCGCCAATGCGCCGAGCGAATGCGAGAAGGCCGTTCGCTGCGGCACTGCCGTCATCGGAATCGTCAAACCAAGCGAAGCGCCGAATGCGCCGCCAACTACCATGCCGAGCGTGATCCAGACATAACCCCAGGTCTTGATCTCGTGATTGAACAGAGTGCCGATGATGGCCACGAGCATGCCAAGCCCGGCCAAGATCATGCCCTGCCTGGCCCACCGCGGCGACGTTAGCCCTTGCAGCCCCAGCACGAAAAGTACGGCCGAGGCGATGTACAGATAGCGCAGCACGCCCTTGGAAATGTCTTCCGGTTTGTTCTTCCATGCAAAGGCCACGGCCACCGCCACGAAGAATAACACGACAATGCCAATCAGAACGGCCCAGTTGCCGGCGCTGCGCGCGTGCCGATCGCCTTCCTTGCGGGTGTGAAACATGCTGAGCATGCGGTCGGTGATGAGAAAGCCGCCGACCACGTTCGTGGACGAACAGGCCACGGCAATGCAACCAAGGATAGTGCTGAGCGGGCTTTCCATGCGTCCGGCTACTACGAGTGAGCCGATCAGCGAGATACCGGACAGCGCATTGGTGGCTGACATCAACGGCGTGTGCAAAAGCGGCGGGACGCGCGAGATGATCCGATAACCGAGGAAGCCGGCCAGGATGAAGATGTACAGATTCAGTTCCAGTTCATGCGGATCGGTCATTAAATCATCACCTTCCCCTGGTGCGTCACCAGCGGGTTTTTCGTAAGATCGTCGTTGAGGTCGATGTTCAAAGCTTTGTTCTTGAACAAATGCAGCAAGTAATTCGTCACCGTGCGCGCATACATTTGGCTAGCGTGATACGGCAGCGACGCTGGGAGATTCCGCGGGCCCAATACGGTGATGCCTTGGACAACCGTGTCCTCGCCCGGCTTCGTTAGCGCGCAGTTGCCGCCTTGCTCGGCCGCCAGGTCCACGATCACCGAACCCGGCCGCATAGCTCGCACTGCTTCTTCGGTAATGAGCAATGGCGCCCGCTGTCCGGGCACGAGGGCCGTGGTGATCACAGCATCGGCGCGTGAGACAAATTCTCCGAGCGCCTTCCGCTGGCGATTGTAAAACTCTTCCGATTGGGCCTTGGCATATCCGGTCTTGGCTTCCGCATCGGACGTATCCAGCCCTAAATCCACGAACTTCCCGCCCAGGCTCTCGACCTGTTCGCGGACAGCAGGCCGCGTGTCGTATGCTTCCACAACAGCGCCGAGCCGGCGGGCGGTTGCAATTGCTTGCAAACCGGCCACGCCAGCGCCGATAATGAGGACGCGGGCCGGCTGAATGGTCCCGGCCGCGGTCATCAGCAGTGGGAAAAACTTCGGCAGATAGTTGGCTGCGAGCAGGACCGCTTTGTAGCCGGCAACCGTGCTCATGGCGCTGAGCGCGTCCATCGACTGGGCCCGCGTGATACGTGGCATCCGCTCCATGGCGAAGGCTGAAACATTGCGAGCGGCCAACGATTCGAGCCGGGACCGGTCACCGGCAGGATTGAGAAAGCCGACTAACACGGCGCCCGATTTGAAGCGGGCCACTTCGTCCACTGTCGGAGGATTTACCTTGAGAACAATGTCGGCATCGGCCAATGCATCGGCCGCGATCGATGCACCCGTGTGCGCAAAGGCAGCGTCCGGAAAACCGGCCGCTGCACCCGCGTTGTTCTCTATTACCACTTCCAGTCCCGCTTTGCGCAGAGGCGTTACCAAGTCGGGAACTAAAGCGACTCGCGTCTCACCTGGAGTAATTTCACGAGGCACGCCCACAAGCATATGGCAATACTCTAATAGGTACTCAAAGACGGACTAATTCGTCGCCAACTGTGCGGTTCCGACACACGCGCGGCCATTCAAATAGCCGATCACAATCACGACAAACGAGACCGGCAAAATCTTCACATTTCCAAGAGCAAGAGTATTGCCCGGTATTGCCTTGGGAAAGAGGGCATTTCATATATGTACGGCTTCGCAATCGTTGGGCGATCGGCTCTGCTGCCTCATTTGGTATGCGGCTTGCGAATCAGATTAGCGCGACCGCGGTAACTTTCCTTTCGCCGAAAGGAGGACGCCATGCTGCCGATCAAAAACATACTTTACGCGACCGATTTCTCGCCGCCATCCGAGTATGCGTTCAAGATGGCCTGCTCATTGGCGCAGGATTATGGCGCCAAACTCTTGGTGTTGCACGTCTTGGAAGAGCCCAAACCGTTCTATGGCGGGGTCATGACTCCGCCGCCCCCGGAAAGCCCGTCCGAGCCAGTGCGCAAAGAGACTGAAATAAAGTTGCAAGAGTTGCGGCCGACCAACTCAGCGGTCGCCGTGGAACGTGCACTAGTAGTTGGTGATGCCGGGCCCGCGATCACGCAAATGGCAGAAACTCGTAAGGCCGATCTGATCGTCCTGGGCACGCACGGCCGCACCGGATTTGGCCGCTTGATGCTCGGAAGCGTGGCCGAGGAAGTGTTGCGCCATGCCCCATGTCCCGTGCTCACTCTGAAGTCGCCCTTTCCACCAGAAACGACGAAACCCGCCAAGTGAGGGAGCCGCGCATACAATGTTGGAATAATTCCCCTCACGAAAGGAGTTCATTCATGGCCAAGCGTATTTTCATGAGCGCGAAAGCGCGAGCCAGTCAGCCGGCCCCAGTAGCTGACGTGAAAGCACCACCCATGGCCCACGCGACCCCGAAGACACTGCCGGCCTCCGAGGAAGACATTCGTCTGGCGGCGTACTACAAGTGGGAAGCCGCCGGTCGGCCGGCTGGCGACGGTCGCAACTTCTGGGCGGAAGCGGAAATGGAACTGCGCAAAGGAATGGCAGAGGCATGAGGCGCACACGTTTCTCGATTTGATGCTTTAGGCCGATGTGTGGACAGTCGCACGTCGGCCTTGTTTGTTGGGCCACGGTTCAGCAATTCAACTTGGCCCGCAAATTGCACCTTCACCGGTTGGGCATCTTTCGCGATCCCGGTGTCAGCGGACGGCGCATTCCGGATTGTCGCCATGAGCATCTCCAAGGCCGATGGTTCGCGCCATGTTTCCCGAGTAGGGAGGAAGCCGCGCAATCGGCCCTTTGATATCGATATCGCCATCGAGCGCCTCCGCGCGGCGGTTCGCCCCCTGGCGAGAGCGGCCATGTTTCAGTTGGCGCAGGAAGGATACCAGTCGGTATTCGAGCTACTGGTCGCCTGCATCATTTCCATTCGCACACGGGATGAAACCACGGTGCCGGTCGCGCGGCAGCTTTTCGAGCGCGCGCATACGTCGGCCGAAATCAGCCGGCTCACGGAACGACAAATCGACAGGCTCATCGATGCCTGCACGTTTCACGAAGCCAAGGCCCGGCAAATCCGTGAGATCGCGCGCCGGACAGAAACGAAATTCGCCGGCGAATTGCCGTGCGATGCAGCGGTGTTGCAGTCGTTTCGCGGCGTCGGACCCAAGTGCGCCAACCTGGTGCTGGGCATTGCCTGCGGCCATTCTGCCATAGGGGTTGATATTCACGTGCACCGGGTGACCAATCGCTGGGGATACGTCCAGGCGCCGACGCCGGAGAAGACGATGGCGCTCCTTATGGAACGTTTGCCGACGCCGTATTGGGTGGAGATCAACGCCTTGGTGGTGCCGTTCGGCAAACACATTTGCACCGGCCAACGGCCAAAATGCTCATCCTGTCCGCTTCTGGGCATGTGCCAGCAAGTTGGGGTCACGGCTCCGCGCTGAGTCAACAACTCTCATATTCGGCGGCACATTTGTTGCACCTTCACCCATTACAGCCTCTCTTTTGGAGAAGAGGCCGCTTCCCTTTTGCCATAGGAGATAACCATGCGCCGCTTTGCTTCCGCCGCGGCCCTGTCCGGGGCCGTCCTGTTCGCGTGCGCTTTCGATAGTTCTAGCGCGCGCGCCCAGAACCTCACGACACCGCCTGCAAGCCCAACCGCGGCGCCGACGTTCGCGCCGCAGTTCTACCAATCCCAAGGGGTGCAGCAGCAATTGAACCTCACGCCCAACCAGTTGCAGCGAATGAACGATCTGTATTCGCAAACGAACAATCAGTATCAGAAGCGGTTCAATGACTTTAACAATCTCACGCCGCAGGAACGGGCGGACCGGATGCGCGCGCTAGCCACGGACTTCAATACCCAGTATTCGAAGTCGCTCGGGAGCGTCCTGAGCGAGCAACAGATGCAGCGGTATAACCAGCTTAGCTCGCAGTACCGGGGATTTGACTTGTTCGCGGACCCCGCGATCCAGAAGCAATTGAATTTGACAACGGAACAAGCCGACCAGCTTCGGCGGGCCGATACGGACTATCAGCGCGAGTTGAGTGAACTTTCGAAAGTCGCCGGCACGAACCGCGCCGACGCCACCCGGCGCTATGGCGATCTTGCTCAGCGCCGTGCGAGCAAAATGAACTCGATTCTGACCGCGCAGCAGCAGCAGCAGTACCAGGCACTTACCGGCGAGCCGTACAACTTTCCGCCGGCGTGGGAGTTGAATAATTCAAATCCGCCGAAACGGTAACTCTCCGCTCCCTCTTCCCGCAAAGGGAAGAGGGAGAACGTTGGTTCATTTCGAATGAGCGTGACGCTGCCGGGTGCGAGCGGCCTTGCGCGCCGAAGCGGAACGTTCGGCCGACGTACGCGAAGCCGAGGCCTGACCGCCCTTGTGCCCGCCTTTGTGCGAAGGGCTATGATTTTCCTTTTTGCCACGGCCTGAGCCGCTCTTCTTTCCGCCGTGAGTCTCCTTGTTCACGGTAGCCCAGGCTCGGCGTGCGGCCTCTTTTTCGCTTACGCCGCGCCGCTCATAACCTTGCTCGATGTGATCGGCCTGGCGTTTTTGCTTGGAAGAATACTTGCTTTTGGAACCGCGTGCCATTTTGATGTCCTCCGGAGAAAGATTCTGGTTCTGGCAACAGCGCCATCTGCGCTGATCGCATGGCAGGAATGACGCAATTCATGTGCCGGAAACGCGGCCCGGCATCCGGGTTGCTCCGATGCGCCGAAGAACGTTGGTTGCCTTGAATCTTGCAAGGAACCGAAGCGATAATTGCCTTTCACCTTGAAGCAGGAGAATTGAAGCATGGCCGGTGCAAAATCCAAGAACGCGCCTCCGGGAGCGCGGCAAGCACAACCGAAGCCGCCATTTCCCAAACAACATCAGAATAAACCGGGCCTGGAGTCCAAACTGAATCCTCGCCCGCATTACCAGGCGCCGCTCTATCGCGGCTCCGGAAAGCTGGAAGGCAAGGTGGCCCTGATCACCGGCGGGGATTCCGGAATC
This sequence comes from Gemmataceae bacterium, assembly GCA_035307785.1. GTDB lineage: Bacteria > Planctomycetota > Planctomycetia > Gemmatales > Gemmataceae > DATGHS01. The sequence goes on from DATGHS010000286.1 coordinate 18,218, forward strand.
GGCCGCGCCGTGGCTGTGCTATTCGCGCGCGAAGGCGCATCAGTCGCCATCGTTCACCTGCCGGAAGAAAAGAGCGATGCAGAGGAAACCCTCCGCGCCATTGAGAAAGAGAAGCAGAAGGGGCTGTTCATTGCCGGCGACGTGCGGCAATCGGCGTTCTGCCAACAAGCCGTGGACCAAACCGTCCGCACTTTTGGCAAGCTGGATATTCTCGTCAATAATGCCGCCTATCAGCGGCACAAAGAGCGGCCCGAGGACATTACCGACGAGGAATGGGAACGGACCTTTCAGACCAATATATTCGGATATTTCTTTATGGTGCGTGCGGCTTTGCCGCATTTGAAACCTGGGTCGGCAATTATCAATACCGGTTCGATTACCGGGTTGGAAGGGAACAAGAATCTGCTCGACTACGCATCGACCAAAGGCGCCATCCACGCGTTCACCAAGTCGCTGTCGCAGAATCTGATCGAGCGCGGCATTCGCGTGAACGCCGTGGCGCCGGGGCCGGTGTGGACACCACTCAATCCGTCGGACAAGCCCGCTGAGAAAGTATCGGATTTCGGGAAAGACACGCCCTATGGCTGGCCGGCCCAGCCGGAAGAATTAGCGCCGGCCTATGTGTTCTTCGCTTCTCAAGCCGATTCGAGTTACATCACCGGCGAAATCCTGACGTTGTTAGGTGGTGAAACGACGGCAGCATAAGGACGAAAGCCCAGGGACGGAAGTCCCTGGGCTATCTCAGAAGAGTTATTTATCTTGTGCCTGTCCCACATGCTTCAGCATCTCGCGGCAAGCGGTGGAGCAATCGCGGCAAGCTTTGGCGCAGTGCTTCATGTGCTCGTCATCGGGAAATTTTTCACAGACGGCGCTGCACGTATCGCAAGCCTTGGCGCAGCATTCACATATCATCCCGGCCATCGGGCCGCGATGCGAGACGATCTTGGCAGCCGCGGCGCATAACTCGGAGCAGTCCGAGCAGGTGCCGGCAGTAATAATGTGGTCTTTCTGGCCCACCGCGATCAGGTCGGCGCAGTGCCGCAGGCAGGATTCGCATTCGCGCATGCATTCGGCGCAGGCCTTGGCGCAGTGATCGATGTGCGCGGCATGTTTTTCATGCGGCTGTTTGTCTTGCGCCCAGGCCGTTGAGACGGCTCCCAGGAGGAAAGAGCCGACCGCAAGAAAGCCTAAAACCTCCGCGAAATAACGATACCACATAACTAACCCCTTTCGTGGTGATGGGAATCATCCGCCGTCGCCGGCGGTTCAGACTTGCCATGGACCCAAGACTCGATCGGTCGCAAGGCCGCCAGAATGATCCAGGCCAAGATCGCACCGACAACAGCGGCTGCGATCTGACCCAGACCTACTGTGGCGCCGATGGCGGCCGTAAACCAAATGCCGGCTGCGGTGGTCAGCCCCTGGATTTCCTGCTCCCCGCGCAATTTGATAATGGCGCCGGCACCCAGGAAGCCGAGGCCCAGCACCACGCCTTGAAGCACGCGGCCAATGTTGGCCGAGTTGTACTCGGGAAAGCGCAGCACGAGAGCAAGAAAGAGAGCGGCGCCTAGCGCTACGAGCATATGAGTGCGTAGTCCCGCCTGTTTGCCCCTTTCGTTCCCGATTGAAGCCCACCATGCCTCCGAGAATTGCCGCGATGATCAAGCGCGTCGCAAGCTGGGTGAGCGCGCGGATGTCGCCAAAGCCTGTGAAATTCTCGCAGACGCCAGCCCATGCCTCGTGCCATGCGCCTGCCATGATTGGACGACCTCCCGGTTTGCGAAGCGTAACCAAAGCACCGGGCAATCAATGGTGCAATAGCCATGCCGCCTATTCCCGCTCCGCCTCCGCCTCCCTTATTCTGTCTTGCCGGCATCGTGGCACACAAATTGCGGAACCTGGAAGCGCCGCAGATGGATCCGAGCGCCCCAGAAGAAGCGGGCAATTGGTTTCCCAGCATGAGGCGGTCGAATGCCGATTGCTTTGCGGATTTCCGGGCTACGAGGGACGGTGATTTTTTGCATCGCCGTGGCGTTCACGTCGATGATTCAATCGATTCAAGGAATTGAAAGGGGCATGTCATGGGGTTGATTCTGCTCATCATTTTGGTTCTGTTGCTTTTGGGCGCACTGCCCACCTGGCCCTACAGCTCCGGCTGGGGCTATGGACCCAGCGGTATCCTGGGCATTCTGCTGATAATCCTGCTCGTGCTCTTGATTGTGAATGTGTTGCCGTGGGGCTTTACGGTCTATCGCTAATATAAGTGGGCCGAGCCGCTGTTACCTGCAACGGGCCGGCTCGGCCCGACTTCTTTGTAGCACAACCCAATTGGAGTGGCGGGTTTTGCCCAGTGCTCGCTTTCCACTTTTGTTCACTTTCCCACCGCGCCATGCGTGGCAAGTTCTTCATCGCGTTGTTACGTCAGGCCGCTTCCGATTGGAGCGAGGATAAAATCGCGCGCATGGGGGCGGCCCTCGCCTATTACACGATTTTCTCGCTTGCACCATTGCTGGTCATTGCCACTGGAATTGCCAGCATGCTTTTCGGCGAGAAGGCGGCTCGCGGTGAACTGGCGAATCAAATACGTGGCATCGTTAACGCGCAGGCGGCGGACACTATCGAGGGAATGCTGACCCAGGCGCATCAATCGAATGGAACCTTGGCGGCCGTTTTGGGCATTGTGCTCTCGTTGACCGGCGCCTCTACCGTCTTCATGGAATTACAGGGCGCTTTGAACACTATTTGGAGAGTGGTGCCGCCGCCGGGCCGCGCCTGGCGCCAGATGCTCCGTGAACGAGCGCTTTCTTTCGGACTAATTATTTTCACTGGCCTTCTCCTCTTGGTCTCGCTCGTCTTCTCTACTGCACTGGCCGCTATCCAGCGGTTTTTGCCTGCTTCACTACCCGGCGGCACATGGCTCTGGCAGATGGGCCATTTGCTTGTCTCTTGTGTCGTTTTCACACTCTTGTTTGCCCTGGTGTTCAAAGTTCTTCCCGAAACTCCGATCGCCTGGCGCGATGTTTGGACGGGCGCCATCATCACTTCCTTGCTGTTCCTCGTCGGCCGTTATCTCATTGGCCTGTACCTCGGTCGAAGCACGGCGACTTCAGCATTTGGCGCAGCCGGTTCCTTGGCCGCGATATTGGTCTGGGTTTACTATTGCGCGCAAATTATCCTTTTTGGCGCAGTGCTGACACGAGTTTACTCTTCGATGCGAACAGCTGCTGAGGCGGCCCATAGCGTCCCAGCGAATTCGCCGAGCAGCTCGGCGCAACACGTAACGTCCCACGCATCGCCCTAGCGTCGGTTTTTGGGAAACGGCCTTCCCGCCCCCGGAATCTGGATGCGCGTTCATTTGCCTAACTGGCAAGTCATTTTCAGCGGGTTCAAAACTAACGATCAAGCGCGGTGAGAGTCTGGGCAAGTGAAATTCCACCGAAACCAAAGCGGAATCACCACACTGAGTTCGCGGCGTGACGTTGGCACGGCGTTTGCCAGTTTGGTTTACCGTCCGAATACCAATTCGGGCCCCGTTCCCAGCTTTCAGGTGAATTGTCGATGCAGTCGCACCGGGCTTGGAGAATGAGGAAACGAATTTCCCTTCCCGTGTTCCAAGGAGTTGCATCATGGCCAATATGAACCCCAACAAACATAACGAGGGTCACAAGAGCGATATGGAAGAACGTGTCGGCGGGATGGCCACCGGCGTGGCGGACAAGGCCAGCGAGACGGCGTCGAAAGTCGGCGACCGTGCTCAAGAGATGGCTTCGTCAGCCATGCACAAAGCCAAGGACGTGGCCGGCAAGGCGGAAGAACGCACAGATAAAGCTCTCGGCAACGTGGGCAGCGGCATGCAGTCGCTGGCCGGCACCATTCGCGAGAAGGCGCCGCACGAGGGCTTCCTCGGTACGGCCTCTTCGCGTGTTGCCGAAACGCTCGATAGCGGCGGCCGTTACTTGCAGGAGCAAGGGATTAGCGGCTTGGCCGACGACCTTACCGACGTGATTCGCCGCAATCCAATCCCCGCGATTTTCGTGGGCGTTGCCTGCGGTTTCCTGCTGGCTCGCGCATTTCGGAGGTAAGCCATGGCTATGGTTCAAGATCATCCACCGGCCGCGAGCATGACCTCCCTGGTGGGAGGAATCATCGGCGACGCCGAGGAATTGATCAAGCAACAGTTGACCCTGTTCCGCTCGGAAATTCGCGAGGAATTCCGCAAAGCGCAGGAAGCCGCCATCATGCTGGCAATCGGCGTCGGGGTCCTGCTTATCGGCGTGCTGATCCTGGAATTGATGCTGCCCTTGCTGTTGAACTGGCTCTGGCCCGTGATACCGCTGTGGGTTTGCTTTGCCATCATCGGTGGCATTCACACGATTGCCGGGATCATCCTCTTGATGGTGGCGATCAAGGATTTCCGCGCCGTACATGCGGTTCCGGAGCGCTCGGTCGAAGCCCTAAGGGAGAATCTGCAATGGACGACTCACCTGAAGTAATTCGCCAGCATATGGAAGAAACCCGGGCATCGCTCGCGGAAAAGCTCGAGACGCTCGAGGAGCAGGTGGTCGGAACCGTCCACGACGCGCGCCAGTCGGTGGCGGACACTGTCCAAAGCGTAAGGGATGCGTTTGACCTCAAACTCCAGGTCCAGCGCCATCCCTGGCCGGTCATGGGAGGTGCGGTTGCAGTTGGATTCGTGGCCGGCTCTTTGATCGAGGGCATCAGGCCGGTTTCCCGGCCGCCAGCGGCGCCGGCCGATTTGCGGCCGCACCACTGGCCGAGCATGAGCAACGGCAGCGCGGTTCCGCATCCGATGGGTGAGGAGTTGCGTTCCGCACCGGCGCCACAACCCGAAGCGAATGGGAAGTCGGATTGGCTCCATTCACTCGCACAACAGTTTGCACCGGAAATCTCCAAGCTGAAAGGACTGGCAGTAGGAGCCGCAATGGGCGTGCTTCGGGAGATGCTGGCGACGTCGGTGCCGCCACCGCTCCAACCTCAAGTGACCGATGTCTTTAACAACATAACGACGAAACTCGGCGGCGAACCCATTCGCGGTTCGCTTTTACAGAACGGACACAACCAAAGTTTTAGCGAAGGGAGAATGTCATGAAGAGCGCAACCAAACAAAAATGGGATGGTCGCTGGGACCAGCTGAAAGGACGCGTCAAAAAACTCTGGGGCGACATTACCGACGACGATATGAAGCGGGTCGAGGGTAATTACGATCGCATGGTCGGCCTGATCGAAGAAAAGACAGGCAAAACCCGCGAGGATATCGAACGTCAACTCAACGAGTAGTTCCTCACTTTAATCTTCCAACGGATGGAAGGGAATGCCGCCGTTTCTGCGAAGGGACGGCGGCATTTGTTATTCCTCGCTTCTTGTCGCGCACCGCAATGACCCACCGCAATGTCACATCACTGGTCTTTCCGCTCCTGTTTTTGGTGCTCATTGTGGCAATTCTCTATTGGGCGCGGGTCATCCTGATGCCGGTCGCTTTTGCCGTGTTGCTGGCCTTCTTGATCAATCCGCTGGTCAACGGTTTCCAAAAACTGCGCCTCGGAAGAACCCCCGCCGTGCTGCTGGCGGTCTTGCTGGTGACCGGCTTTCTGGGAGTCCTCGGATGGGCAACCTTGAGACAGCTGCAAGCCCTGGCTCATGAGATACCGCAACATCGCGACACTATCATTCGTAAAGTCGCCAGCCTGCATCGCACCGGCAGCGGCATGACTGGAAGCCTGGTCGAACTGATCAAGGATGTGGGCGACGAGTTGGAAACCGGCAGCCCCTTCAAGCCGCACAACAACAATGGAACGGAAGAACCAGTCCCGGTTGTGGTGCAACAGCCGAATACGCCCTCGAGCTTAAGCTGGTTTTCCATGCTGGCCGAGCCCGCCGTCGAGATTCTGGCCAAAGTCGTGCTGGTGTTCGGCTTGGTCATTTTCATGCTCATCTATCGGGAAGACCTGCGCAATCGCTTAATCCAGTTGGCCGGAACCCAGCGTCTCAGCAGCACCACGCGCGCGATTGATGAATCGTCGCAACGCATTGGGCGATACTTGATTTTGCAATTGCTCGTCAATTCGTGCTTCGCGCTGGCGCTCAGCCTGGGCCTCTGGATTCTGCACGTGCCGCACGCTCTATTCTGGGGAATCTTCGGCGGTTTGTTGCGCTATGTCCCGTACGTCGGAACCTGGCTGGCAGCCACGGTTCTGATGGTTTTCACGCTGGCCGTGTTTCCCGGCTGGACCGAGCCGCTGCTCACATTTGGATTGTTCCTCCTGCTCGAACTTCCGACCTCCAACTTCGTCGAGCCCTTGCTATTCGGCAAAGGCACCGGAGTATCACCCGTCGGAGTTTTCGTGGCCGCGGCATTTTGGACCTGGCTATGGGGGCCGACCGGCCTGATTCTGGCGACGCCGATAACAGTCTGCTTCGTGGTGTTGGGAAAATACATTCCGCAATTGGAGGCACTCACGGTCCTGCTCAGCAGTGAGCGAGGCCTTGAAACGGACGTGAGTTTCTATCAGCGCCTGCTGGCTCACGATCAAGATGAAGCGACGAACCTGGTCGAAACCTTTGTGCAGAACCACCCCGCGGAGTCCGTATTTGACGAGATATTGGTGCCGGCACTCGTGCTGGCCAAGCACGATCGGCGCAACGGAGAGCTCAGTCGTCCAGACGAAGAGCACATCCTTGGCGTAACGCGGCAGATTCTGGAAGACATCATTATTCCAACTTCCAGCGTACCCGCCGCCGGCGAGGATCAAGAACCAACGGTGGCACTGTATGGCTGCGCGGCCGAAGATGCCTTTGATGAACTTGGCCTCACAATGTTTCATCAACTGCTTGGACCATCGCCGTGGCCGATGCAGATGATCTCCGCCAATGCGCTCGTCGGTGAAACCGTAACCCAACTTCCACCGGGCCGGCGGGCCGTGGTGGTCATTGCGGCGTTGCCGCCGGGCGGCATTGCCCGGAGTCGCTACCTTTGCAAACGGCTTCGCAACAATCCGAATGTCCAAGTGTTGGTCGGCTGCTGGGGCTTGACCGACGAAGTGCAGGACACGCGGCAGCGTCTGTTGTCCGCTGGGGCAAACCATATTGGCACTTCGCTGATCGAGACGCGCGAGCAATTGAAACCGCTGCTGCAGGCCTTAAGCCGCGTGAAGCCGCTGCATGAAGTGGCGGCAGCGCGGTGATATTTTGCTGGAAGCGGAAGCGCAGCGAGGCCCGAAGCATCCGCGCCTCGCTGCGCTTCCGCCTCCTTCTTGCGCTCTTCCCAGATGTGGGAGGAAAGACTATTTCCTGGGTTCTGCCGGCGACAAGTACTTCGCCAAAAACCGGTACATCTCCGCGCGCGATTCCTTCGCTAATTTCGTATCCAATCGGTTAAACTCATGCCCGCCGGGGGCGTCCTTGTAGACCTTG
>DATGHS010000287.1:0-5377 GCA_035307785.1 Gemmataceae bacterium
CTACGAACGTCCGGCACAGAACTTCTTCAATGATTTCGCCGCGCTCGATCAGAGCTTCGCAGACGCCAATCGCCATTTGCGTGTCGTCAGTGTACCAAATTTCCTCGTTGGGGTAGGCGATCAAATGCTGGGCAGTGGGAAAGCGAGCCTGGATAGCCTCTGCCGACTGTGCTTCGAACTTGCCGCCTAGAGCGTCTCCTACCGCGAGCCCCAGAAGGCAGCCCTCAAAGCGCTCTTTCAAATTTGAATTCGGATTTGCCATTTCGCAGTGTTCCGCGTTGCTCACAGGGCCCGAAAGAAAGAGAGAACGCCAAATACGGGGTTCGGCTACAACTTCAAACTATCATTTCGCGCGCTGGAGCACAATCAGCCGGCGATCCGAGCCTTTGGCGCAGGTGAAATCGCTGGGCACGCTGCTTTTGTCATTTCGATTCCAGCAAATTTTCAGCGTGTCACCGTCCAGCTCGTAAATACCCGGCGCCAGGTCCCCCTCTTCGGGCGAGGTCAGTTGAATCTGCCTCGGGCTTTTCGACGTATCGAGCCTGAAATGGTAGACCAGGTCGCCGTCTTCTTTTGAGCGGGCCAGACGGTACCGAAAGGCGAAGCGGTCATCCTGGATGATCACCATCTTCAGAATCGAAGCATCGGCCGCGGACTCGCCGTCTTGCTCCAGTTTTTGGATTTCCCAAGCGCCTTGCAGCTTCCGGAGGTCGCTCGTGGCGTTGCCCTTGCGCAAACGAGAACAGCCCGCCGCCAGGAGGCAAAGGCTGAAGATCATGAAGGAACAAATGACGCCGCGCATGAGTTGGTTGCCCATGTGTTTAAGAGTCGAGATAGCGCAACCATTTATCTAGCATGAACAGCCGAAATGACTATTGTCCGCTTGTTCCGGCGGCACCGGAATTCCGGTGACGATGGACCAGTTCTGCCAAAAGTCTCGGTGACTGGCGCGCAACGCGTCGCACATCTCCTCATTGGCCCCGCAGTCGATCACGGGGCCCCAGTCGGTGGCCTCGGCGATGGCCTGCCGCCCGAGTTCGATCAACTCGCGATAGGAAATAAAGCCCCAGTCCGATTCCTTGCCGCCTTCCGAGTTATGATCGCGGCAAAACTTCACCAGCCACGCCTTTGCGGCGGGCCACTGGCGCTGGCGGTCGGCCTCCTCGTGTTCGCCCTGCTCATCGAGCCAGTCGGAATAGACGAGGCGAGTAGCGATATCGTCCTCGTTCTCGGCCAGGGCATTCAGAAACGCGTCGCGCAGGCTCACCGCAGCTTCTCCTTGACGGCTGCCGCCGCAGCGGTGAACGCCGGATGCGACCAGACATGCCGCAGACCGGTAATCGTGCCGGGGTACAGGAAAAGCCAGAAGCGCTGCCCGGGTTCGACTTCGTGGGCCAGAAACGGGTCTACGACACCGATGTTGCTCTCGCTGGGGCCGACCAGTTCCAGATTGCCCTTTTCGATCAGCCCCACGTGCTGGCCGGGCGAAAGCCGCCGTGCCGCCGTGACGGGGGCGATGGCAATGTGAATGGCATCACGGCGGCGCTCGCCATTAGCGATGAGTTGGCCGAGTTGAGGGGTTTGTTCCATGGCGCTCCTGAGCAATGCAACGGTGGCGAGCGGCGGGGTTCATCTCGCCGGATGCAGCGGCGGATGAACCCCGCCGCTCGCCTGGACGCTGTGACCGCATGTTACTTTTCTTTCTTCACTTCCACAAAGTCCTTCACGCTGATTTCGTAGACAACACCGCCGAGCGTTTCCGGCACAAAAATCCACAAGCTTATTTTCTCGATTTGCGCGCGGTCGGCATTGAAGCTTACCACCAACCGCCCCGGCTTGGACCGATCCTCCTGGAGCGGCGCCGTCACCAACGGATTGTCGCCTCCGCCCAGCCGCAAGTCTACCCGGCTAAAGCCCTTCAATTCGCCTTCGAGTTTGAATTCCAATTCGACTCGAACTTGCTTCGGCCCAGCATCGACCGAGCGGATTTCGATCCCCATTTTCTTGGCCGTGTCCTTGTCTACGGGAGCGATCTCCCACAAGGCGAAACAAGGAGTTGGAGCTACGACAAACAATATCGCCAAGACGGTAGTGCCAATGAGCGCTTTCATGTACGGAGCCTCCTTTGATTCTGGTGTGGGTTGCCGAACCGCACGATGCTCTTTGCGAACCCATCAAATAAGACGAGGTGGGTCAAGCCTGCGCTTGCCGCATCACTGCTCGCCATTCCACCACTTGAGCACTCGCAGCGCGCGGAGCGTGTTCCAACGGCTGGGCGCCCCCACTCGCTCCATTTCGAAGTAAGTCTTGCCCTTGTAGCTGTTTTGCAGCGGCCAGCGGCCATTTTTGAGCCGCGCGTTGCAAACGATTTCGACAGCATCGGCAAGGCGCGGATCGCGGGCGCCGTTCACGGCCTGGAAATAATCGAGCGCCCGCAAAATATCGTAATGCCAGCGCGGCGGAAAGGATAAGCGCAGGAAGATTGGCTTGATGACCGCGCCCGTACGATGTGAGCGAAAGAGCCGGTGCACGAGCAGGAACTCCCGGCCGCGTCGCTGGGCCGCCCGCACGGCCGCGATTTTGCCCCCATGATGAAGTTCGTAATAGCGCAACCCTTCGAGAGCGAGAATCGTGGTGTGAACCGACGAATGCGTCGCGCCTCTCCGTCTACGGCAATTCCAGCCGCCGTCCGGCATCTGTTCTTTGAGGAGGTAGTCGACCACTATGTCGAGCCGGTCGTCGACATGCTCGAAGGCGGAAAGGATGGAAAGCACCATGCCGGTGACGCATGTTTCGCTTTGGTTCCAGTCGTAGTTGATGCCGCCGTCGCGCTGGATTCCCTCGTCGAGCAGCAGCGCGCAGGCCTTTTTCGCCTGCCGGTTGCCGGCAGGCAGGCCGAAATCGCGCAGCAGCAGCATCGTGTAGGTGGTCGAGATCCACTTCGGGTGGTAAAGCCCGCCATCGCCCGACTTACCGCCGGCCCAAGTGCCGGCCGCATCCTGCTTCGCCAGCAAGCGCGCTCCCCAGCCTTCGTGCGCCATCTTCTGCCGCTCGCGCTGCACGACGCGATCCGTGGCGCCGGCAAGATCGCGCAGCGTCTGCCAGCGAATGGCAGCGTCGCCGTCGAGCAGCCAATGGATTACCGGATCGGCATTGGCGGTCACTTTTTCTCCTGGAACAAGCGCGGCGCGAAATCATGGAACGCATACCGCCACGTTTGCCATTCGTGGGCGAAGCCCTTGGCATCGCGGAAGAGGACGTTCTTGATGCCGGCCTTCTCGAGCATTTCAAAAAAACTTTTGGCACTTTCGTGGATGCGCTCGTCCAGGCTCACGGTCCCGGAATGCAGATACAGAAGGCTCACCTTCTTGTCGAACGTCTGGGGATCATCGAATACGCCGCCGTATGCGGTCTTCGGATCGACCTTGCCCACGCCGCTGAACGCGCCGATGGCGGAAAAAGTATCCAGATGGCCGAGGCCGATGCGCATGGCTTGCCCGGCTCCCATGCTCAGGCCTGCGATGGCTCGATGCTCTCGGTCGGTGATGGTGCGATAGTTCGCGTCGATCATTGGGATCAAGTCCTTGATAACGACTTCTTCGAAGGCAGTATTGCCGGGACCTCGGCCTCCCGGCGCCGGTTGTTCGCCCGGTTTCGTGGCATAACCCTTTTCCATGACCACGATCATGGACTTGGCGGCGCCGGCCGCGATCAGATTGTCGAGGATGAAATTCATGTGCCCTTGCTTGCTCCAGCCCGTCTCATCTTCGCCGGCGCCGTGTTGCAGGTAAAGGACCGGGTAGCGCCTGGGCGCATCCGCATCATAGCTGGGCGGCGTGTAGACCATCGCGTGGCGAAGCTTGCCCGTCACCTTGGATTCGTACCAGCGCGAGCGCACCTCGCCGTGCGGCACGTCCTTGGCGTCGTAGAAATCGACTCCCTTCTCGGGAATGTCAATACCGCTGGTCGGCCGGCCGGTGCCGAAGAAGGTGTCGCTGGCCGGGTCGTTCATCTGTACGCCGTCCACCGTAAACGTGTAGTAATGGAAGCCGGGAATCACCGGCGGCGTGGTTACGGTCCAGACGCCGCCGTCGCCGCGCTCCATTTGCCACGGCCCGCCCGTGCCGAGGCCGAAATTGCCGTTGACCTGCACCTTCTTGGCATCGGGCGCTTTCAACTGAAACGTGAGCCGCAAATCGGGGTAAATGCGCGGATACGGGGCGTTGCCGACATTGGTTGATGCGGGCTTCGATTCGTCGGCCGTCTTCTCCGGCGCTTTCTTCTCCGGCGTCACTTTTTCCGGCGGCTGGTCGCGGAAGATCAGTTGCGCGAAGTAATACAAGTCGCTCTTCCACACTGGGAAGTTGTGCTGCCCGCCGGAGATGACGCGATAGGTATGAGGCACGTTTTTCTCATCGAGAAACTTGTGCACGTTCTCGCTAATTCGGAACAGGCCATCCTTGTCGCCACAGGCGACGTACAGCAAGCGCAATTTCTTCGCTGCCTCGGCGGGGTCCTTCATCAGGCTGGCAGGCTGCTTCGTGTTCGGGGCGGAGGAGAAACCGCCGACCCAGGCAAAAGTGTCGAGATTGCCAAGGCCGAAATTCAGCGACTGCCCGCCGCCCATTGACAGGCCCGCGATGGCTCGTGCTTCGCGATCGGCCTTCGCCGAGTAATTCTTCTCGATGAAGGGAATGAGATCGGTGAGCAGATCTTTCTCGAACGCGGCAAAGGCCGGTGATTGCTTGGGGATCGGGTCGCGCGGACCCACGTCTTTCGCGGCCCGGCCATTCGGAATGACCACGATCATCGGCACGGCCTTTTTGTCGGCATAGAGATTATCCATGATTACGTTGGCCACGCCGCCGCGCGTCCACTCATTTTCGTCGCCGCCGATGCCGTGCAGAAGGTACAGAACCGGATATTTCTGCTCTTTGGAATAACCCGGCGGCGTGTAGACCTGCGCCTTGCGCTTGGCGCCGACTGTAGTCGAGTCGTACTCGATTGCTTCGAGCTTACCGTGCTCGATGCCGTCGCGGCGTACATCGAAGCCCTTGGGCGGCTCGGGATACTTCGCCGCCGGGTCTGGCTTGCTTTGGTCCTGGCCCAGAGCGAAAGGGACGTTCAAAATCGTGAGAAGAAAACAGGCAGTCATCCGGCTTGCGTAGTGCATGGTTTGCCCCTTGGGAGAGTTCTCAAAATGCCCACGGCTCTATCGCAATGGGCGGCAAAAGTGAATTCCGCCATTGGCAGCCATGGATAAGCCCTGGAATCACTGAGCGAATGTTAATCTACCAACAGCCCGGTACCCATTCATGTCGCTGCGTCTGCCCTCCGTACGGCAACATCGCCCGCAAATTACTCCACGTGCCGGTTC
>DATGHS010000288.1:0-14109 GCA_035307785.1 Gemmataceae bacterium
GGAAGGCGAACCGATTGGTTGGGAACTGCCCGCGGGCTGGAAACAGGAACCAGGCGACGAAATGCGCTTCGCCACGATCCGTTTGCCAGTAGGCCTTGATGCTACGGTGACTCGTTTGCCCGGTGCACAGCAGCTTTTGCCCAATGTGAACCGCTGGCGCGGCCAGATTGGTCTGAGCGAAATCGGCGCCGGCGAATTGGATCAGAATTGCAAGAAGGAAACGATTGCCGGCGCCGAAGCGACCATCGTGGACATGGAAGGCGTGCGCTCGGACGCCGCCGCCCCGATGTCGGGCCCTCGGCCAAAACCGGCCGTGCCCTCGAAGCCGACTTTCACGGCCCCCAGCGGCTGGAGTTCGACCGCCCCCGGCATGATGGCCTATGCCGCATTTGAAGCGGGCCAAGGCAGCGACAAGGTCAGCATCACGGTATCGCAGGCCGGCGGCTCGCCGATCGATAATATCAACCGCTGGCGCGGCCAGGTCGGCCTGCCGTCCGCATCCGATGATTTGATCAAGGCGGAGAGCAAGCCAATCGACGTGGCCGGCGAGAAGTGCCTGTACGTCGATTTGTCGAACAAAGAAACCAACAAGCGCATCTTGGGCGTGATCTACCCGCAAGGCGACCGCAGCTGGTTTTTCAAAATGACCGGCCCGCCGGAGTCTGTGGAGAAGCAAAAACCCGCGTTCGAAGTTTTTGTGCGCTCAGTGAAATTTGGAAAATAAAAACGAAAGCCCAGGGACGGCAGTCCCTGGGCTGTAGAGGCCCAATCATGAGCCAAGTACTAGACGCCCCCCACGCCGGCGCTGCCTCTTCGCCTTCATTCGGCGAGCTGCTGAGGAAAATCCTAAAGCCGGTTGCGTCTCTCACACTGACTGTCGTGCTGCTCAGCATGTGCATGTGGCTGGTGTTTTGCGGCACCTGGGCGCAACGCGATGACGGCATCTGGACGGTGGTGCGCGTCTATTTCCGCTCCTGGTTCGTCTGGATTCCCTTGCAAATTTTCGCTGCCTCCGGGGCCAAAATTCCATCATGGGTCGGCGTGCCCTTTCCCGGCGGCTGGACGCTTGGGTTCGCACTCCTTTTCAACCTGCTCGCGGCCCACATCACGCGCTTTCAATTCCGCATCAAGCGCGCGGGAATTTGGCTGATCCACAGCGGTATCATCTTGCTACTGTTCGGCGAGCTTCTGACCGGCTTGTTCGCGACTGAAGGCCACATGGTGATCGCCGAAGGCGGTTCCGCCAATTTCATCGAGGATAGCCGGCATTATGAACTGGTCTTTGTCGATCCTTCCGATGCCAATGTCGATCAAGTCGTGACCGTGCCAGCAAGCTTGCTCAAGAACGGCGCAAAGATCAGCGATCCGAAGCTACCGGTGGACATTGAAGTAGTCCAGTACATGCACAATTCAACCCTCCACGAAGAATCATCGGCCCAAAACCGAGCCACGGCCGGCCTCGGCCTCGAGTCCTACGTGGAAGAAAGGCCGGTTGTTTCCGGCGTCGAAACCAAGGAAGAGGAAGACCGCCCGTCGGCGTACTTGCACCTGCGAGAAAAGAGCAGTGGGGCCGACCTCGGCACCTGGCTCGTATCGCTGTTCTTCCAGTCGCGGCTTCAGCCGGAATCGCAAGCCGTGACTGCCGGCGGCAAGCCCTACCGCATGTACCTGTGGAACCAGCGAACCTACAAACCCTACACCATCCATCTGCAAAAGTTCACGCACGACAAATACGTCGGCACAGAAACCCCGAAAGACTATCGCAGCCACATTCGGCTCGTCGATCCCGAAGAGAACACGAACCGCGAGACGGAAATCTACATGAATACGCCGCTGCGCTACCGCGGCGACACCTTCTATCAATCCGGGGTGCTGGACCCGCGGATCCTCGGCAAAAAGGGCACTATCCTGCAGGTTGTCCGCAACCCAAGCTGGCTGATGCCGTATGTTTCCTGCACGCTCGTCTCGCTTGGCATGCTCGTGCACTTCGGCATCCACCTGGTCGGCTTCTTGACGCGGAGGGCCAAGGTATGAAAGCGAATTTTTTCGTTCCCGTGATTACCGTAAGCGTTTTTGGCATTTACCTGCTCGGCGCGTCGTTCATGCCCGACCTGGGCAACGGTAAGAAGGACTTCGATCTTGCCGGGGCGCGGCAAATTCCCGTGGTGGATGGCGGCCGCGTGAAGCCGCTCGACACCGTGGCTCGCACGGCCCTGCGCATCGTCAGCGGCCGGGAATCGTTTTACATCGGAAAGGAAGAACAACCGGCAATTCGCTGGGCCCTCGATGTGATGAGCTTTGACCCGGACGACAAGGACAGCCCGGTCTGGAATTATGAGGTCTTCCGCATCGAAAATGACCAGGTGCTGAATCTGCTGGGCCTCAAGCCGAAAGAAGGTTTCCGCTACAAGCTGAAGGATTTTTCCGACAAATTCGAAAAGCTCCAGGCGGAACTGGATCGCATTAAGAAGGTGCCGGAAAATAATCGTACGCTTTACGACAACAAAATCGTCCAACTCAAGACGCACCTCGACGAATTCTTGAAGCTTCGGTCGTTGCACGACCCGCTCTTGCTTCCGCCTGGCTCAGCCGGCGAGGAATGGCGCTCCCTGCAGGAAGTGGAAGAAGAAATCGGCTTCAAGGCCATTCAAACGGTGATGATCAAAGAAGGCATTCTGCCCAAAGACGTGAAGAACCTGCCGCCGGAGGAACAGAAGCGGCTGCGCCGCGAAGTGCAGGAAGAAGACGCCCGGCAACTCGCCGCCATTCCCGCCGCCCACGAGTGGCGGGAATTGCTCGACGCCTACCGGGAGAACAAGCCGGCCGATTTCAACCGGCTCGTGGCCGGTTACAGCAAAAACCTTAGCTTCGTTCCGAATCGCGATCAGGAGCGGGCGAGCTTCGAGGTCTTTTTCAATCGCGCCGCGCCGTTTTACCAATGCTGCTTCCTGTATGCGGCCGCAGCCATCATTGGCTGCTTGAGCTGGATGGTCTGGTCCGAGCCGCTGCGCCGCACCGCTTTCTGGCTGATGGTCCTGACCGCGCTGCCGCATACTTTCGGTTTGATCGCGCGCATGTATATTCAGGGCCGGCCTCCCGTGACGAATCTGTATTCGTCGGCCATATTTATCGGCTGGGGCGCCGTGCTTGGCAGCTTGGTAATGGAGCGCCTCTTCCCGATTGGCATCGCCAATGTCGTTGGGGCGATCGGCGGGTTCGCCACCTCGATCATCGCCCACAATCTGGGCAGCGGCAACGACACGTTGCAAATGATGCAGGCGGTGCTGGACACCAACTTCTGGCTTTCCACTCACGTTACCTGCGTGACCACCGGCTACGCCGCGACCTTCGTCGCCGGCTTGCTTGGGATCGTGTTCATCATCCTCGGGTTGTTTACTCCCAAGCTCGATAAGAGCACCTTCAAGCTGCTGGGCCAGATGATCTACGGTGTGGTGTGTTTTGCTACCTTCTTAAGCTTCACTGGCACCGTGCTCGGCGGTATCTGGGCCGATCAATCCTGGGGCCGTTTCTGGGGGTGGGATCCCAAGGAAAACGGCGCCATCCTGATTGTGCTCTGGAACGCGATTGTACTCCACGCCCGCTGGTGCGGCCTAGTTCAGCAACGCGGAATGGCCATAATGACCGTCTTCGGCAACATTGTCACATCGTGGTCGTGGTTCGGCACCAACATGCTCGGCATTGGCTTGCATGCCTACGGTTTCATGGAAGCGGCCGTGCCGTCGCTAATTATCTTCGACATCAGCCAGGTGGCGATTATGGGCATCGGCCTGATTCCGCCGAAACACTGGGCCAGCTTCGGCGGGCGCTATGAGGTGGAAACGAAGGCAAAGGAGCCTGTGCGGGAAGCGAAACGCGAACCCAAGCCGGTGCCCGTGTCACCGGTGCCGGTGAACATAGGCTCGACGGCAGTGACCGCCAGGCGGCCCCGCTAAGCTGATTGCGGCTTCGCCGGGCTAAAATCAAGGCACGGACTGCCCGCATTGCGGGCAGTCGAGCCTTCATTCTCCTCGTCGCTGCGGCAACCGCTGGGCAAAGCTCGTATTGCACCCCATTGCAAAACGAAGCAAAAACGACGGGTATCGCATTCGCGTTGCACGCTCAAATTCCCATTTTGCATGCTCGGACCTGCGTTTTGCATTCTCGAATGACTGTTTTGCACGCCCAAAGATGAAGAAACCGCCGTGTGTGGGGTAGGGTGCAAAGCGAAACGAAGCCGGTGGGCGGCGCTGCCTGTTTTCGAGAATCGTATGCCGAGGTTCTTGGCAAAGTCCAAGCCAAAAACGAAATGACCCGCGCAGCTGCGCGGGTCATTACATTGCTTCGCCGCAAGCGGCGTCAGCGCTCATTTGAATTCGACTTTGGTCACCTTGATGACGTGCTTGTCGCCGTCCTTGCTGACGGTGCCGGTGACGGTGCCTTCCTTCGGCGATTGGCAAATTTCCTTGTGATTCTTCTTGCCCGAATCCTTGTCGAAGTAATAGATCACGTCCTTGCCGTCTTCCTTGACCACGATGACCGTGGCGCAAGCTTTCTCGACTTTCAGATCGCACTTGGCGCAGGTGATGGTGCCCTTCAGGGTCTTCTCTTCGGCAAACGACTTGGTCGTCAGCGCGAGCATGATGCCCAGGCTCAGAGCCACGCAAGCGAAACGCAACATGGAATTTCTCCTAGGGGAAAAGAATGTTGGAAGTACCAAGGCAGGTCGCGAATCTGTCTGCCCCCCACCTTCCATACTTCCAGGCACTATAGGAAGCCAATTAGGCAAGAGCAACCAGCTGCGGGAAGAATTTTGTGATCTGGGACCGGCTAAAGAGAAACCACTGATTTCAGGGATATCACGGATAAAAGCCAAGAGCGTTTTTTTTTTATTTCCGTGTCATCCGTGAAATCAGGGGTTCCTTTGATTCGGTCTGAGATTGACCAAATCCGCCTGATTCGCTATTCCCCGCCAGCTGGAAGAAAAATCGGCCGGTGATTTCCCTTCACCGGCCGACTTCGGAAGCCCAGCGTTCGACACGCCCTGCATATGGAGCAGCAATCCGGCAGGCGGACCAGATTGCCAACACGGAAGTTATCGACTAGCCGTACACCGCACTTGAGAACGGAACCTATCCCGGAGGCACGGGCATGCACGAACGCGCCGCGCGTGGCAATTCTCGGCACTGGCAGGGTTGGAAGGTTTCGCTCGCTTTGCACGCTTTGCTGGGCAGCGCTATACTTTTCACGCTTTGGCGCGTGCCGCTTCCAGATTCTTCGCAACTGTTCAATACGAGGATGACCGGCCCGCAGGATGAATTTTGCGTGACGATTTGTGAAGAGCCGGTCCACAAAATGCGCCCGCAAGCCGCTCCGCCGCCTCAATTATTGCCAGAAAAAGTCATCGAGCCGTTGCCGACTCTGCCAGAGCTCAGCGGTCCGGATAAACATGTTCAACCGGCCGAAATGATCGAGCCGAAAAGCGCCAGTCATGACAACAGTCCCAGTGGAAGCGGCAGCAATGGCGGCAACAACTTCCGCTCCCACGAAAATCATTTGCCGGTTCCCGTTTCCGCCCGGTCCGTCGTCTTTGTGCTCGATCGTTCCGCCAGCATGGGCATCGGCAACAAAATGGAGATTGCCCGCCGCGAAATCCTGGCCACGCTGGCCCGCATGAGCTCAAGCAGCCGGTTTCAAGTCGTTGTCTATAACCGGCAAGCAGAAATGGTGAGAATCAACGGCCATACCGGGATGGCCGTCGTGACCGAGCGCAATCTTCAGGAACTATGGAATTTCCTGTCCGACCTGACTCCGGAGGGCGGCAACGATAACTTGCGCGCGCTTCGTGAAGCGATCTCTCTTCAACCCGATGTGATCTGCCTGCTTTCCGATGCCGACGAGTTGACATCTGCGGAAGTGCGAACCATCACGAACTGGAATCACGGCCTGTCGTCCATTCACGCCGTCACCATCGGCGCCGCTCCACGCGAAATGATGCAACTGCTGGCGAAGCTCAACCGCGGCGCATGCAAGATGATCGACGCACGGTAAGAAGTGACATGGTGGGAGGGTAACCAGGTGACCTGGTGGGATGTCACCTTGTCATATCCATCCCTGCCCTTCCTCCACAATCAGCGTCTTCATCGCCGCGATCCAGGCCGGGTGATCGTTCAAGCAGGGGCACAGGCGCAGTGCTTCCCCGCCGGCGTTGCGGAAGAGCGCGGCCGACTCATGGCCGATCTCGTCCAGCGTTTCCAGGCAGTCGGCCGTGAAGCCAGGCGTGGCCACAAACACCCGGCGAACTCCACTCTTGGCCAGCTTTTCGAGCGCGACATCGGTATACGGTTGCAGCCATTCCTCGCGGCCAAAGAGCGACTGAAAGCTCTGCGTGAATTTATCCTTCGGCCAGTTCAGCTTCTCCAACAGCAATTCCGTTGTGCGCTGCACGTGCGTGGGGTAAGGGTCGCCGCGCTCGACATATTTGACCGGCAGCCCGTGGAAGCTCAGCAGGTAATGTTCCGGCTGCCAGGGCAACTTCGCCAGGTCCTCGCGAATAATCGTCGCCAGCGCGTCGATGTAAGCCGGATGCGCATAATACGGCGGCACAATCCGCAAGGCCGGCACGCGCCGTTCCTTCATTAGCGCTTTGAAAAGACAATCGGTGGCCGACGCGGTGGTCGTGGCCGAATACTGCGGGAACATCGGCAGCACAATCAGCTTTTCGAGCCCCGCATCAATCATTTCCCGCACGATTTGCCCCAGCGGCGGGTTGCCGATCATCATGCCGAAGCGCACCGGCAGATCGGGCAGCAGTTCCTGCAACAACTCGGTTTGCCGCCGGCTGTAGTGCAGCAGCGGCGAGCCGGTTTGCGGATCCCAGATGCGCGCGTACTTGGCGGCCGATTGCTTCGGCCGGCGCGGCAGGATGGCGAAGTTCAGTACGAACCACCACAACCAGCGGGGGGCTTCAATAACGCGGGGATCGCCGAGGAATTGCCGCAGATAGGTGCGCAGAGCCGCCGGAGTGGGAGCGTCGGGGGTGCCAAGTTGTACCAGTAGAGCTGCGGTCTTCATAGAAGTCAGGAGTCGGAAATTAGGGGTCAGGAATCAGGGGTCGGAAGTGAGAGTTGTGCTCTTCTGACTTCTGACTCCTGATTCCTGACTCCTGACCCCTAACGTGGTTCCCGACTCCTAAACGGCTACTTTTTCTTGCACTCCGCGCCTTCCTTGGGGTCTTGCTTTTCGGTGATGTGGCCTTCGTTGGCGCCTTTCAGGGCGCCGGCTTTGTCGGCATTCAGCTGCGTGAAGCTGGTCCACTGGGCCGGCACGTTGGCCTCGACAAAGATGGCTTCTACCGGGCATTCCGGCACGCAGGCTTCGCAGTCGATGCAGTCCACCGGGTCGATGTACAGCATGACATCATCCTGCCAGAAGCACTCGACGGGGCACACCACCACGCAATCGGTGTACTTGCAATCGTAGCACGGCTGGCAAACGACGTGAGTCATCGCAACTAGGTCCTTTCTAATGAATGGGAATACCGGCAAGGCTCACGCGCCACCCGGCCTACCCAGGCTCTGCTCTTTTTATGCAAACGAGAGCGATTTCGATATTTCCTTAGCAATTATCGTCTTACGTGTCCAGCTTTTTGAGCGCGGTTCCCCCTTCCTTCGCAGGGAAGGGGGAGGGGGGGTTACGTTGCGGGCGCTTCACCTAACCCCCCGCCCCCTTCCCTAAAAGGGAAGGGGGAGAAGAGGTTTCCACACGCGGCTCGACAAATCCAAGCAATACGCCTACCCAGCGCACCAGACCCAGGAAAAGCAGCGTAAGCACACACAATATTACGAAAATCGTGAGCAGCGCGTTCATGTAGCCGGTGACAATTAGCTTGGTGCTGTGAACCTTGTGTCCATCGGCGATCATCTGTGTGAACGGGCCAAAGATCATGTTCGCGCCGGCCGTCATCGTCGTGCTTACTACAAACAACATCGGCACGATCGTCACCAGAGCATACTTCGCTTTTCCGGTGTTGACCAGCAGCGTCGTCACCAGGGCGAGCGCCAAGACGGCCAGCAGTTGATTGGCGATCCCAAACATCGGCCAGATGGTGCTGATCGAGCCATTCCAGACCAGGAACGCCCAGCCGAACGTCACTAGGAAAGTGGACAGCACCGCCCCCGGCAGCCAACTTGTCTTTTCGAATTTCGGAATGATCTTTCCCAGCGATTCCTGAAGCAAAAAGCGCGCAATGCGGGTGCCAGTGTCGATGGTCGTGAGGATGAACAGCGCCTCGAACATGATGGCAAAGTGATACCAATAGCGCACCAGCGGCTCGGCATCGATGCCGATGCCATGCAGTGCGTCGGTGAAGACCACCGCGATGCCGACGGCCAGCGTGACCGCCCCGCCGGTGCGGCCGCGCAACACCTCGCCGCCGACCGATTGTTCCAATTCCGATAGTTCTCGCTCGGCTGCCGGCTTGGGCACCGGCAACTGATGGGGATCTTGCACGTTCAGTTGGTGCATCGGGTCTTCGCGCGCAGCAATCTCTTTTAGCTGTTTGTCGTACTTGCCGGAAGCGGTGTCCTCCAGTTTCGTGTTGATCGGGTAATACTGTTTCACGGGGTCCAGCGAGGCTGCCGCAAGCAGGGCCACGATGCCGACAATGCCTTCCATCAGCATCGCCCCATAGCCGATGGGCCGCACGTCGCTTTCCTTGCTGATCATCTTCGGCGTGGTGCCCGAAGACACGAGGGCATGGAAGCCGGAAATCGCCCCGCACATGATGCAGATGAACACAAAGGGGAAAATGTTGCCCTGAAACGTCGGCCCGGAGCGCAAAAATTCCGTCTCCAGCGGCGCCGCTTTCAACGTCGGGTTGGCCGCGAACAGGCCAAGGATCAAGAGCGCGATGGTGCCGATCTTGAGGAAGCTCGACAAGTAATCACGCGGGCAGAGCAGCATCCACACCGGCAGCACCGAGGCGATGAAGCCGTAGCCGGCAAGGACGAATATGGTCTCATCCTTCGTGAGTGAGAAGTATTCGCGCAACGGCGAATGCGGAATGTAGCTGCCGCCAACTGTGGCCGCAAGCACGGCCACGGCCCCGATGATCGACGCCTCGACCACCTTCCCTCTGCGAATGCGGTACATGTACAGGCCGACGAACAGCGCGATCGGGATCGTGCAGGCAATGGTGAACATGCCCCACGAGCTGCCGGGAACGAGGATTTCGGTCTTGGCCGGCAGCCACACCGAGCGTTCATCGCGGAATAACTCACCATGGTCGGCCGGCAGCTTGATGCCGAATGTTTCGCCCCACGCGGCCGCGGTTTCAGGGTTTTCACCGGCGAAGGCGAGCTTCGTGCCGGCAGGCACCTGATAGTCGTCCGGCGACTTGCCCGGCGTCAGTCCGCCGCCTTCCGGCAGCAACAATTGCCCCCCCTTGGGCAAGGCCAGGCTCTCGCCGCCGAGCGCCTTGACCACCACGATGCCCAGACCCGCCAGGGCAATGATGACGATGAAGAGAATGGCCACCGAAGTCACTATTGCCGCCGCGGGGCCGAGTTCCGTGAGCGCGATCTGGGCGAGCGATTTGCCGCCACGACGAACGGATGCCGCGAGGACCAGCATGTCCTGCACCGCCCCCGCCAGACAGACGCCGATGACGAGCCAGAGCAAGCCTGGGCAGTAGCCCCACTGCATCGCCAGCACCGGGCCGATGAGCGGCCCCGCGCCGGAGATGGCCGCAAAATGGTGACCGAAAAGCACCCATTTGTTCGTGGGATGATAATTCTGACCATCGTTGAATTGATAAGCCGGCGTCACGCGGCTATCGTCGAGGGCCGCCACTTTCGCGGCGAGGAAGGCGCTGTAATAGCGATAGGCAATGGCCAGCAAGCAAAGGGCGCCGAGCAGCACGGGCATCGCAGACTGCTTTTCGCCGACGCTGTATTTCTTCAAGATAAACACGACGCAGAGTGCGGCCAAGACAAACGGCAACAGATGCCCGCCGACGCGCAGGACAGCCCAAACGACGGGGAGATTTCGGGGAATCGATGTTTGCTGCGACACGGTGGACCTCAATTTGAACCACAGAGACACAGAGAGCACAGAGAAGACACAAGGTTTGCTCTGTGCTCTCTGTGTCTCTGCGGTTCAATGCTTTTCTTATTTTCTCTCCAACAAGAACGCCAGCAAGTCCCGGAAATCCTGCCGCGTCATCAGCTCCGGCAGATTCTCCGGCATGATCGACTTAGGCAAGGCCGTACGATCCTCGATTTCGCGGCGATGGATCTTTTCAATCTTCCCTTGCGAGTCGGCCACAGTGACATAGCTGAAGGCATCTTCGCCCACGATCATGCCGGTGCGCTCTTTGCCGTCGCGGGTGAGGATGCGCCAGGTGGTGAAGGCCGGAGCGATCTCTTTACTCGGCTCCAGGATCGACTCGATGATCTTCTCGCGGCTCATCGACGAGGCAATACGCGACAAATCCGGGCCGATCCCGGCCCCGCGGCCATCGATCTTGTGGCATTTATAGCAGCCTGGCCCATTGGGGTGAAAGAACACCCGCTCACCGGTCACGGCATCGCCCTTCTCTTCCAGAAGTTTTTGCCATTCGGCCGGCGAATGCCGAGGCTCCAGTATCCGCCGTTCGCCAAGCGTGCGCAAAACCTCGTCTTGCAAGAACGGCTGCTTGCGAAGCTTGTGCAATAGCCGGTCGGTCTCGAAGTTTTTGGCCGAGAGGGCCAGGCCGACGACAGCCAGAGCCCGCAGTTGCGACGGGTTCGTGTCATCATCGGCGAACTTCCGCAGCATCTCCTGCGCTTCCGCATCCGGCCGCTCGATCAGCGTGCGCAGCGCTTCATGTCGCAGTCCCTCGTCGGGCTCGGAAAGGTAGGAGCGTAGCAACGCCGGCGTCAACACCGGATGGTCCGGCCGCAGCATCCGCAAGGCGAGCAGGCGAAACATGACCGGCTGCTTCGAATCTTTCACTATGGCGGAGACATATTCCTCGCCCGGCGCTTCGTCTTTCCAGGCGCGCGGATGCTCGGAGAGCAGGTCACGAGCCGCAAGGTAGGCCTCGAAAAGTTCCCGCGTCACCGGCGGCTTCGACGCGGCGGATTCGAGTAGGGGGGTGAGTTCCTTCAACCTCCCTTCAGCGACCCATTGGATAGCGGTGCGGCGAACTTCAGGATCAGTATCCGCAAGGTATTCGGGTAGTATGCTCCGAATCACTTGTCGGATTTCGGGGTGTGTTTCCAAATGCCCCGCGTCCCGACGTGTTAGCAGCAACGCTCCCAGCCGCATCCGTGAGTCTGGAGACAATCTGGTAATGCCATCAAGAGTAACAATACGCAACGCCGAGATCGCGGCACTTACAATGAACGGGTCAGAACTTGCCAGCAGCGGGGCAACCTCTTTTTTCAATCGTTTTGTATCATCAATCAACAGAATCGAATTTAGCCGCACCAGTTCTTTATTATTCTCGGGCAATGACCCAATCCTTGGTGCCGGATACGGCAACGGGGTCTTCAACCGCAATCGCCAGATGCGGCCCTTGCCATGCACCGGGTACGACTTGTCCACCCAGTCGTTAAAGACGAGCGAGCCATCCGGGCAGGCCACGATGCTCACCGGCCGGAAGTTCTCGTTGCCGCGCACCAGAATTTTGGCCATCGCGGTGAAGCTCGCGCCCTTCGGCTTCGGGTCGAAGGTCTCGATGACGTGGTCGCCCCAACTCGTGCTGAAGAGCGCGCCTTGATATTCTTTCGGCCAGCCCGCGAACGGGCAGGCGAGGATACCGCTCGGAGCTTCGGAAGTGCCGGCCACCATGGGCAAGGTGCCGGGCAATTCGCCGTTCCAGCTCTGGAATGGATGCAGGCCCTTGCGCCCATAGCGATAGCGGTAGCCGTAATCGCCGCCCTGAATCACGTGCAGCAGCCGGCAGGGGCCGCGTGAGTCGGGGTCATTATCAACGGCGAACATGCGACCATGCAGGTCGAAGCACATGCCGAACGGGTTCCAGAAGCCGGTCGCAATGCGCTCAATCTTGGAACCATCGGGCTGGCACCGAAAGATGTTGCCGCCTTCACCGCCGCCGGCCCAGCCGGATTTGTCGGAACCTACAAGCGTGTACGGCTCGCCGAGGTTTTCACCCATGCCGAAGTACATGTTCCCATCAGCATCGAAGGCGATGTCACTCAGGCCGTTGTGCGGGTAGTCGCCCTTCGTATCGAGCTTCACAATGACTTTACGCTCGATTTCCTTCCCGTCCTTCTCCCGAATGCGGTAAATCGCCGAGCGCTCCGCCAGAAAGATTTCGCCCCCCGGCCGCACCGCCAGGCTCATAGAGTTCTTGAACCCCTCGGCAAACGTGCGCACTTTCCGCGCTTTGCCGTTTTCATCGAAATCTTCGTAAATGCGAATGCGGTCGGTCGGCGGACCTTTGTAATCGGCTGTTCGCTGGTGCGTGTGATTCTCGATGCACCAGATGCGGCCCTGCTCATCCACGGCCAGGCCGGTCGGCGTAACAATATCCGGCTCCGCGGCCACCAATTCGATCTTCAGCCGCGGATCGAGCACCTGGGGAGACTCCACGGCAAACAGCGGCGCGGTGACGGTCAATAGGAACATCCCAGCTGCCGAAACAATGAAGCGCATTGCCATCTCCAATCAGGCCGTTGGCCATCAATCGAATCAGTGCCCCGTGCTCGCCTTAGCGTTGTCCCGCCCTGAAACGTTCGCCAAAAAAATAGACAAACAAAGACTTTATGTTAATGGATGAGCTGCTTTGGACAGCGTGGGGCGGCCGGAAAATAACATCTTTTGCTAATGCGACATGGGGCGACAAAACGCGACATGTTCGGCATGTCACCCAGGTTTGAAGTGCATGCCCGTACACCCTCCCATTCCGAGCATACGATCCGGTTTGCGAAACGCAAATCTTTTTCTTGAAATACTTGCGGGACGCGAGAACGCGTCAGCCCAGCTGGAGAAGATGGCGGCCGCATCATCCAAGCCCGTTGCCCTAACTTTCGCGAGGCCGCGAACAGGCAATCTCATCGCTCCTGTTCCGGCGTGATCCACGGCATTCTATGGAAGCATCGCATCCTTGATCATTTCATTGGCATTTTCGCCAGTTTCAAGCTAAGTTTGGGACAGGAAAATCTCGGTACCGTGCCTTTTTCGGCAGAGTTCGCCTATGCTCGGCCGCGTGCTAATGGGTCGCTACGAATTGAAACGCGTACTCGGTGAAGGCGGCATGGGCCGCGTTTACCTGGCCCGCGAGTTCAATCACGAACGCTACGTGGTCGTGAAGATCATGCACGAGCACCTCGTGGCCGACGCCAAATCGCGCGATCGCTTCCTTCGCGAAACCGAATTGATGGGCCGATTCCGCCACCCCAACATGGTGAATCTCCTCGATGCCGTCATCGACCAGTCGTGCGGCCCGTGCATCATCATGGAATTCATTCCGGGCATCGGCCTGGATGTGCTCCTCAAGAAGAACAAGCGCTTCACCCCGGCGCGCGTGGGCCGCTTTCTCGAGCAACTCTGCGACGTGCTGGAAGCGGCTCACAAACGCGGCATCATACACCGCGATCTCAAGCCGCCAAACCTGATGGTCATGCAGCCGGACAGCCCGCATGAGCGCATCAAAGTTATGGACTTCGGCCTGGCGAAGATTTGCCAGCATGAGAAAGGGAAAGAAGAGAAAATCACCGACCCGGCTCTGGAATATGCCGTGGGCACGCCGGGCTATATTTCGCCGGAGCAGGTGCGCGGTGAAGCGGTGGATCACCGTAGCGATTTGTACAGCGTGGGCGTGATCGCCTATGAATTGTTGTCCGGCCGGCTGCCGTTCCAGCGCTCCACGCCGATGGACATGATGCTCGCCCATGCCACGGAGATTCCGCCGACCTTTGCCGAGCTGGGGCTGAAAGACTGGGTGCCGCCAGCAGTGGAGGAAGTCGTGCTGTCGTGCCTGGACAAGCAGCCCGAGCAGCGGCCCCTTTCGGCTCATGATCTGCTCGAGCGCTACCTCGCAGCACTGGCTGCGCGCGAAGGGCCTGATGAAGAAGCAGAGCTTCTGGATGTGCTCCCCGCCGA